>NZ_JALOAA010000015.1 GCF_023229025.1 Sulfurimonas sp.
AGAAAAAAGATATGGAGATAGCTTACAAAGTGGCATCTCTTACAAAATCAAACTGCGTTGTATATGTTAAAAACTCTGCTATGGTAGCAGTTGGAATGGGCATGACAAGCCGTGTTGATGCTTCACAGTGCGCCTTGAAAAAAGCTAAAGAGATGGGGCTTGACGTAACGGGTGCCGCACTTGCAAGCGAAGCGTTCTTTCCATTTCGTGATAGCATAGATGCAGCTGCAGAAGCGGGCGTAAAAAGCGTAATAGAGCCAGGCGGAAGTATCCGTGATGACGAGATTATAGAGGCTGCAAACGAGTTTGGCATGAGCTTGTATTTCTCTGAAGTTCGCCATTTTCTACATTAAATATATCTCTAAGTCAAGCACTCTGCTTGACTCTTTAAAGACAAACAAAGCGTATGCAAAAAGCATAGACTCTCTTAAGAATATTAAAAAATTATTTTTCTTTGCTTTCTTCTTCTTGAAATAAATTCCAAAACCATACACTAGGTGCTAATACTGTTTCGATGACCGCACTTACGACCGTTGCAGGAGCATAATAAAATGTTGATGATGCTGTGCCATCTTTTCCCATCTCTTTTACAAATGAAGTTGTAGCCGAATAATATTTAATTTTATCGGCATTAACCGTACTGCTCAATAGTAACCCCACAACCAATAAAAACATTATCTTCCTCATAGCAACTCCATGTAATAATTTTGAGATTATTCTACCATATTATTTACTTATATATCTTAAAATTCTTAAAATTTTAAAGGGGAAAACAATGTTTAAAAGAATAGGGCTTTTTTTGCTCACAAACTTGGGGATAATAATTGTTTTAGGTGTTGTTGTCAATATTTTCGGACTGAACAATTTTTTAAATGAAAACGGACTGGATTTAGTTTCTCTTTTTGTTTTCTCTCTGGTAGTAGGCTTCACAGGCTCAATAATCTCACTTCTTATGTCAAAAAAAATGGCCAAGATGGCGGTGGGAGCGAGAGTTATAATAAATCCAACAAATCAGGAAGAGCTGTGGTTAATGGAGAGCGTTGCCAAGATGTCTGCAAAAGCCGGCATAAAGATGCCAGAAGTAGCGATATTTGAAGATATGAGTCCAAACGCTTTTGCAACAGGAGCTTTTAAAAATGATGCTTTAGTTGCGGTAAGCCGCGGGCTTTTAGGAAGCATGAATAAAAAAGAGGTCGAGGCGGTACTTGGACACGAGATAGGTCACGTTGCAAACGGAGATATGGTAACTCTTACCCTTCTGCAAGGTGTTGTCAATACTTTTGTGGTATTTTTTGCCCGTATTATAGGCTATGTGATTGACAGAGTAATTCTGAAAAACAGAAGCGAAGGAGTAGGCATCGGCTATATGGTTGCAACTATTTTAGCTGAGATAGTATTGGGTGTGCTAGCCATGATGATAGTGATGGCTTTTTCTAGGTATAGAGAGTATAGAGCTGATGAGGCAGGCGCATATCTCTCAACTCGTGATAATATGATAGCCGCGCTTCAAGCACTTGCACGCTCGAAGCAGAAGCCGCATCTTCCGGAGTCAATAAAGGCTTTTGGAATTAATGGTAAAGGGCTCGTGGCACTTTTTAGTACGCATCCTCCACTTGAGGATAGAATAGAGAAGCTAAAAAGAGTGCAATAAAGTTGATTGACTTCCACTCAACTCTTATGATATAATTTTGCTTAAATAAACAGTAATATAAATTTTAGGAAAAAAATAATGAGTAAATCTTTATACGAAACATTAGAGATCTCTGAAGGTGCAAGTGAAGCAGAGATAAAAAAGGCGTACAGAAAATTAGCAAGAAAGTATCATCCTGACGTAAACAAAGAAAAAGATGCGGAAGATAAATTTAAAGAGATTAATGCCGCATATGAGATTTTAAGCGATAAAGAAAAGAAGGCGCAGTATGACATGCATGGGGATAACATGTTTGGCGGGCAGAATTTCCATGACTTTTCGCAATCTTACGGTGGGGGGCAAGCTGATTTAGATGAAATCCTAAGAAGTATGTTCTCAGGCGGCGGTGGATTTGGAAGCAGTGGATTTGGCGGCGGCGGATTTAGTAGTAGAGGTTTTGGCGGCGGCGGTTTTTCGCACCAAGAACAGCCAAATCTTGATATAGAGACAAGCGTTACTATACCCTTTAGTGTCTCGATTTTAGGCGGTTCACACTCTGTTTCGATTAATGCGGATAGATTTGACATTAAAATTCCGGCAGGCGTGAAAAGCGGTGAGAAGATGCGCGTTAAAGGAAAAGGGCATGCGCAGGGTGGAAGAGCAGGCGATCTCTTTTTAAAGATAAATGTTGCTCCGAGTCCGGAATATATTAGAGAAGATGACGATTTGATTAAAAAGTTTGATCTGCCTCTTTATGCGGCGCTTTTTGGCGATAAAGTCTCTATAAAGACTTTGGATAAAGAGATTAAATTAAAAATTCCACAAAATACTAAAAACACTCAGAGATTTCGCGTAAAAGAGATGGGTGCGATGAATCGTAAGACAAAAGTGCGTGGAGATTTATATCTTGAAGCCAATATAGTTCTACCAAAGGTTGAAGATTTGGATGAAAAATTGATAGAATTAATGAAAGAGAAGTTGCCTAAAGATATATAGGCTCATGAGCAGTAATTTTCTGCAAAATAAAATTAAGGAGAAGAAAAGATGATACATCCGTACGACGAACCTGTTTATTTGATTAGTATTGTTGCGAAAGTTTTAGATATACATCCGCAAACTCTAAGGCAGTATGAGAGAGAAAATCTTATAACTCCATCAAGATCAAATGGTAGGATAAGGCTATACTCTCAAAAAGATATAGATAGGATTAAGTTGATTTTGAGGTTGACTCGTGAACTTGGGGTAAACTTGGCAGGGGTTGATATCATTTTAAGATTAAAAGAGAATGTTGATAATATGGAGCAAGATATCATAGATCTTAAAAATGAGGTTTTAAAAGCTAAAAACTCTCAAACAGTCTCTAGTGATAAAGCGTTAGTAACTAAAAAAAGTCTCTATGAGATGATAATTTTTGAAGATTAACTATTTTGTAGACTATTTCTCTTTAAGTCTTTTTATATCTGCTCCAACATTTTGAAGTTTCTTCTCTAGAGAGTCATAGCCTCTATCAAGATGATAAATACGATGTACATCAGTTACCCCATCTGCAACAAGTCCAGCTAAAACAAGTGCACTTGAGGCTCTTAAATCAGTTGCCATAACATCTGTACCGCTTAATTTTGACCTTCCGTTTACGGTTGCTATATTTGCATTTAGTGTTATATCTGCACCCATTCGTTGAAGTTCGCTTACATGCATAAACCTGTTTTCAAAAAGCCTCTCTTCTATGATAGAAGTGCCATTTGCTTGTGTTGCTAGTGCTAAAAATTGAGCCTGCATATCTGTTGGAAATGCCGGATACTCTTGGGTTACTATTTTGACCGGTTTTATAATTTCTGAGGGGTGTATAGTTATCTTATTCTGAGTTATTGTAAATTTACTTCCCATCTCTTGGAGTTTAGATAAAACAGCATCAAGGTGTTTGGCATTTACATCTTTTAGTGTTAACTCTGACCTAGTTATTGCAGCTGCACAGAGATAAGTTCCCGCTTCGATGCGATCAGGGATAACATTAAACTCATCAATATGTAGAAGTTTTCCGGCACTTCCATGAATTTTTAAAACAGCAGTAGCAATTCCCTCTATCCTTATGCCGTTCTTATTTAGAATCTCACAAAGTTGAACGACCTCAGGCTCTCTTGCTGCATTTGTAATTGTAGTTACTCCATCTGCAAGAGCTGCCGCCATTATTATATTTGCAGTACCCGTAACGGTTATTTTGTCAAAAATAATATCACATCCCTTTAGACCTTGCGGGGCAGTTGCATGTATATAACCGGCTTCAATATTAATTATAGCGCCCATCTGTTCTAGTGCTTTTAAGTGCAAATCAACTGGACGTTGTCCTATAGCACAACCTCCCGGAAGTGAGACTTCGCAATGCCCAAACCTAGCTAAAATAGGACCTAGAACAAGGATAGATGCACGCATAGTTTTTACTATGTCATATGTTGCTTTTGTCTGAGTCAGAGTTGTTGTGTCAACTGTTGTTACATTCTCTTCTTGGCTCCATGATGATGAACACTTCGCGCCTAAGTTCGAGAGAAGCTTCAATAGAGTATTTATATCCGCAACATGTGGAAGGTTTTTTATAGTTACACTGTTTTTAGCTAATATTGTCATAGCTATCAGCGGAAGGGAAGCATTTTTAGCACCGGAAATTTTTATCTCTCCACTTAGAGAGGCAACTTTTTTAATCTGTAAGTAATCCATAATAATCTTTTTGTTTTAAATGTGAAATTGTATCTAAAATAGTTTTGCTTTTTGGTATAATCACTTAAGTAGAGCTAGGAGTAGTGATGAGTACAGCTTTAGATAGATTAAAAAGTATTACAAATAAAATCTCTAGTTATGAACGTGCTAGAAAAGATAATTTGCTTCTTTTGCAAAATCTCTATAATGAGCTTGGAATAAATGAGAAAGTTGATGTTTTTAGCGACCTATTTAATTTTAAAGCAATAAACCTCTCCGGAGCTTCACTCCTTAGCGAAAATCTCGGTGAGATTAAAAAAGACAAGTATATGCAGATACTCGCAATTGGCTACGATAAAGAAGCAGTTGTAAAGAGTAAAAATATATCTTTGGGCTACTTTGGAAAAGCTCAAAACGTTGATGAGAAGTTAAAGAACAAAATAGTAGAGTTTATTATCCGTTTTAGGTTTGAAAAGAGCTTTATGACGCTTGAACACTACTACTCCATGCTGGAGTCTTTTAAAGCAAATGAGTAAATTCTACCTTCTACTTTGGCTTATATGGGCATCTCGCCTTACATTTTTTAGTATTTTTTTTGCTGCACTTCTCTCATCTTTAGTAACTATATTTATATATTTTTATAGAGGTATGCCAGAGCTTAGTAGTGAGGTTTACGGTGCACTTTTTGATATTTTTTTATTTTGGTTCCCTATTTTTTGGTCTTTAACAATTCTGCTGACTCTCTTTAGAGGCTTAAAATATATTTTTAATATCTGCTTGGGAGGTTTTGAGCTTAAGCTTTTGACATGTGACGGTAAGAGCGAGATAGAGCAGATAGGTTATGGGGATTTAGTAAAAGTTTGGAGAAAATGGCTCATGTTAATAGTGTGGCTGGTAGGTTCTATTATGATTTTAGCACTTATCTATACAAACCTTTTAACATCATACAGTGGAGTGTTTGAGTGGTTTAACATCTACTGGCTCTACGGTTTCATACTTCTAAGCGGATACTTCTCATTTATCATCATGAGTTCTAAATGTGACAAAATAAAGATTGTTGCATGTTGATATTTTTGGATTTAGAGACAACAGGCTTAGACAGCAGCGACAAAATCTGCTCTATAGGCATAATCGGAGTTCAAAATACTCAAACTACCTCAATATATGAACTTCTAAACGAAGGTAAAAAAATCTCATCTAAAGCTTCAAGCATAAATCATATTACAAATGAGATGATTAAAGGCAAGCCCATGCTAAAACAGAGCAATGCATGGAGATTTCTACAAGAGTTTAATAATGAAAACTCGACAATAGTTGCGCATAAGGCAGGCTTTGATCTTGCTATGCTTCAAGCCTCAGGGTTTACATGGCATGGTAAAATAGTTGATACGCTTAGAGTTACAAAGCATCTTATTGCTGAGTGTGAGCAGTTCTCTTTGCAGTTTTTAAGATATGAGTTAAAACTCTATAGGCATGAGCAAAAAGAGGCTTTGGCTTGCTCCATAGATGAAACTGCTATAGTTGCACACAGTGCACTTGGTGACGCTCTTGTTGTCAAGCTTCTTTACCAGTACCTCTTAGAGATAAAGGATAAAGAGAGATTAATTGAATTAACGCAAAAATATGTAGTGATGCAAAAGTTTGATTTTGGAAAATATAGCGGTCGATATATTGAGGAGATAAGCATGGTTGACAGGGGTTATCTGGAGTGGATGCTTTTAAATATTGCCGACTTGGATGAAGATTTGAGATATACACTTAAAAGATATTTACATGATTGATGTGTTATACTTCAATCAAAAAACAAAGGAGTGTTTTGAGAGTAGCCGTTGAGTGCAAATCCCCTTTAATGCAAAGGTCATTAGAACTATTTTTAGGTAAGTACCTTACTCCCGTCAAAAATTGTGATATTCTTATTAGGGATGCAAAATGTTTTGAAGATGAGAGATGTTTTTATATCTCAAGCGATAAAGAGGCGGATTTAGTTAAACCTTTTTCAAAGTCTCAACTGATTTTAGCGCTTGAAAAAAGATATAAAGAGATGAATATATCAGAGACCAAAGAGAGTGTTTTAGAAGAGGAAACTATTGATTTTGAAATTTTAGAAAAACGTATTGAACAATTAAGTAAAGAGTATCAGGCAAATATTTTAAAAGCAGTGCGCGCATTTTATGAAAAGTAAAGTAATAAATAAAAAAATAATATCGGGAAAATTTAAAAACAAAACTCTAAAACTCCCCTCAAAAACAACTACAAGAAGCTCAAAGGCGATAGTGCTTGAGTCCTTTTTTAACACTCTGCAGTTTGAGATAATTGACTCTACTTTTGTAGAACTCTTCTCGGGTAGCGGCTCTATCGGGCTAGAAGCACTTAGTCGGGGTGCAAAAAAGATTATATTTATGGAGCGTGACCGCCAAGCCCTAAAGATTTTAAAAGAGAACATCGCTCAAACCGACCCCTCTTTATGCGAGATATATAGCGGTGATACATTTTCAAATATCACAAGTGTCGTAAAGTCACTGCAGAAAAAAAATGAGCAGGCTTATTTTTACATTGACCCGCCATTTAATATAAGAGAGGGGATGGAGGATATTTATGATAAAACTATCTCTTTGATAGCCTCTTTGCCAAGCGAGTGTGTAAAGCTTATAATAATTGAGCACATGAGCGGTTTAGAAATTCCTGAAAATATTGGTACCTATAGAATAAAAAAATCTAAAAAATTTGGAAACACCTCTCTGACCTATCTTCAAAGTGAATAAAGTGGAATAAATATTGCTTTAACATCGTTATATTGAAGGATTAGCGATGAGAACGATTATTTTATTTCTACTAACTGCTACTATTATCTATGCTGCTAAGATAAGTGATGTAGCAAGCATTGTTGGAGTTAGAGATAACCACCTTATTGGCTACTCGCTTGTTGTAGGTCTGAAGAAAACAGGTGATGGCACAACTTCAAAATTTACTCTTCAATCAATTGCAAATATGCTAAAAGCTATGAATATAGATATGAACTCTATTGATATAAAATCAAAGAACGTAGCAGCAGTAGTTGTAACGGCAGAACTTGCTCCTTTTGCTAGACAGGGAGATAAGATAGATATAACAGTCTCATCCATCGGTGATGCAAAATCTTTAGAGGGTGGAACACTTCTTATGACCCCTCTTAAAGGGGTTGACGGTAAAATTTATGCACTTGCTCAGGGTGCTATTAGTATAGGTGGAAAAAACTCTCAGGGTGCAAGGGAATCGCATCCGACAGTGGGTTTGATTTATGACGGTGGTCTGGTTGAGAGAGAGATAAGTATAGATCTCTATAATCAAGAGCATGTGACACTATCATTAAGAGATGCCGATTTCAAAAATAGCGTTACGATCCAAAAAACCTTAAATGAGATTTATAGTACTCAGGTTGCGGTAGCTATGGATTCTAAAACAGTAAGGCTAAGAAAACCTAAAAACAGAAGTATGATAGAGTTTTTAGCAGAAGTTCAAGAGATAGACATGGACTATAATGTAAAAGATAGAATAGTCATAAATGAGAGAACCGGGACAATTATTTCCGGAGTCGGTATAGAGATAAAACCAATTGTTATGACGCATGGCGATATAACAATAAAAATCACAGAACAAGATGACTTAAGCAGACCGGCAGGCTCTATAGGTGTGGATGAGAACATGGTAATTGGGCTTAATGAAAATGAGCTATATACAAAAACCGGAACTACGACAGTAGCAAACCTAGTTCGCTCTTTGCAAAAACTTGGAGCCACGCCAAAAGATATTATCTCAATTATAGAAGCAATTAAGAGCGCAGGTAGTATATCTGCCGAGTTAAAGTTAATCTAATGTATGGAGCAGACATCATGAATATAGATACACAGTTTCTTGCACAACAGCATCAACTTCCTAAGATTGACCCAAAAGCTGAAGATGCAAAATTAAGAGAACAGACGGATGCTTTTGAATCTGTCATTTTAAAGATGTTGATGGATGATGCGATGAAGGATGAAAAAAATCTTTTTTCACAGACGAACGACCCAGGTGACAAGATATATAAATCCATGTATAGGGAGGAGCTCGCAAAGGCAAGTGCCGGAGGATTTGGATTTTCTCAAATGCTTTATGATTTTTTGAGCCAAAAGCAGTAGGCTTTCTTTAGAAAAGTAGCGAAAGCGGTTTTGCAAAGCAAAAACTTTCTTCAGAAAAGCAGTAGGCTTTCTTTAGATAAAGTAGCAAAAAAAACTAATATTTTATCTTGTTTTGCCGATATAGTTAGTAGAGAATTATATTTAAAATAGGATAAAAGGATAGATTATGATTTCACAAGTTAATGCAGCAGGTGTTCGTACCGCTTATGCCAATGATTTTGGAGAGAGCAAAGAAGTTTCGAAAAAAGAGAAAACAACAATTTCGCAACAGGGTGATACAAGTAAAGTTGAACGGATAAAAGAGGCTCTTGAGTCCGGTGAATATAAAATAGACCTACAAGCTCTCTCAGAGAAAATAGCTCAAGAGCTGATATAGGTTTTTAAACAAAAAGAGTGAGGAGTATGACATGTTGTCTTACCATTTAAAAAGTGCTATAGGTGATTTAAGAGATTTAGTAAAAATTACGGAATCTGATATAGAAGATATACAGATAGCAAGTCATAATCCTCAATTTGACAGATTAAAGCTAAAAGAGGAGAAGCTTAAGAGCTTTGAGTCAAAAAAAGCAATGATTGACCATGAAATATCTGCTCTTATTCGTCTAAACCCTGAAGCTGAGTTGCCTGCACTATTAAATGAGGAGCAGCATCTTATGTTAAATGAGTTAAAAGTAGAACTCTCAAATCTTCATAACACAAATAAAAAATATGCAAAATTAGTATTGGCAGTTAGTAATTTATACAATACATTTTTAGAAAATTTAATTCCTACTGAGATGCAAGGTTACAATAAAGTCGCCTCAAAAGATTCGACTATATTGAAAGTGAGAGTTTAAAATGGGATCAATATTTAATACATTAAACATTGGCTACAGCGGTCTAGCGGCTGCTCAAGTCGGAGTAGATACTACCAGTCATAATATAACAAATGCAGAGAGTGAAGGTTACACAAGGCAAAGAGTAGTTACAGCCGCAGCAACTCCAATTCACTCCTCTTACGGAAATCTAGGAAACGGTACTCAGATAACAGATATTTCAAGAGTATTTGATAGTTTTGTTTATGATAGATATACAGGTATATCTGCAGATAAAGAGTACTCTGATTTTACAAAATCTACTCTTGAAGAGCTATCTACCTACTTTCCGGAAATTGATGATGTTGGAATAAAATCTGATTTAAGAGAGTACTACAATATGTGGCAAACATTTTCAGATAATCCTGATAATGATGCTATTAAGTTAGCACTTGCAAAGCAGACTGAAACACTCTCAAGTAGTATAACTAGCGTACAAAATAAAATTGTTAATCTCCAAAAAAGCACTAATGATCAACTAACTGCAAATGTAAAAGAGGTAAACACACTTGCTGAGGAGTTGGCAAATGTAAATAAATCCATAGAGGTTGCAGAAGCGGGTGGCGCATATACTGCAAATGATTTAAGAGATAAAAGAAGTTCACTTGAGATGAGCTTAGCAAAACTAATTGGTGCAGAGTCAAATAGCGGTGAGATAAAATCAAATGTCGTAGTCGATAGCTCATCAAATGAGAAATATAGTAGTTATACACTAAGCGTAAACGGATTTAATATAGTAGATGGAGGCTCATTTCATCCTATTCATATATCTAATGATAATAATCCAAACGGCTTTTATGAACTCTCTTATGAGAGACAAGACGGCGTGTTAATACCGATGAATGAGAGCATTAATGGCGGTAGAATAGGTGCTATCTTAGACTTAAGAGGAGATAAGAGAGGGGATGATTTATCCGGTGCTCCAAGTAATGGTGTATTGCAAAAGGTCATAGACCAGATGGACTCTTTTGCTTCAACGTTAATAGAGTCAACAAATAATCTATACGCCTCTAGTGTTACAACCAAGATGGAGTCCAATTCACTTGATATTAACAATACTCAATCATTAGTAAACTCATCCCTTAACATCAAAGAGGGTTCATTTGATGTACTAATGTATGATATTGATGGAAATATAACCGCAAGAAGAACAATAGATATAAATAGTGCTACATCAATGGCAGGAGCTGTGGGTTCTAACTCAATAGAGGGGCAGTTAAAAGCACAAGGCGATGACAACAGTGATGGAAATGCTAATAACGACATTGATGATTTTATACAGTTTAATTGGGCAACATATCCAGATGGCAGCAATGCAGTAGAGTTCATTATGGACCCTGCTTATGCGGCTAAAGGGTATACTTTTTCAATTGAAGATAATTTAAAAAATGAAGATTTTGATTCAGGTACAAACTTTGCAGGAGCTCTTGGACTAAATAGATTTTTTGATGGAAGCAATGCAAAAGATATAGATCTTAATTTTAAACTAAAAGAGAGTCCTACTGAAATATCAGCCGGTAGATCATCGGTTACCGGAGATAATCAACTCTCCCTTGATATGATTCAGCAACAGTTTGAGACATATGACTTTGAAGTTGGGAGTGCAACATATAACTCTACCGTTTATGGAATGTTTGATGTTATCGCGACTGAAGTCGGAGTAAATACTAATCAAGCAATAATTAATAATGAAACAATAACCGCGCAGTACAATGCGATAGAGTTAGAGTACTCCTCTATCTCAAAAGTTAGTATAGATGAAGAGTTGACAAATCTAATAAAGTATCAAACATCTTATAGCGCAGCTTCAAAGATAATTACTACTGTTGATCAGATGATGCAGACACTACTTGGAATGAAACAGTAGCCTATAAATGCCTAAATTTAGTATATTTATACTCTTTTTTGTCTTTGTATTTTCATTTTTTGGTTCACTTTTTTACTCTGCTGATGCCTATTTACTAAATAGCAATGCTATTTTACTACCGCCTTCCGCAGAGAATTTGCTGGGTACCGATAGGCTGGGTAGAGATATTTTAGCACGCTTAATTGAGGGTGGAAAAGTATCACTTCTTATTGGAGTCGGGAGTGCGTTTATTGCCTCAATGATTGGACTTTTTTTAGGCTCAATGGCTGGATATTTTCGTGGAACTATTGATAAAGGTTTTGTTGTTTTAGTAGATTTATTTTTGACTTTCCCTACATTTTTTCTTCTTTTAGCTCTTGTTAGTTATGTTAATGCTTCTGCTTGGGTTTTGATTGTAATTATATCTATAACAGGATGGATGACTACCGCAAGGCTAATACGCTCTGAGAGTTTTCAAATAACATCGCAACCCTATATAAAAATATTAAATGTTGCAAAAGTAAGCAGATTAAAGATACTTTTTAAATATTATGCTCCTCTGCTTGCTCCTATATACTTTGTGAGCTTTACATTCGGTGTAGGAGGCGCAATTTTAGCAGAATCGGGGCTTAGCTTTTTAGGGTTAGGAATTGTTGCACCGCAGATGAGTTGGGGTACGATACTTAGCAGCGGTAAAGATGTTGTAGAGATTGCATGGTGGGTTAGTTTCTTCCCGGGACTTATGATATTTTTGGTTACATTTTCTTTAATAAATATCTCAAACTATCTTCAACAAATAACAAACAAAAAAGAGATAAATTAGCTATTTATTTCACTTTTTATTATTTTTGCAAGTTCGTTACAGCTTTGTATCTTCTGTGTGTAGTTTAAATCATCATTGAGCAGTATCTCAACAAAAGCACTACCGACTATTACTCCATCAGCTCCTTTTACTTTCTCTTTTGCAGTTTTTTGGTTCACGCCAAATCCGACATAAATAGGTGTCTTTGAGTACTCTTTTATAGAACTTAGTGTTGGTTGAAGATCTTCAGATACTCCTGAGCCTGTTATCCCTGCATAAGCTACCATGTATATAAACTTTTTTGAATTCTCAACTATTGTTTTAATTCTCTGTGGAGTGTCTGTCGGTGCAACAAAGCTGATGTTAGATAGATTGCTCGAGTCAAATAGTTTCTTATAAGCCAGAGTCTCTTCATGTGGGAGATCGGGGATTATAAAACCGCTTATGCCAATCTTTTTTGCAAGAGGAATTAGATTATTTAAATCTTGCTGATAAAAACTATTAAAATACCCCATCCATAAGGTATCAACTTTTGGGGCAATCTCTTTAGATATCTCTAAGAGATGTTTAAATTTAAAGCCAAGCTCAAGTGCTTTATAGTTTGCTTTTTCTATTAGCGGACCATCGGCTACGGGGTCAGAAAAAGGCACTCCTAGCTCTACGGCATCAACGCCACTCTCGCCAAGAGAGAGTGCCAAATCAGTACTAAAGGATTTTTCCGGATAACCGGATGTTATATATGCCACTAATTTTTTCAACTGCTCTCCAAATCTGGTAATTTAAGTAAAGAATATTTTATATGTGTCAAATCGTTATCATATTTTAGGTCATCTCTCCAGATTGCAAACATATCACTAATGCTAAGAAGCCAGTTTATAGTCTCTTCATTAACGCTTTTGTGCCTCGTTCTGATTGTCTCAAGAGTATCCTCTACAAAAGCCGAGAGTTTTGACATCTGTGTGATTTTTAAGTAGCTTGAAGCGGATTTGATATTATGAAATACACGAAAGAGCTCATTTATACTTATCTTATACATATCTTTTTTTGACAAATCTATAATCATGACCTCCATGTAGTCAACCATCATGGAGTAGTGGTCTAGAAACTCATCGACTATCTCATAATCAAAGTTGGAATCTAAATCACTTCTTACACCCATACAATATTTCTCCTATATGGCTAAAATTATAGCAATAATTAGTTAAAATACTTTTTATTATTTAAAGAAAGAGTTTTAAGATGACTAAGAAAATGACAATTACTTCTATCAAAAAAACAAAGGGTGTTACCCCTTTGGTTATGATAACGGCTTATGACGCGCTCTTTGCAAAGCTTATGGAACCAAGTTGCGATATGATTTTAGTCGGAGATAGTCTCAATATGAGCTTTGCCGGTAAAGCTGATACACTAAGTGCAACACTTGAGCAGATGATATATCACACTAATGCGGTTGCAATGGGTGCTAAAGATAGTTTTATCATCTGTGATATGCCTTTTGGAACATATATAAACTCTGATGAAGCTCTTAAAAATTCGATAAAAGTTTTTCAGCAAACTCCTGCTTCTGCCGTGAAAATAGAGGGTGGAGAGGATAAGGCTCACATCATAAAACATTTATGCTCAAACTCTATAGCAGTATGTGGACACATAGGACTGCTACCGCAAACTGTTCGTCTAGAAGGGGGCTATAAAGTCAAAGGTAAGACCCAAGAGGAGAGGGAGCAGCTCATAAGGGATGCCAAAGCCGTAGAGAGTGCAGGTGCTTTTTGCATGGTTATTGAGGGCGTAAAGGCTGATGTTGCCAAAGAAGTTGCAGATAGCGTAAATATACCGGTTATAGGGATTGGAGCGGGGAGAGATGTTGATGGGCAAGTTCTCGTGTTTTCCGATATGCTAGGACTATTTGAGGAGTTTACGCCTAAGTTTGTAAAGAAGTATATGGATGGAGCATCTTTAGTCAAAAGCGCATTAAAGAGTTACTCTGATGAGGTTAAAACTAAAGAGTTTCCTCAAGATATACACACTTATTAAGAGCCGACATGGAAAGATTGGTTGAGATAGAAAAATTTGATGCGGATGAGAGCAGTGAGATAACGCTGCGTCCGAGTGCATGGAGTGAATATATCGGGCAGGAGCAGATTAAAAAAAATCTCGGTGTTTTTATACAAGCAAGCAAAAAGAGAGATGAAGCACTTGACCATGTCCTTTTTTACGGACCCCCAGGTCTTGGAAAAACTACCTTAGCTCTTATTATTGCAAATGAGATGAATACAAACATCAAAGTAACAGCTGCTCCCATGATAGAAAAAAGCGGCGATTTAGCAGCACTGCTGACAAACCTTGAAGAGGGAGATATACTCTTTATAGATGAGATTCATCGTCTCTCTCCGGCTGTTGAAGAGATACTTTACTCCTCAATGGAAGATTTCCGCATTGATATCATTATCGGAAGCGGTCCAGCTGCACAAACCGTAAAAATAGACCTTCCACGCTTTACTCTAATCGGTGCTACGACAAGAGCCGGAATGCTTTCTAATCCACTTAGAGATAGATTTGGTATGAATTTTAGAATGCAGTTTTATTCATCTGAGGAGCTTGCAAAAATAATTCTGCAGGCTTCGGTAAAGTTAGATAAAGAGATAGAGCATGAAGCTTGTATAGAGATAGCAAAAAGAAGCAGAGGAACGCCGCGTATAGCCTTAAGACTTCTTCGCCGTGTTAGAGATTTTGCGGATGTGGCAAATGAAAATAGTATAGCACATGCAAGAACAGAGTATGCGCTTAAAGAGCTTGGCATAAACTCGCATGGCTTTGATGAGATGGATATTAAGCTTCTAAATCTTCTTATCGGAGCAAACGGAAGAGCCATGGGACTTAGTACGATAGCAGCCGCACTTAGCGAAGATGAGGGAACGGTAGAGGATGTTTTAGAGCCGTACCTGATTGCAAACGGTTACTTAGAGAGGACCGCAAAGGGCAGAGTAGCAACTAGAAATACTTATGAGATACTAAATGTCCAAGTTCCGACAAATGACGAAGGGAGTCTATTTTGAAACCGCAATATTTTGTAGCTATACTTTTTGCAACATCTCTTTACTGGATGTATCTTCTGTATGCTCCGTTTTTATTAGGCATGATTATTGCAGCTCTGCTGGCAATCTCAACATCAAATATTCAGAATTTTTTTGAAAAACTACTAAAATCAAAGTTTTTTGCGGCATTAATCTCAAGTTTTTTATTGGCAGTTCTATTCTTTGTACCGCTTGGGTACTTCTTGGCAACATTGACTATAAAGTTAAATAGTATGGACCCGATTGTTTTTAGAAATATAGAGATTTTTATTAAAGAGTTTTTGCAAAATCCTCCAGAATATTTATCATTTTTAAAGCCATATACCGATGATTTGATGAAGGATATAAGCGTAAACTCTATGGCTACTTACGCGCTCTCATTTACAGGAAACATAGGCTCTTTAAGTGCAGGGTACCTTAAAAATTCACTTTTAGTGATAGTATTTTACTTTTTTGCTCAGTATAACGGCGGTTTTGTTGTTGATTTTTTAAAAAGAGTTGTACAGATGTCGGTTGAGGAGACAACGCTCCTTGCAAGAGAGCTCTCATCAGTCATGAGCGTTGTGTTTTACTCAATAATTGTCAACGCAATGTTTCAGGGGATACTCTTTGGGGTTGCTATATCTTTTATGGGATACAATGGACTTCTCTTTGGAATAATGTATGGATTTGCTTCACTCGTTCCCGTTGTCGGGGGAGCTCTTATGTGGCTTCCGTTTATGCTTTATGAATTTTCTGCAGGAAATAGTTCTAGTGCCATATTTATTGCACTTTATTCTGTAATAGTAATATCTGTAATTGCAGATACTTTTATAAAACCTTTAATCATTAAAGAGATAAACCTTAGGCTTTTAGATGAGGATGATGCCAAGATGAATGAGCTTATAATCTTCTTTGCTATTATTGCAGGACTTACGACTTTTGGATTTTGGGGAATGATTCTAGGACCTGCGATTACAGCATTTTTTCTTACAATATTGAAGCTCTTTGAGGCAAGAACAAAAGAGTGTGGATCTACTTAAAATCTATTTTTTATATATTTGGGGATAATTGCTCTTAAATCTTCTATGTATCCAAAACCAGTATTTTGGTTCATCTGTTATTATCTTGGTGAGCCAGTCAGCTTGAAGTTGCGTTGCTTTTAAAATATCTGCCTTCTCATCTTGCGTGTTCTCTACCTTTATCTCATCGAAAAACTCTAGAGTGTAACTCTCCTCATCATCGGTTTTTATACTAACAGGAATAATCGCGGCGCCGTACTTTCTTGCCAAGTATGCAGGAGTAGCTGTCTGGTGAACTTTTTTATCAAAAAATGTAACCTCAAGACCTTCTCTTTTATTTATCGCAGTATCTATTAAAATTCCGCTAGCTTCCTTGTTTTTTGTCACTCTTATAAGTGATTTTATAACATTTGACTTCTCTAAAGATTTATTGTTGAATTTGCCACGAGACTCTAAAACCCAAGCTTGATAATCTAGATTTTTCATCTTTTTAAAAACTGCATAAACAGGTTCAATAAAATTTCCAATCGCTGCAGCTCCCAACTCCCAAGCACAATAATGGGATGTTACATATATAATGGCACGTCCTTGTTTGTGAGCTTTTTCTACAGCTTGAATATTTTTGATAGTTACTTTATCCTCAAGCTCTGTTTTGCTCATATATCTAATTTCCATTAAATGTAAAAAGTTAAGTAGAAGATTTCTAAAGCTATATTTAACAATCTTTTTTTTCTCTTTATGCGTAAGTTTATCACCAAAGATAAAATCTAAATTTGTAAAACCGATATTTCTGTATCTTGATGAGAGGTAGTATGCGATATTTGCCAAGAAAACAAAAAAACTTTTTCTTATTCTCTTTGGAAGCAGCATCAAAAATTTTTCAAATAGTAAAAAAACCTTAAAACCCATTATAAAAAAACTCCAACTTTATTTAAGGCGGATTATATCAAAATGTAACAATGCCTTTGGTATAATTGCGTCCATTATCTAAATAAGGCAAGAAAATAAATGGTTATATCTGATATACAAAATTTTTCTCAAGGTCGTACTAAAGCAAGAGCCTACTTCTGTTATCTCTTTTCAAAAAATATTCAAAATAGACTCCCTTCACCCTCAGTAGAGTCCATAATGCCTAGACTCTTAAAGATAAAGGCAGATTTGGAGAATTGTGACGGAGTTTATCTTCTTGATCATCGAGGAGTTCAAGTCTCCCCTACATTTATATCCGGAGGTCAGATTGATAAGGATGTAGGGAGAATTAGATCTGACCGTGCCTACTACTACCGAGCGGTAAAAGAGTCCAGATGTACCATAACAGACCCATATCCCTCGCTTATCACCGGTGATTTGTGTGTAACTGCGTCACAACCCGTGTACGATAGTCAAGGGGAGTTAAAATATGTTGCATGTCTGGATATGCCACTTGATGAAGTTATAAAAATATCTAGATCGAGCAAATATGATAAATTTTTCATGTCTCTTTTTAGATACTCTTATGCGGTGTTCTCATTTGCACTTATAGCAGTTGCTTTGCTTCTTTTTCTAAAAGGAGTGCAGAGTTTCTTTGTATATGAGATATCGCCTGAGCATTTTAAGATAAAAGATGTATTTGAAGCAACAATTTTAATTACACTCGCGCTAGCAATATTTGATTTGGCAAAAACTCTTATAGAGGAAGAGATATTGGGTAGAAGCAAGCAAAGTAGTATATCCGGTCCGCATAAAACTATGGTTAGGTTTTTAGGCTCAATTATAATAGCCCTTTCGATAGAAGCGCTTATGCTGGTATTTAAGTTTGCGATTACAGACCCGGAAAAGATACTATATGCCATGTATATAGTTGGAGGGGTTTCGATGCTCTTGGTAACATTGGCGATATATATAAAATTTACAAAATTAAAGATTGATGAATGATAGGAATTGTTGACTATAACATGGGAAACCTTGCAAGTGTTCAAAATGCTTGTGCAAAAGTTGGAGCTAAGAGTGTTGTTGAGAGCAATCCTCTAAAGTTCAAAGAGTATGATAAGTTAATTCTACCTGGGGTGGGAGCTTTTGGTGATGCTATGGAGCACTTACGTAGCCGAGATATGATTGATGCTATTAAAGAGTTTGCAGCCTCTTCAAAGCCGATACTTGGAGTATGTCTAGGTATGCAGCTTCTGTTTGAGAGTAGCGAAGAGTTTGGAGACAATGAAGGATTGGGGCTTATTAAAGGAAGAGTTGTTGCATTTGATAAGTCTAAATTCAAAGAGCCGTTAAAAGTTCCACACATGGGCTGGAACAGGATGTTTACAAAAGAACATCCACTCTTTATAGGCTTAGACAAGGAGCATTATCTCTATTTTGTCCACTCTTATCATGTGGTGTGTCAAAATGAGGAGGATGTTATAGGCAAGACAATATATGGATATGAGTTTGCATCTGCTGTTGCTCATAAAAATATTATGGGAATTCAGCCACACCCTGAAAAAAGCCACAGAAACGGGCTTAAAATATTAGAAAACTTTACAAGGCTATAATAGATACGCTATCGGAAGTAATTCCGCTAGCTACGTTAACACTAAGTTCTCTTCAGCAGAGGGCTCACGCCACTTGTGGCTTATAATTAAAGGATTTATTTACATGACTTTATACCCAGCGATTGATTTAAAAGACGGAAAGGCGGTAAGACTAACAAAGGGTCTTATGGATAGTGCAAAGATATACTCCGATGAGCCTTGGATGCTTGTTAAAAAGTTTGAAGAGATGGGTGCTGAGTGGGTACACTTAGTCGATTTAAACGGTGCATTTGCCGGTGAGCCCAAAAACTTGGATCAGATTATAAAAATAAGAGAAAACTGCAGTGTAAAGCTTGAACTAGGTGGCGGGATTCGTGATGAAGAAACAATTAAGAAGATGCTTGATATTGGGATAGATAGAGTTATTTTAGGCTCAATCGCAGTAAAGAATCCACAGTTTGTAAAAGATATGGCGGCTAAATATCCTGTTGCTGTCGGAATTGATGCTATTGACGGTTTTGTAGCAGTTGAGGGATGGGGTGAAGTCAGCTCGATGCTCGCGACTGATTTGGCGCGTGAATTTGCAAATGCCGGAGTTGAAGCAATTATATGCACGGATGTAAGTAAAGATGGCACACTTAGCGGTGTGAATGTAGAGTTTACGGTAGAGATTGCAAAAGCAAGCGGAATTAGTACAATTGCAAGTGGCGGTGTTAAAGATGAGAGTGATATCCAAGCTCTTATAGCAACAAATATAGTAGATGGAGTAATAATAGGAAAGGCCTATTATGAAGGAACGCTCGATTTAGAAAAAATGTTTAAACTCCTTAGCTAAAGTACTTCTTAATCATAAAATTAATAAAATTTAGGTATTATTACTAATTAATTTGCAAATTTTATAAAAAGGATTCTCCTTGAAACTACTTGTTGTCGACGATAGTTCCACAATGCGTCGTATTATTAAAAATACGCTAGCAAGACTTGGTCATAAAGATGTTCTAGAGGGGGCTGACGGTGCTGAAGGATGGAGTGTTTTAAATGCAAATCCTGATGTAGATATGCTTATAACTGATTGGAATATGCCTGAGATGAATGGTCTTGAGCTTGTCAAGAAAGTACGTGCCGATGAGAGATTTGTAGACTTACCTATAATTATGGTAACAACAGAGGGTGGTAAAACAGAGGTTATAACTGCACTCAAAGCCGGTGTTAACAACTATATTGTAAAACCGTTTACGCCACAGGTTTTAAAAGAGAAACTTGGCGCCGTTATGGGTATAGAGGTGTAATGCAAGAGCATTACTTTGAGTTAAAAGTCACTGTATCTTCTCATCACTCCCTCTTCTTAGATTTTTTAACAGATACTTTACCTATAGGTTTTGAAGAGACTGATAATGGCTTTATTATAAGAAGTGAAGATAACCTTGAGACTATTATATGGGGTTTAGAGCAGTTTGGTGAAGCTCTTTCAAAAGCGCTTGGCGAAAATATAGACGTTGAGTGTACGCAAACAAAGCTCAAGAACAGTGACTGGGTAGAGATTTATCAAAAGAGCATAGAGCCGCTTGTTATTGATAAGTTTTATATTCATCCCACATGGAATGCACCACATGATGAATTAATCAATATAGAAATAGATCCCGCTTTAGCTTTTGGCACAGGTCATCATCCAACAACGGCAACCTCACTAAGAGCAGTAGCAAAATATGTAAAAAAAGGTGATTTGGTTCTAGATGTAGGGTGTGGAAGCGGTATTTTAGGCATAGGAGCTATAAAACTCGGTGCAGTTGTCGATGCTTGCGATACCGACATAGTATGCGTAGAAAACAGCGAGCTAAATGCCAAATTAAACTCTGTAAAGTTTGAAAATTTATGGGAAGGCTCATGTAGCCAGACAAAAAAAAGTTACGATGTCGTTGTAGCAAATATAGTCGCAGATGTACTCACTTTTATAGCAAATGATTTAAAAAGTGTTTTAAAAGAGGGTGGAGTTCTTATACTCTCGGGAATATTAGATAAATATGAGTCAAAAGTTTTAAAATTTTACCAAGATTTTGAAATCTTAGAAAAAATAACCCAAGATGAGTGGGTTACATTAATACTAAAACAAGGTAGAAAATAGAAATGCAGAACAAAAATAATAAAAACGATGATAATAATTTTTTCAATAAAAATCCACTTGTAACATTTGCAGTTTTCTCAGTAGTAATTATTTTGCTTTTCAAAGCACTTATTGGAGAAAATAGCGGTACAGACGGAATTGCTGCCGGCAATAAAAAAGTACAGCAGATTAGTTATTCGGAGCTTAAATCATTAATAGAGTCAAAAGGCGTAAAAAAGGTCGAGATAGGTCAGAGCTATATAAAAGCATTCGGGAGCGATAATTCAACACTCTATACTACAAGAATAGTCCCTAGTGATACAAGGCTAACAGAAGAGCTAGATAAACAAAACATTGAATATACGGGCTTTAGTGAAACAAACTGGTTTACTGAGATGTTTGGCTGGCTCTTTCCGTTTCTGATTATTATAGCAATATGGATGTTTTTTGCAGGACGAATGCAAAAGAGCATGGGCAGTGGAATTTTGGGAATGGGCGGCTCTAAGAAGATGATTAATTCAGAGAAGCCAAAAACAAAATTTGATGACGTTGCAGGTGTAGAAGAGGCAAAAGAGGAAGTTCAAGAGATTGTAGACTTCTTAAAGTACCCCGGTCGTTATGTAGAAATCGGTGCAAAAATTCCAAAAGGTGTTTTGTTAGTCGGTAGCCCCGGTACCGGAAAAACTCTTTTGGCAAAAGCTGTTGCAGGTGAAGCGGATGTACCGTTTTTCTCAGTAACGGGATCTAGTTTTATAGAGATGTTTGTCGGTGTGGGAGCAGCCCGTGTTAGAGATCTGTTTGAACAGGCAAAAAAAGATGCACCGAGTATAATATTTATAGATGAGATAGACGCTATTGGTAAAAGTCGTGCAGCAGGTGCTCAAATGGGCGGCAATGATGAGAGAGAGCAAACTTTAAATCAGCTACTTGCAGAGATGGATGGTTTTGGAACAGACACCCCTGTTATTATCCTAGCTGCTACAAACAGACCTGAAATACTTGATCAAGCGCTTTTGAGACCGGGACGTTTTGACAGACAGGTACTTGTGGATAAACCTGACTTTGAAGGTCGTGTTAAAATTCTCAATGTTCATGTCAGAGGCGTTAAGATGGATAAGGATGTAGATCTTGAAGAGATAGCTCGCCTTACTGCAGGCTTGGCGGGAGCTGATTTAGCAAATATTGTTAATGAAGGAGCTCTTTTAGCAGGTAGAAAAAGTCAAAAAACAGTTACGCAAAAAGATCTTTATGAGTCAGTTGAGCGTGCTTTAGCAGGTCTTGCTAAAAAATCTCGAAGAATTAACCCTAAAGAGAAGAAGATTGTCGCTTATCATGAAAGTGGACACGCTCTGATAGCTGAGACAACTATAGGAGCTAAGAAGGTATCAAAAGTATCTATTGTTCCTCGTGGATTAGCAGCACTCGGTTACACTCTAAATACACCAGAAGAGAACAAATTTATGATGCAACGTCATGAGCTTTGGGCAGAAGTAGATGTTCTTCTTGGCGGTCGTGCAGCAGAAGAGGTTTTTATAGGTGAAATCTCAACAGGGGCAGGTAACGACTTAGAAAGAGCAACAGATATCGTCAAATCTATGGTTCAAACTTACGGGATGAGTGATGTTGCAGGTTTAATGGTTCTAGAAAAAACTAGACACTCATTCTTAGGTGGCGGAGCTCAGGCTGCAAAAGATTATAGCGATAAAACAGCTGAAGGAATGGATGAGTTTATCAGGTCATCACTCCAAGAGAGATATGAATTTGTCGTGGGTAGATTAGAAGAGTATAGAGGTGCTATTGAAGAGATGGTCAAGCTTCTTTATAAAAAAGAGAACATAACCGGAGAAGAGGTTAGGGATATAATCATAAATTTTGAAGAAAAAAACGGCATGGAGTCTAAAGTAAATCTTGTTGTCGATGAGATAGAAGAAGAGCTTAAAGCTGATGCAAAAATGGCTAAAGAAGAGAAAGAGGAAAAGCAAAAAGAAGATAAGCAAAAAGAGGAAAAAGGGGATCTAGATGAAGAGTAATCTTTTACCAATAGCCAAAGAGGGGTGGAGTTATCTAGCAGCTTCACTCTTTTTTTTAGTAGTTTTTACGATATTTGATTTTAGTTTTTTACAATTTTTAGCTTTTTTGGTTACGCTGTTTTTTATTTTTATTTTTAGAAATCCTGAAAGAGAGAGCATGCTTTATCAAGAAAATAGCGTGGTAAGCCCAGTTGATGGTGTAGTAAGATCAATTGAAGAGCTTGAAGATGAGAATAGCTATGCATATAAAGTGGAGGTAGAGGGCAGTTACTTAAATGTGGCTCTGCTTAGAGCTCCTTTTACTTCATCTCTAAAGCAAAAAGAGTTACGAAGAGGTGCTAGAATATCTCCTCTTGCTGCTCTCTCAAAAGATATTAATGAAAATGTTAAATTAGTTTTTATGGATACAAAGTCATCAAATAAGATAAAAGTTGTTCATAGATTAAAACAGAGTATAAAAGGCATCGATGTAGATATAATTGAGGGTCAAAACTTAATGCAAGGTTCAAGATATGGGGTTGTGGTAAACGGAATCACAGAGTTGTATCTGCCACATAATTTTAGATTAAATATCGGTATAGGCAATGAGCTTAGGGCATCAGAGTCTCTTGTGGGCTATTTTACAAATGATACTAAAAAGAGTTCACCGACTAAGAAGTAAAATCTCTACTTCTGAGTTTTTTCAAACATTAACGCATCTGTATCTATACTAAAATTAAAATATTCAGAGTTAAAACTATTTTTATTTATCCTTGAGAGCTGAATTACGGCTCCCTTGTTGTTTTTTACTTCAAGATACAGAAGGCCGAGTGCGTATCTACTCTCCAAGAAGCTTGGATTTTTTAGTTTTGAGAGCTCTAGTAGAGCAATTGCATTAGCATGATGCTCTGCCGCAGTTGAAGCGGCTGCTCCTAAGAAGAGTGTTTGAGAATCTCTTACCTTAAGATTATCGATAAGATTATTATAAAGAGAGTAGGACTCTTCAAAAGCACCGTCATAAAGTGAAGCAAGAGCCAAAGCACTTGTCAGCTCATGGGTATTTTCAGTCGTCGATTCCAGCACGCTTTTTAGCTGTTCTCTTAAAAAGTAGAGCCTGCCGATAATTAAATTTTGTTGAATATATAGATACCTTGAGATATGTGCACCAAAGTATAAATCGTTAAAGTTTAAATCCTGCACCTTTAAATAATTCATTACCTCTTTTGCATACGCTTTTTGCTCTAGCTTATTAAAGTGAGCATCAATATACATCATATGCGGAACTATCTCATTTGGTAACATTACTGTTAGTTGCTTGGCTGATTTTTGTGCAGCGTCATGGTTATTCTGCTTTAGAGCAATGATAATATCAAGTGCCATATATAAAGGACGCTGTTTATACTCTCTATCAAGCCAATCGTTTAACAAAGCTGTGTTTCCTTGGGCGATAAAAAGAAGCGTGTTGTATAGATCCATCTCTTCTGAGAACTCTTCAAGAGCGACAGCCTCTTTTATGATGGATAGAAGTTTGGCATTTTCGTTATCAATTAACTGAGAAGTCATAATAGCATATATTCCGGAGAGGTAGTTCTTTGCATCAAGATTGTAAGAGCGTAAAAAGTGCTTATACGCATCAGGCATGTTGCCCATTTGAGCATATGTAAGAGCAAGGTTGTAGTGTAAAATTGAGTGTTTTGGTTGAACCTCTACTAATTTTTGTAGCATCTCATTAGCTTCTCTTAGTCTAAAAGAGAGAGCTTTTTTAATTGCATTTACTATACCGATATTTACGCTTGATGAAGAGGAGCTTTTTAGAAGGTACTCTTTTGCAGAGTCTATATTGTCAATATATATATTTGCATTTCCTTTTCGTATATAGCTTATTGTCTGATTTGCGTTAAATATTTTGTAAGGCGAAAAGTAGAATATCTTTTGATAATCAATCTTTTTACTATTGATAGTGATGTTTCTGTATCGATCTTGAGCCCGATTGGGATCAAATAACGACTCCTTTAGTTTAACTCTGATAGGGTATGGCTTATAGACCTCTTCTCCAAACATATCTGTTATATTTTCTATATTTTTAGCCCCTTCTTGAATTTGACCGGACTTTAGATTTACATACCCAAGAGCAAGTTGAGATTTTACCGGCTCTATACCTTTTGTAATGGCATTTTGAAAATAGTTTTTTGCTAGTGTAAGATCTCCGACTCTTCCATAAAGAAGCCCTAGGCTAAAATCATCAAGAGCTTGAGAATTGCTTTCCATACTTTCTATTGCACTATAATCATTATCAAAAAGAGCATTGATTCTAGCACTAAGACTATTTTGAACTCTCAAATACTCCTTTGAAGTCGGGTTTTTGAGTGCACTTAGAGCTTCTAAATAGTTACCCTTGTAGTAGTTAATTAGGGCGTAGTAGTAAGAGTACAGAGGTGATTGCCTCTCCTGAGGCAGGTATGCATGAGCTAAATCTATATAGTATCTAAAGCTCTCTTCGTTTTGAAGATGCAGGGAAGATACGGCTGCATTAATTGCGCTTACGCATCTTTTTTCATTGTTTTGTATCGCTTTTTTAAAGGAGTCAAGCGCAGTTTCATACTGAGCATCTTTTAGTTGTGCGACTCCCAAATTATATGCAGAGACAGCCTCGCTATAGTGAGCTATCTTTTCATAAAGAGCAAGAGCTTCAGTTTTTGAGCCGGTTGAGTAGAGATAGTCGGCCTTTGCTATCATATTTTCAATTCTACTAGGCTCTACGGGTTCTGAAGGTAGCTTTTCAAGCCTTTCATCTATATAGCCCATAGAAGTATCCATAGGTCTTTTTTCATCACTCTTTAGCGTAAACATAAGCAGTGCAATAATTAATAAAAGAGCGGCACCGATACCAATTAAAACAAACTTCTTTTTAGTTGCGGCAGATGAACTTTCGTCTATTATTGATGAGTTTGAAGTAACGGTATCATAAGCAGCGTCGCTGTCTTCAATGATTATTATCTCTTCTTCTAGTGCATCAGCCATTATCTACCTTGCTATCGTTTCTTTTTTAAAGCAAAAAAAGTACCATTATATCAGTTTATATACGGCTCCAAGACCTTAGGAATCGTTATGCTTCCATCCTCGTTTTGAAAGTTCTCCATAATTGCGACCATAGTTCTACCCACGGCAAGTGATGAGCCGTTTAGGGTGTGAACAAAAGAGTTTTTATTTTCATCTTTGTATCTTATCTTTGCGCGTCTAGCCTGAAACTCTCTTGTGTTTGAGACTGAACTTATCTCTCTATATGAGTTTTGTCCCGGAAGCCAAACTTCTAAATCTACTGTTTTTGCCGCACCAAAACCTAAGTCTCCACCGCATAACATTACAAGGCGATGAGGGAGTTCTAATGCGCTAAGAAGATCTGAGGCAGTTTGAACCATCTCATCAAAAACTTTATCGCTATCTTGCGGTTTTGTTATAGATACAAGTTCGACTTTATGAAATTGATGTTGACGTATCATGCCTCTCGTATCGCGTCCTGCCGCACCTGCCTCTTTTCTAAAACAAGAGGTGTAAGCCGTCATTTTTATGGGTAGTTGGCTTGGGGATAGTATCTCATCTTGGTAGAGGTTAGTAACCGGAACCTCTGCGGTAGGGATTAAAAAAAGCTCTTGATTCTCTATTTTGTAGAGGTCATCTTCAAACTTTGGAAGTTGTCCCGTGCCCTCTAGTGCGGCTCTGTTTACGATAGAGGGTACACTGACTTCTTGAAATCCACGTTTTGAGTTAAAATTTAGCATGAAGTTAATTAGTGCACGTTCGAGTTTTGCGCCCATTCCAAAAGAGACGCTAAATCGGCTAGTAGCTAGTTTTACACCGCGCTCAAAGTCTATCCAACCATTTTGCTCTGCTAGCTCCCAATGCTCTTTTGGAGTAAAATTAAACTCTCTTGGGGTTAAAATTTTCTTAAGTTCTACGTTGCTACATTCATCTTCACCCTCTGGAACATCGTCGTCGGGTATGTTTGGAATTGACATGGCAAGGGATTCAAGCTCATCTTGTTTTGTGCGTTGTGCTTCAAGAGCTTCGGCTATTTTTATCTTATTGGCATCAACTCTCTCTTTTAACTCGCTAATATCCTTACCCTCTTTTTTATAAATGCCAAACTCTCTGCTCATACTGTTTTGAGCAGCTTGAAGTGTTTCATAATTAGCTTTTGCGCTCTTTAACTCCTCATTTTTTCTCTTTAGCAAATCAAGGAGTTTAATGTCAACACCTTTTTTAAGAAGCTTGTCACTAACGCTCCCAAAATCTTTTTGTAGTAGTTTTAAATCAATCATAATCATTCCATTAAATAAGTGGTGCAATTATAACAAAATAAACTATCTTAAGCATACTATGAAACTAGTATGATAAAATATAATATCTCATAGATATTGATAGGAAGTTTATTATATGCAATCAGCATTTAGCAAAAACGAACTTTATTGTAAAAAATTATATGGTGGTTTACTGCAGGCTCAAGCACTTGCAAAAATCGGGCATTGGGAGCTTGATCTTGTAAATAACTCCCTGTACTGGTCTGATGAAGTTTACCGCATATTCGGACTTGAGCCTCAAGAGTTTGATGCAACTTATGAGGCTTTTTTAAGCTTTGTGCATCCAGAGGATGTTGAGAGCGTAAAGAGTGCTTATGCACTATCTATTAAAAATAAACAGGGCTATTATATTGAACATCGAATTGTGCGAAAAAACGATGAAATCGGGTTTGTAGAGGAGAGATGCGAGCACGATTTTGACAGCCATGGCAATATTATAAAATCTATCGGTACAGTTCATGACATAACTAAAAGAAAAAGCGCAGAAAATGAACTCATACTTGCATCTGCAGTTTTTGAGAAGATGAGTGACGGTGTTTTAATTACTGATGATAAACAGCGAATTATTGCTATAAACAGTGCATATAGTGCTATGACAGGCTATAAGATAGAAGATATCAAAGGAAAAACTCCAAATACCTTTAGCTCAGGTTGGCATGATAACGAATTTTATAAAAATTTATGGAAGCAACTCAATGAAAAACATCACTATAGTGGAGAGATTAAAGATAGAAGAAAAAATGGAGAGTTTTTTAGTGCAGATATAAGCATTACAGCTCTACATGATGAAAATGGTAGATTAACAAATTATATATCAATAGTTAACGATATAAGCGATAAAAAACACAAAGAGACTCTTATACATAATCTCGCATATTTTGATTCGCTTACTGACCTTCCAAATAGAATACTGTTTCAAGAACGTGTTATGAATAAAATACCTGCGCTAAAGAGAAGCGGTGCGAAGATGGCGCTGCTTTTTATAGATATGGATAATTTTAAAAGTATTAACGACTCATTTGATCACTTTATGGGCGATAAGTTTTTAATAGAAGTTGCAAAATCAATTCAAGAGCTTATTCGCGAAGAGGACACATTAGCTAGACTTGGTGGAGATGAGTTTACTATAATATTAGAAGAGGTAAAATCAATATCGGATGCGGCGTATGTTGCAGAAAAAATAATAAATAAATTTAAAAGTCCGGTTATTATAAACGGTTTAGAACTTTATACCGGTGTGAGTATCGGCATAAGCATTTACCCCGATGACGGAGAGAGTTATGAAGAGCTTGTAAAGGCTGCCGACACAGCTATGTATCAAGTAAAAGAGAGTGGAAAAAATAGTTATAAGTTTTTTACAAAAGCGATGAATGATAAAATAAGAGAGAGGTCTCTTATTGAAAATGGACTGCGTAGCGCTATAAGTGAAGGAGAACTATTCTTAGAGTATCAGCCAAAAATAAACCTTAAGACAAAAAGTGTTTATGGTATGGAGGCTTTAGTACGCTGGAATCATCAAGATATAGGGCTTATAAGACCGGATAAATTTATTGGCATATCAGAGGAGACGGGACAGATATGTCAAATAGGCTTATGGGTTGCAAAACAGGCTTTAAAAGATACAAAAGCACTTCATGATGAGGGTAATTTGCTTACGGTATCTATCAACGTATCTAATAAACAGCTAAGTGACAGCTCTTTTATCGATGATTTTTGTGCTATTGTAGGTGAGGTAGGAGTAGATAGAAGATATGTGGAGCTTGAAATTACAGAGAGCCATATTATGAAAGATCTTGATAAATCTCTCTCAATATTAAATATACTCCACTCAAAAGGCCTAAACCTCTCAATTGATGATTTTGGAACAGGTTACTCATCACTTAGCTATCTTAAAAAATTGCCCGCGCAAACAATAAAGATAGACCGCAGCTTTGTTCTTGATATAGACAAAGATGAGGATGACCGCTCAATCGTTGCTACCATTATAGCCATGGCAGATGCACTAGGTAAAGATGTTATAGCGGAGGGGTCTGAGACTAAAGAGCATATAGAGGCATTGGAGTTATTAAACTGCAATCAAGTACAAGGGTACTATTTTAGTAAACCGCTAAAAATAGATAAATTTAGAGAGTTTATACGTAACTTTAAGGGTGAGCCGGCATCTACATAAATTATGAGAGTATGTTTTTGGCTAGCTCAAAGTGGTTTGCAGTCATGAGATGAAGTTTTGGATGAAGCACTTTTAGTTCATCAAAGAGCTTTTTACTAAGCTCAAATCCGACTCTATACTCTTCTTTAGCACCTTTTTCATTTGCAACTCTAAGTGCTTCTATCCACTCATCGGGTACATTTATCCCCGGTACATGTGCAGATAAAAACTGTGCTGTACGAAGTTTTGTAATTGGAAAAATTCCTAATATTAGTTCGGCGCTTTTGTTATCTGTACGGCATTGGCTGTTTGCGCTCTCTTTAAGCTCAAGCAGAAGTTCTGCACTTTGAAGATCATAAACAGGCTGCGTAATAATCCCAAGCGCACCGTGTTGTATCTTTTTTAGCATCTTTTTTTGAAGAGTTTTTGGGTTTTTTGCATAAGAGTTTACAACTGCAAAGGGGTAAATCTCTTGTGGCTTGTGTGCCAATGGTTTACCGGCATAATCAATACTGCTGTTAAAACATAAAATAATATCAAGTAAAAGGGAGCTATCTGCTTCAAAAACACCCTTTGTGTGCGGTTGATCGGATATTGTTGCAGGATCACCCGTTAGTGCTAAAATAGCTCTTATGTCTACTTCATTTGCCCCAAGAAGGTCAGATTGCAGAGCTATTTTATTTCTATCACGCATGCTCATCGTAGCAATTACGGGTTTGTTAAATCTCTCTTGAAGCATCTTTGCCGCAAAAAGAGAGTTATATTTTAGTTTTGCCAGAGGGTTATCTGTAGTTGTAAATCCATCTACAAGCTTGTCAAGTCCAAGATTCGCAATTGTCTCTATGATAGGTAAAAACTGAGGCGAGTGTCCCGGAGTAGTCTCTAATGTGATATAAGTATCGTTTTTTAGTTTATTTATAAGTTCATTAAACAAAAAGCATCCTAAATGGTATAATTGCGCAATTATAACTAAAGAGAGAAGAATATATGCTAAAACTAGCTGTTTTTGACTTTGACTCTACGCTGATGGACGGCGAGACGATAGATTTTTTTGCAGAAGAACTAGGACTTGGTGAACAGGTAAGTAAAATAACAGAGGCTGCTATGAGCGGTGAGCTTGATTTTTTTGAATCACTACAGCAGAGAGTCGGACTTTTAAAAGGGTTAGAGTATAGCGTGGTAGAGAGGATTAGTCAAAATCTGCCTTACATGAAGGGAGCCAAAGAGACTATTGCGGAGCTAAAGAGCCAAGGTATGAAAGTGGTCTGTTTTAGCGGCGGGTTTAGAAATGCAACCGGATATGCAAAAAATATTTTAGGATATGATGCAGATTTCTCAAATGTACTGCATCATAAAAACCAGATACTTACGGGTCTTGTCGGAGGAGATATGATGTTTAACTACTCAAAAGGGGATATGCTCATTCGTCTGCAGGGTCTGCTAGGAGTTAGTGAAGCTGAAACTTTAGTCTGTGGAGATGGAGCAAACGACCTCTCTATGTTTGCACATGCAGGAACAAGAGTCGCTTTTTGCGCAAGAGAGATTTTACGCAAAGAAGCAAATATAGTAGTCGATACAAAAGACTTAACACAGATATTAGGGAAGATTTAATGCTAAAAAACAGTGTCTGGAGACAGTATAACAGTGAGAACAATTTTAGGGAGATGCTCTCTAAATTTTGCAGATTAAATCTTGTAGATATTATAGAAGATGACAAAGCTCTCTACGCGGTGCTTAAGGCAAAGCTTACGAAAAAAGAGTTGAAGCTTTTTGCTATGGATAGCGCGTCTATAAGCGATGAGGAGATAAAGAGTGAATTTTCATATAGTGATGAAGAGCTCGAAAATGCAAAATATAAGCTATATAAAAAACTAAAACAAGATAAAGTTAGATTAGAGTTTAGAGAGGTAAATACTCAAGAGCTTGATTAGTTTTCAGATAAGAGAAGAGCCTTAAACGAGATTCTTCTTGATTTCTCCTTGTCCTCAACTTCATTTAACATGACTTTTTTAGAAAAACTAAGACCGCTCCCCTTTAGCACTTGGGCTAACCACCTTTTTGTTTTTTCATCTTGATTTTTAAATATATAGCTAAGTGTTGCAAATGAGCGGTTCATAGATAAGCGTTCATTGTTAATGTAACTGCTTGAGAAGTCATCAGTTCCCCATTCGCTTGAAGTGTGCCCGTTAATCTCCAATGTTTTAATCTGCTCTTTGTTTTTGTATAAAAACGCTAAGAGTTTATCTCCAAAGAGCTTTAAGAACTTCTTTTGCTCTTTTGTTAATATATATTCGCCAACCTTAAAGTAGAGATTTCTATCATTAAAACTTATTGATAAATCCTCTTTTATAATTATCTTATCTGCTTTAATCTCATCCTTAAACAACTCCGTAAGTTGAGTGTAAAAGTTTGTTGATTTATCTGATATTTGTGCCATAGAGAGATCTCTGTTTAGTTTTACCAGCCACATATTGGTCTCTTGAGACTCCTTGTTGGTATGTACCCCAACAGCAGCAATTTGAGAGTTATGAAGTATGCTAAGAGCACTTAGGGAGTCATACTCATTGGAGCCGTAATGCTCTTGAGAGAGCATAGAGAATTTACTATTAAGCAGCATGGCAAGCCCATCAGTATCATATAGGTCTTGAACATAGCCAACCCCTGCAATCTTGCCATCTGCAAACTCTTTTATATCTTTTAAAGCGCTAGAGTAAGTTGTGTAAACTGTTTTGTCTTGTAAAATATTTTTCGCTAAATCAACCCTAAGGAGTCTAATCTGCTCCTTATTCATCTCATCTTTTTGTGAGAGTGACACAATAAAATTATTTTCTCTTGATTTTATAACTCTGTGCGGAGTTATAACCTTATCATCCACAATCTCTCTAAGCCAAATCTTATCGCCAAGCTCCGTTACTCTTAAGAGAACTGCTCCTACTTTTGTATCTATACTTTTTTTACCAAGAACTATGATTGAGCCATCATCTGCCTCTGTGGCATCAATACCGTAATCATCATAATTTGAGCCATATTTTTTACTCCAAAGCATTGTGCCGTTATCAGAAAATCTTGCTAGATATATATCATTTAGGCCAAGACCGTTTTCAAAGATATTTTGGCTATAGGCTCTTGAAGTCGCAGATGAGCCAATTGCTAAAACTCCTCCATCGCGCAATATAATAATTTTGCTTATTTTATCACTCATGGGAGTCCCAAATTTCTTAAGAAATATTTTACTTCCATCAGAGCCTAACTTTAGAATCAATAATGAGCCATCAAGAGTTTGACCACCTATTAAGTAGCCATTTTGAGGAGTTTTTAAGATAGTGACGGCTTCGCTGAAACTTGCTAGATTAATGGACTCTCTAAGTGTTATATCTGCATGATTATCTATTTTTACAAGGTGTATCTGTGAGCCGTGAACATTAGATAGAGATGAGAGGTAATCAAAAGCGTTTGTATAGGTTTTAGAGCTTTGAGAGCGGCTCTGTTTATACTCTTTGATAAATCCAACTGCGCTAATTGAGCGGTCGTAATCTTCTGTTACGTCAACTAGGGCGTTGTTAAATTTTTCATCTATTATAATTGAAAAATCTGCTGTTTTTGCATAAATAAAAGAGGTTAGTAGGATAATTGTTAGGATATAGCGCATTTTACTACTTTTTACTCTTTGTGTAGCAAAAAATATTCCTAAATTAAGTGTGAGTTGTTTTTTAAGGAGAGCATTTTTATAAAAAGTGGTGCAAAAGCACCAAAGAACCTATTTTAGGTTCTCAAATGGTGCAGTTACAACTGCTTTACGAGTTACGGTATATGGAACTAATGCCGCAGCTCTAGCTCTTTTTATAACTGTTGAGATCATATCTTGGTGGCGTTTACAGTTACCTGTTAGACGGCGAGGCATGATTTTATATCTTTCTGAAAGAGAGAAGCGAAGTGCTCCTACATCTTTATAATCCATGAAGTCAACTTTTGCTTCACAGTACTTACAGTATCTTTTTTTATACTTTCTTCTTTCTGCCATGGTATTTCCTTTTGTTATATATTATTTCTAAAACGGAATTTCATCTTCATCAATATCGATCTCTGGAATAGAACTGCTTTGTGGCATCTGCTTATTTTGTGAATAAGGTTGTTGCGAGGTAGCTGGTTTTTGATAGCTTTGAGGCTTCTGTTGAGAATACCCGCCTTGCTCTGAAGCTTGACCCTGTCCGGCAGGATTGCCGCCACTGCTTTGGTTATCACCTTTTGAGTCTAGCATCTGCATAGTCTCTACAACAACAGAGTGCTTAGAGCGTTTCTGTCCGTTTTGATCTACCCATTGATCAAAGTTAAGTCTACCCTCTACTAGGATTTTACTCCCTTTACGAAGATATTGGTTGGCAATCTCTGCACTTCTTGCAAAAAATGTAATATCTACAAAACATACTTCCTCTCTCTTTTCACCGTTAACGGTAAATTTACGGCTCGTTGCAATTGCAGTGTTTGCTATTGCCATTCCGCCTTGAGAGTATCTAAGTTCAATATCCCTTGTTAGGTTTCCAACCAAAATAACTTTGTTATACATGAATTTTCCTTCTTTGTTTAGGCTTTAGCCAATTACTCTGCTGCAGCTTCAGCCACTTCTTCTGTAGCTGCTTCAACAGTTTCTGCTTTAGCTTCTGCTTCCGGTAAAGAGGTTTTTTTATTAGCTTTTTGAACTAACTGATTCCAAGCTGCTACTTCACGGTTTGTATCATACTTGATAGTTACAAAACGAAGAAGCTCTTCATTGATACGAAAACGTCTCTCAATTTCACTAATTGCTGATGGAGCAGCTGAATAATAGATAACATGGAAATAACCACGCTCATTTTTATCAATTTGGTATGCTAACTTTCTCATACCCATTGTATCTCTAGCAGCAATTTCGCCACCGTTAGAAGTGATAGTCTCTTCGATAGCGTTGATGCTAGCTTGTATCTCTTCTGCTGTTAATGTCGGTTTTACGATTACTAAGTTTTCGTAATTTCTCATAGAGTATAATCTCCCTTTGGTATTTTGTCTATCACTTAAAATTAGTGTAAGACTATTGTTTCCCCTTCGGATGTGTATATATCGAAAATAAAAATCGATACAAAGAGAAAGGAACGCGGGATTATACAAAAATTATACTTAAAAAAAACAATGCTTTACTATTTAGAACTATTTTGAGTTTGAATATGTCAATTTGAAATATATTATTTCTATTTTAATTTTTTAGGATATAGTTTTATTCAGTAATTAACGGAGAAGATATGCCAAGAAGAAAAAAAACAAGTTCTAAAAAGCAGCCAAAAACTTTAATAAATATAGTTTGGATTTTAGCCCTTGTAGCAGCTACTTTAGGTTCGTTTATAGCTGGTTACTATATAGGGTATGAGAGTGCAGAAAAAGATGTAATAAAAAAAGAGAAGGCAAAAGAGCAAAAGAGAGCCTCTATGCTTAAAAAACTAGAAGATGCAACTCTTAAAACAAAAGAGGCAGATATTAACGAGAGACTCAAAGAGGTGTTGAAAAAAAAGAGAGCGGGTGAGTATGAAGACGCTTCTCATGAGATTGAAGGCGAACTTCTTCCAAGCCCGCCAAAGAGAGAGGTAACTAAGAGCTCTATAAAACCAAAATTAGCGATTATTATAGATGATGTAAGCGTAAAATCGCATGTAAATGCTATAAAAAGTCTTAACCTGCCAATTACAATGTCCTTTTTGCCGCCGAGCAAGTATAGACCAAACTCTCATGTTTTGGCATCTAAAGAGAGTTTTTATATGGTTCATCTTCCAATGGAAGCAAAAAACTTTACAAAAGAGGAGCCTTTTACTCTAAAAGTGAGTGACTCTCAAGAGATAATTACACAAAGAATTGCTGATATAAAAAAGCTTTTTCCTAAAGTAAAACATATAAACAATCATACCGGCAGTAAGTTTACATCTGATGAAAATGCTGTAAAGCGGCTTATATATGCACTTGAGAAGCAGAGCATAAACTTTATAGATAGCAGAACAATCGCTTCGACAAAAGTTCCGGCAGTAATGAAAAACTATAAAAAAAAGTACATCTCTAGAGATGTTTTTTTAGATCATGAGTTTGATAAAGAGTATGTTAAAGGGCAGATAAAACAGGCAGTCGAATATGCAAAAGCGCATGGAAGCGCAATTGCTATAGGGCATCCACACTCAAACACTATATTAGCCATCAATGAATCAAAGAAACTTTTTGCAGATATAGAGTTAGTTTTAGTAGATAAGCTCTACGTGGATGAGTAGATTTTAACAGAGTGTAATTATTGGCAAAAAATGATTGAAACAATAAATTTTCATATTACAGAGCTTGATGCCATGAAGAGATATCCAAAAGAGATATTTTATATAGGAGCCACAGAGCTACTAAAAAGACCAAAAATCTCCATAGTAGGCAGTCGTAAACCAAATCAATATGCAAGAGAGTTAACACATGAGATTGCATCTAAATTGTCACAAGCGGGAGTCTGTATAGTCAGCGGAGGTGCTATCGGCGTGGATGCTATATGTCATAAAGCCGCCGGAGCAAACAACACAATAATGGTTGCAGGAACAGGGCTTGATAAGAGATATCCGGCAATAAATAAAAATATAATTGAAGATATAGAAAAAGAGGGATTAGTTCTAAGTCAATTTCAAGCAAATGTACCATCTTATAAATATAACTTTCCTCTTCGTAACGAGCTGCTTGTTGCTTTGGGAGATATCTTAATTGTAACCTATGCAGATATAAATTCGGGAACCATGAGAAGCGTGCAAGATGCTTTGAAGATGAAAAAAGAGATATATGTGTTACCGCATAGGATTGGGGAGAGCGAAGGTACAAATAAGCTTCTAAACAAAGGGCTTGCAAAAGCTATATATGATGTAGATGAGTTTGTTGCAAGGTTTGGAGATTTAAAGCAAGAGAGTATTATAAAAGATGAGTTTTTAGAGTATTGTAAAACAAATCCAACTTATGATGAAGCTATAGCAAAATTTTCCGCTAAGGTTTTTGAGTATGAGTTGGGAGGGAAAATCACTATAAAAAATGCAAAGATTCAAGTTCTTTAGTAGTTAATAGTTTTATATAGCAATCTGTTTTATAAGTTAAAGTTATTTATTAATATAGCATTATTATCTATATATAATTTTTTTTCAGATAGTGTCATTATAGTAACCTAGTTAGCCAAAGGATATTAACATGACAGTAGAGCAAGTTAAGCGATACAACGGGAGCATATCTATCTTAATAGGCGGTGCGGCAGGAATGGGTATTGCCACACTAGAGAGCATACTTAACAACGCATTTAAAAAGAGCGGCTTTTATGTTTATTCAACAAAAGAGTTTATGTCTCGGGTAAGAGGCGGAAGCAATACTACACTAATTAGAATTTCAGACACTCCCATAGAAGCACCATGTTGGAGTGTTGACATATCCATCGCTTTAGATGCGCTTGCTTTAAAGCACATGCAGGGCAGATGTCATAAAGATACATTAATCTTCGCAGATGAAGCATTTGGCGAGGGTAACGCCATTTTAGTTGCAATGAAAGAGAGTGCAAAAAAGTTTGGTAACGCAAAATATGCAAATACCTATATTGCAGGTATGCTTTTTGGAGTACTTAGTATTGATAAAAGTTTTTTACTCCAAAGTATTGCAGAACACTTTAAAGGTGATGAAGTCAACAAAGAGGTTGCGGAGTTTGGTTATGAAGTGGGTGTAAAATTAGAAAACAAGAGTAAGTTTAAGTTACCCAAAGTTGATATAGAGGGTTTGAAAAAGTTCCACCAGATGGATGGAACAACTGCATCAGGGTTTGGTTTTTTAGCAGGCGGATGTAACATGCTAACTGCCTATCCCATGTCCCCATCAACCGGAGTACTAAACTTTATGGCAGCTATGTCAAAAGAGTTTGATATAGCAGTAGAGCAGAGTGAAGATGAGATAGCATCCTTACATATGGTGCTTGGCGGTTGGTACGCAGGTGCAAGAGCTATGACTACAACATCCGGCGGTGGTTTTGCTCTTATGGGTGAGGCTTTGAGTTTATCTGGCATGACAGAGACTCCTGCGGTGATATATCTAGCTCAAAGACCCGGACCTGCTACCGGACTTCCTACAAGAAGTGAACAGGGCGATTTAAACTTGGCTGTTTACTCAGGACACGGTCCGTTTCCTCGCGTGGTTTTAGCACCTAGTTGTTTAAAAGAGTGCATAAACTACGGTTATCTTGCGTTTGAGTTAGCTGATCGTTTTGGGATTCCTGCTATTTTTCTAAGTGACCAATACTTGGCTGATTCAATCTCTATGATAGAGGATGTTGATTTTGCATCTTACGAGCAGCGCAGATATATTGTAAAGACGCAAGAGGGCTATGAGCGATATGCGGATACAAAAGATGGAATAAGTCCAAGAGGAATTCCCGGATTTGGAGATGGGCTTATATGCTCTGTAGGTGATGAGCATGATGAGAGAGGACAGATTACGGAAGATTACAATATGCGCGAGCGGATGGTTGCAAAAAGAGCTCGAAAAAACAACGAACTTATAAAAGAGGCAATCCCACCCGAAGTATATGGAGAGGGCGATATTGCAATTGTCGGTTGGGGCTCAACTAAAGGCAGCATTTCAGAAGCCTTACAAAACTTGAACAATCCAGATTTGGCGCAAGTGCATTTTGCATGGGTTTATCCGCTCTCAAAGGAGCAGTTAAGTGTTCTTGGAAACTTCTCTCACATCATTGTAGTAGAGAACAATGCCGATGGTGCTTTTGCAAATCAATTAAGACTTCATGATATAAAAATTTACAATCAGATTTTACAATCAAACGGTTTTAATTTTTTTGCAGATCAACTAACTCTAATGATAGAAGAGTCGATTAAGGAGATATTATGAGCAATCTATTTGATAAGAGAGATGTTGATGTCGCTTGGTGCCCTGGTTGTGGTAACTTTGGTATTTTAAAGCTTGTAAAAGAGGTCTTAGAAGAGCTTGAAATAAAAAAGAATAGTCTTGTCAATGTCTCAGGAATCGGTCAGGCGGCAAAGACTCCCTACTATATAGATACAAATATGTTTGGTGTACTTCACGGCAGAGCACTTCCCGTTGCAACCGGTATCAAACTCAGCAATGAAAATCTGTGCGTAGTTGCAGAGGGTGGAGACGGTGATATGTACGGTGAGGGCGGTAATCACTTTATTCATACTATAAGAAGAAATATCGATATTGTTCATATAGTTCACAATAACATGGTGTATGGTCTAACAAAAGGGCAGGCATCGCCTACAAGTCAGAAGGGCTTTGTAACAGGTGTGCAGGTCGATGGAGTTATAAATGAGCCGTTTAATCCCTTGGCAGTTGCCTTGTCTTTAAAGGCAGGATTTGTCTCACGCATAAATATCGGCAATATAAAACATGCAAAAGAGGTTCTAAAAGAGGCTTTTTTATATAAGGGCTATGCACTTGTTGACATCTTGCAGCCTTGCGTGACATTTAATAAAATAAACACATATGATTGGTTTAGTGAAAATAGCTATGTTTTAGATGACTCTTATGATGCTAGTGACTTTGAACAAGCTGTAAAAAAATCTTTTGAGACAATTCCTATGCCTATAGGCGTTCTATATAAAAATAAAAATAGCGCGGTAACGTTTGAAGAGGCTAAAAGGGGTAGAGATGCAAAGCCGCTTCACTCTGTCACTCATGATATGGCTAAGATTCAACGCTTGTTTGAGAGCTATTAAGAGAGAACTTACAAGATAAGCATAGCGTCGCCGTAGGAGTAGAATCTATACTCATTCTCAATTGCCGCTTTGTATAGTTCTTGAGTTTTCTCTAAGCCCACAAAGGATGCGACAAGCATAAGAAGCGTTGACTTTGGAAGATGAAAGTTGGTAAGCAGATGATTTACTCTAAGCGGTCTGTTGTTTGGATGCAAAAATAGATTTGCTTCCCCTTTTTGTGTCTTGCTTCTTGCATAAAACTCTATTGTCCTTGTAGAGGTTGTTCCGACACTCAAAAGAGGGATACCGGAGTCTATTATTTTTTTGGCACTATCTGAGATAGCATAATACTCTGAGTGCATAGGATGCTCTGTAATGGTGTCGCACTCAATCGGTTTAAACGTGCCACTTCCTACATGCAGAGTTACAAAGGCATGAACAAAGTTTTTGCATACTCTCTCATGCTGCTCTTTTGTAAAATGAAGAGATGCGGTTGGAGCTGCAACTGCACCCTCTTTTTTAGCAAATACGCTCTGGTACTCGCTCTCATCCTCTCTGTTATCTTCTCTTTGTATATATGGAGGGAGCGGAACATGCCCAATTTTGTCTAGAATTGGAAGAAGTTCTTCAAAACGTAAAAGCCTTCCGTTACTAAAAAAGTTTACTACTCTACTTCCATCATCTAGCAGCTCTTTTACCTCCGCTACTAAATCCTCTTTAAAATCTTTTGTAAAAAGTATCTTTAGAGCAGTTTTTACTTTTCCTCTTATATATACATTTATGTCATGAGCATTAATGGCTCTGTTTAGAAGAAGCTCAATCTTTCCACCACTCTCTTTTTTGCCAAAAAGCCTCGCTTTTATAACTTTAGTATCATTAAATATAAGTGCACAATTTTGTGGAATAAATTTCTCTAAGTCAGAAAATTTAACATGAGAAATCTTATCTTTTTCTCTATCGTAGACAAGAAGTTTTGCACTATCTCTAGGAGTTGTTGGATGTGTAGCTATGAGCTTCTTAGGAAGAGTAAAGTCATAGCTTGAGGTTAAAAGCTCTCTGTTATTCACTATCTTTGTTTATCGCTTTTATCTCATCTAGTAGATTAATATCCTCATCATCCTCTTCTTCCTCAAGCGGAGGAGCAGGGTTGACCATTTTAACAATTAAGATAGAGACTCCATAGAGTATCACAAGAGGTCCTGCCATGAGAAGCTGTGTTAGGACATCGGGAGGAGTAAGAAGTGCTGCTATTATAAATATAAGTACAACAGCGTACTTAAAAAACTCTCTCATCTGCCTATCATCAACCATTCCTAAAAGCGCTAAAAAGTAGGCAAAAACTGGAAGCTCAAATGCTATTCCAAAGCCAAACATAATTTTTGTGAAAAAGCCTACATATGCCTCTATATTTATAAGTGGAGTAAACTTGAAGCTACCAAAAGTAATAAGAAAGTCAAAACCAAAAGGGGTAACTATATAGTATGCAAATAAAACCCCAACAGTAAACATCGTAGTTCCGCCAAGAATAAAAGGGATAACCATCTTTTTTTCATTAGCATAAAGAGCCGGTGCTACAAATGCCCATATTTGGCTAAGAATAATCGGCAAAGCTCCAAGAATTGCAGCAAAAAAGGAGACTTTTAGAGCTACGAAGAATGCCCCGCCTACTTGGGTTGTAGTTACCATTCCATCGGCCGCATGAAGTGACTTTTTGCCGACTTCAAGCAGAGCTACGTTTAAGGGCTCAACAATCCACGCTAAAAGCGCCTCATGAAAGTAAAACATAACAAAAAACATAACTATCAGAGAAGCTACTGAAATAGCAAGCCTTTTTCTAAGCTCTATTAAGTGTGGTTTTATCTCATCAAACATTTTTGCCATCTTCTTCTATTTTATCTGCACTTTGGCTCTTTTTCTTCTTAGCCAATGTTACCTCTTGTCGGTTCTCTTGGGGTTGCTCTTTTTTTGCTCCGTCAAAAAGCTCCTCATACGTAAAAGAGTCATCCTCTAAAGTTGTAAGTTTTGCTGCCATTTTTTTAATATCGGTTGCACTCTTTACTTGAGTTGATGCATCCTGAAGCTCTTTTTTATATGCTAAAGCCTCATCTTTCATGCTCTTAACATTTATCTCTTCTTCAAATGATTGCTTCATGTTGCTGATAGTATTTTTTGTATTTCTAAAAAATTTTGCTATCTCAACCATAGTGCTTGGAAGTTTATCAGGACCAAGGAATAAGATGGCCATAACAGCAATAATAAGTATCTCAGTAAAACCCATACCAAACATAAAAAATCCTCAAAATAATTATAAAGAGAAGATTCTATCTAAAGAATAATTAAATTATGATATAAAAAGGGCAATCTCATCTGCTAAAAGGTACTCTTTATTATAAAAAGTATCATTTTTAGTTATTAACTTTCTCTCTTGTACTAAAAATTCAGCTTTTTTTATCTCATTTGGATTTAGTATATTTTTAGGCACTCCGATAGATGAGCGTAAGCCTAAGAATATCTGCTCTACTCTTTTTTCATTTTGCTCTAGAAATTCTGTTTTTATATCTAGTGGGTTTTTAATATAGTTCTCAATATCAGTTGTCGGATAGTATCTCTGCATACCGAGTTTGCCGACAGCCCCGCTTCCTAAGCCTATGTAATCTTTGTAACTCCAGTAACCAAGATTGTGTGTGCTCTTATATCTGCCAAAGTTACTTATCTCATACTGCTCAAATCCAAAATCGGCAATCTCCTTAAATAACCATGAGGTAAGCTTTAATCTCTCATTTGACATATGCGGCTTACTCTCAAAGGGTGTACCCTCTTCAATGGTTAAGGCATAGGCACTTAGATGGTTTATTGGCAAGGAGAAGGCGGTTTGTAAATCACTCTCTAAAAGCTCTTTTGTGTCGCCTAGCGTTGCATATATAAGATCAAGTGAGATGTTTTCAAATCCAACTTTTTTTGCATTTAAGAGTGCCTCTTTTGCTTGAGTAGCGCTGTGTGCACGATTTAGAAGTTTTAGTTTTGTATCATTAAAACTCTGCACGCCAAAGCTTATTCGATTGACTCCGAGTTTGCGCATCCCCTCAAGCCACGCTTGTGTTGCACTGTTTGGATTTGCTTCACTAGTTATCTCAATATCTTCTTTTAGATATGGACGTAAACTTTCAAAGATTTTTTCATAAAGTTTTGGTTCAACGGTAGATGGGGTTCCGCCTCCGATAAAAACAGACTCTATCTCTTTTGAGGAGATTTTAAACCTCTCTAGCTCAAATGAAAGCTGTTTCTCAAGAGCGAGCATGTAGTGCTCCTTTAGATGAAACTTATCTACATAGGAGTTAAATGCGCAGTAGTAACATTTAGAGTCACAAAAGGGGATATGTATATAAAGTAGCAAATTTTTCTCCAAATCTATAGGAGGAATTATAGCTATATTTTCTCTTTACTCCATTTTAATTAACATAAATTAAAGAATTGTGCGTTAAAGTAACATAAAATATTTTTATGCTTAAGATGAAGGGTTGTGTCTTAGAGATGAATGAAATACAGAGCCATATGCTACTTATATCAGATTTATACAATAGTTGTGATGATAAGCAAAAAGACTCTATTATAGCTGACTTAAAAGCTATTTTAAGCTCTCAAGATAGAGCTGATTCTAATTTAAACCCAAACAGAATAGATACGCTTACGGGTCTGCTAAATAGAGACTCTTTAATAAGAGATATCTCTTTGCTTCAAGACGAAGCAATGTTGGTAATATTGCATATAAATCAGATAGAAGCTATAAAGCAGCTCTATGGTTTTAGTATGGTTGAGGAGATAATCTTAAACAAAGCGCAGAGTCTAAAAGAGCTTGTTAAAGATAGTGATGTTTTTTTATACAGCATAAATTTTCAGAAGTTTGCTCTGTTGGTAAAAAATAGAAAACTCTTCGATAAGTACATCTCAATTTTAAAATTTTCAATTTTTAACAATATTGATAGTTTTACATACTCTAGCAGCACGGGAACAGAGATAATGTCTGATTTTACTGCAGGAATATCTTGTGGAACAGAGCATCTCCATCATGAAGCAAATGTGGCTCTTCAAGAGGCAATGCTCTCGAAACTAAGTCACAAGATATATGATAGAAACCCCGAATATATTCGTTTGAAAAAATCGACACTAGATAAGTATCAAGTTTATAAAGATGCTCTTCATAACGGTTATATAGTTCCATATTTTCAACCCATTATAGACACAAGAGACGGTTCGGTAATGAAGTACGAAGCTTTGGCAAGACTTCAGCTTCCGGATGGAAGAGTTATTGCACCAAATGATTTTTTAGATACTGCAAAAGAGGATAAAACTTTTGAATTTTTTACAAGACAGATGATGCAAAAAGTTTTTAATATATATGACAAAACTTATGTGGAGATATCTATTAACTTAACGTATGAAAATATAAAATCTCAAAGTATGCAGGAGTATATAAAAAACAGACTGCAGAAGTACGGCGGCGATAGAATTACGTTTGAAATAGTTGAGACAGAAGAGATAGAAGATTATGAAGTAGTAGAGAGATTTATTTCAATGATCAAAGAGCATGGGTGTAAAATATCAATAGATGATTTTGGAAGCGGATACTCTAACTTTACAAACTTAATAAAACTAAATATTGATTTTATTAAAATTGACGGCATGCTTATAACAAAACTGCTGTGTGATGAGAAGGTAAGGCTTATGGTCAAGGGACTTGTAGAGTTTGCAAAAAATATAAAGATTAAAACAGTTGCGGAGTTTGTCTGTTCACAGGAGATATCTGAGTGCGTAAAAGAGCTCGGAGTAGACTATTTTCAAGGCTACTACCATGGAGAGCCAAAAGATGCAAAGTTTTACGGACTTGTATAAACTTTAGCGCTCTTTTGGAGCTCTATTTTGAGAGATTGCTTAAGGTATCTATAATTTCATCCATTTTATCGCTAATTAGACCGACTTCACTTGATATATCATTGACATCGCTTGCATTTTTGTTAAGCGCATCAGAGCTATCAGAGATAGATTGAATTAAAACATTAGTAGTTGCAGAGGTCTCGGCGAGACTCTTTTGAGTCCTCTCTGCAAGCTTACGAACCTCATCTGCAACGACAGCAAATCCGCGTCCATGTTCACCTGCTCGTGCCGCTTCAATTGCAGCGTTTAGCGCCAAGAGGTTGGTCTGCTCTGCAATATCACCTATTGTTGCCAATATTGTTTTTGTTTCATTTGCGTTTACAACCAGTGTTTGAAGACTCTCTACCATATCATTCTCTTTGTGAGCGATATTGTGAATCCTCTCAACTGCATTGCCTATCATCTCTTTTAGCTCTTTGATTGTAGTGTTTGTGATTGTTGAAATAGTTTCATTGAGTCTGTTTGAGGAGTCAACTATTGTTTTTTGACTCTCCTGATTTTTCTGCTCCATGCTCTCAAGAGACTCTCCAAGAGCATTTATGTTATTTAGCAAGTCTGCCATTTTTGCCTCTACATTTATTTCGCTTCTTGTAGAAAAAGAGCCTTCAGAGAACTTCTGTAGTGTTGCTATAGCGTTGTCTATATTTTTCTCTGAGGCGATAAGCATATTATTAAGGCTATTTCTAAGAACATGAACATACGGGGTCTTTGAATCAGAACCGATTCTGCAAGAGTAGTGCCCTTTAGCAACCTTGTCTGTAAGCAGAACCATCTCTCCGGCAACTTTTGTATCATCTAATACAGACTTTTGATAGGTTGTTACTATCTTGTTGAAGTTTTTTTCAGCTTCATCGGTTGTATTTTCATCTACTTGAATTTTATTTCTTTTAAACTCCATCATCTCAATTAGCTCTAATCTTTTTTTGTTTAAAACCTGAGACTCGTTACTGCTGTTTTGCATGTTAAATATCAACGTAATTGTCATAGTGATAACTGCTAGCAACAGATGTACTATGTTTGATTCTACCAAAAAGAGTGAGCCTATTAAGGTTGAAAAAGCTACGATAATGACTATATTTTTTAACTTATTATTCATTTTAAAATTTCCTATCTTAATGTTTTGTAGAGAGCCTCGGCCTCTTCTATCTCTTGTTGTGATGCTTTTCTTCTACATGAGAGGTATGTCTGCTCTTTTCTAGTTATATCATACATAGGGTAGACAGTTGCAAAAACCCAGTAAAATCCGCCGCCTTTAGCCCTGTTTTTTACATATCCTGACCAGATTTTATCGTTTTTTATAGCATCCCATAAATCTTTAAATGCAGCTTTTGGCATATCCTTGTGGCGGACAATATTGTGCGGTTTTCCTACTAGTTCATCAATGCTGTAACCGGAAATTGCACAAAAATCATCATTAGCAAAAATTATAATGCCTTTTGCATCTGTTTGAGAAACTAAAAAATCATCATTTTTTAAAACATACTCTTTCATTGCTTGCCTTTTCTTAATTTTGTCATAAAGCTGACATAACTGTAACGAAATATAAGTTAATCGTAGATAAAGAGCTTATAATTCTTTTCATATTTGCTTATAATGTCTTTATATTAAAAATTGTTTTATTAGTAGTTTTGTCGATTTGGATATGCATATCATATAGTAAATTAGTTTATTTTAATAGCATATTTTGTATAATCGCACCAATATAACAACTAAGAGCTTTTGAAGCTGCTTGCTAAGTGAAATAATGAGAAAAAAAGATTTATATCGTCCCAATGTTGCTATGATAATAGTCTCAAGTTTCTATCCACAGAAAAAAGAGATTTTTTTAGCACATAGAAATGATTTAAAAAATGTTTGGCAGTTTCCCCAAGGCGGTATAGATGAGGGTGAAGAGGTAAGGGAGGCTCTTTTTAGGGAGCTTTTAGAGGAGATAGGTACTGATAGCGTAGAGATAATTGCAGAGTTTCCTGAATGGATATCTTACGATTTTCCCTCTAGAATTGCCGAGAATATGAAACCTTTTATTGGACAAAAGCAGAAATATTTTTTAGTCAAACTACAAGAAGAAGCGGTAATAAATATAAATACGCAAGAGCCTGAGTTTAGTGATTACAAATTTGTATCAACAGAGGAAGCTCTAAATTTGAGTGCTAGTTTTAAAAAAGATGTTTATGAGAGTGTTATAAGTTATTTTAAAAAAGAGGGATTGTTGTAGATGTTGATAGTTCAAAAGTTCGGCGGAACAAGTGTTGGTGACTTAGATCGCATTCAAAATGTAGCAAAACGTGTAAGTGCTGTAAAAAAAGCAGGAAACGATGTTATTGTCGTTGTATCTGCTATGAGCGGTGAAACAAATAAGCTTCTCTCATATGCGGAGCACTTCTCAAAAGCTCCTGTAAAAGCTGAGATGGATATGTTGTTAAGCTCCGGCGAGAGAGTAACGGCTTCACTTCTGGCAATAGCACTTAGTGAACTGGGGCATAATGCGGTCTCTATGACAGGCAGAAAAGCCGGTATTGTAACTAATAATATTCACACGAAAGCTAGAATCGAAGAGATTAATCCGCTTATCATGCAAGAGGCTATTAAAGAGGGAAAAATTATTGTAGTTGCAGGTTTTCAAGGGGTATCGCAAGATGGAAACGTAACTACATTAGGACGTGGCGGAAGCGACCTCTCTGCAGTCGCAATTGCAGGAGCGCTAAAGGCTGATTTGTGTGAGATTTATACGGATGTCAGTGGGATATTTACGACAGATCCTAGAATTGAGCCAAAAGCAAAAAAGCTTGATATGATTTCGTATGATGAGATGCTAGAGCTTGCCTCTTTGGGTGCGAAAGTGCTTCAAAATCGTTCGGTAGAGTTGGCAAAGAAGTTAAATGTAAATCTAGTAACAAGAACAAGCTTCTCAGATGAAGAGGGAACATTAATAACTAAGGAAGAAAATATTATGGAAAAACCGTTAGTAAGTGGAATCGCACTTGATAAAAATCAAGCTCGTATATCTTTAGTAGGTGTAAAAGATAGACCTGGAATAGCATCTGATATATTCACTAAGCTCTCAAACAACAATGTTAATGTTGACATGATAATTCAAAATGTCGGGCATGACGGTAGAGCAAACATAGACTTTACTGTTCCCGTAAATGATATAGATGATGCAAAGGAAGTTGTGGAGACATTTGTTAAAGAGTCTGAAATTGATAAAGTCTCTTATGATGAGAATATCTGCAAAGTCTCAATAGTCGGAGTAGGTATGAAGTCTCACACAGGAGTTGCCGCAAAAGCATTCTCAATGATGGCAAAAGAGAATATAAATATAAATATGATTTCAACATCAGAGATAAAAGTCTCTATGGTTATAGATGAGAAGTATGCAGAGTTGGCAGTTAGAAGCCTTCATGCGGCATACGAATTAGATAAGTAATGTATAACCATATTTTCGCCAGAGGCGAAGTTTTAGTGGTATGAGAAATATGTCTGATTTTGCGCAGTGGAGCTTGGATGCTATAAGAGAAGAGGGCGGCTGTTTTAGCTGGCTTGAAGAGCAGAGATTTGATTGGACGACTACAACTGCGCAAGCACTTGAGCAGATACTTGAGGGCAAAACAATTATCTTGATAACTGATGAGAGGAGAAGGTGGCTAGAGACATATATCCTTGATAATTTAAACAACACCAAGATGGATCGCCCTCTACTTCCTATAATTAGCATAGATAGCATGTATAAACATTATAATAACGTAAGTGGCGGAGAGATGCTTGATGTTATTGAGGATATGGTATCTTTAGCACACAGAGATGACTACTTCTATTGGTATATAGGAAAAGGTGAAGATAAAAGAGCAGATCTTGCAAAGAGAAGAGATACTAGTTATTTTTGGGTTTTTGATGAAGATTATATTAATGCATTTAACCTGAAATCTTATGATAAACAACTAGATATAAAACTTCTTCAACTATATAACCTCTTTAACGCATCTTTAAATGCAGCTATGTTTGGAGAAGTAGATGTCGGTTCATGATAGCAAAAAGAGCTATATCCTAATTTCAACAGATATAGAGTCAGAGTTTAATAGAGTAAAAGATGAGCTAAAACCAAACAGAGTTGTTGGTTTTATAGAAGATGAGTTTAAGATTGAACATGCAAAAGCCGTTGTTGCAGAGGCATATATTAGTGAATCAGAGACAAAATATATAATTCTAGGAGCGAATAGTTTCAACACAATATCCCAAAACGCACTTTTAAAACTTTTAGAAGAGCCTCCTAAAAATATAGAGCTTATAATTATATCCCCAAATAAATCAAACCTACTCCCTACCGTACGCTCAAGAATGCCGATTGTAAAGGGCGAAAAAACAGCTCTAATTACAGAGATTAACCTTAATTTGTCTCGTATAAACTATGAAGAGGTTTTTGAGTTTTTAAAAACAAACGCAAGAGTAAAAAAGAGTGAGGCAAAGACGATTGTAGAGGGGTTGTACTATAAGGCGACCGTCATTGAAAAACTAGCACTGAGCTCTTTTACGCTTCAAAATTTTGATAAAGCCTACAGATTGTTAGAGCTAAACTCAAGACCTCAGAGTGTTTTGGCAATGTTAGTTATGAGTTTTGCGGGAGAAAAAAATGCAAATTGAACTTTTATCAAATAGTATAGATAAACATAAATATTTAAAAAAGCTCGGTGTAGATAGCGGCGGCATAGCCATCTTAGCATCAAAAGCAACACACCATACCATCTATATTAGAAGCCTACATGTAGGTGCGGCAAATATTTTAAAACAAGATGCCATCAGTGTTGGAGCAGATTTGGCTGTTCCGCGCGGAACAGTTACTGCGATGAGCTCGCATGTTGATTGTATATTGATAGCCACGTCAAGACAGCTGCTAGCACTTAGCAAGAAAGAGTTGGCGCAGCCGTTTGGATTAAAAGAGGTGGCAAAGAAGCTTCAAGAGATATTGAAGATTAGGAGAGCTGAGCGGGTTGAGGTAATGGGAATTATCAATGCAAATGAGGATAGTTTCTTTCCTGAATCAAGATTTAGTGCAAATGAAGTTGTTGAAGCTGTAGAGAAGATGATAGATGATGGTGCTGACATTATAGATATTGGAGTAGTTTCATCCGCCCCAAATGCTTTGCATGTAGGAAAGGATGAGGAGCTTGCAAGAGTAAAGCCTGTACTTGAAGCTATAAAAAAAGCAAGACTCTATAATAAGATAAAGTTTAGCATAGATAGCTATGAGCCTGAGGTAATAACATGTGCTCTAAAGAGTGGATTTGAGATTGTAAACGATATCACAGGGCTTGCAAATGATGAGATCTCAAAGCTTTGTGCAAGTAATAACTCTATGGCAGTAATTATGCATATGCAGGGGAGTCCCCAAACAATGCAAAATGAGCCAAAGTACGAAAATATCTTAAGCGATATATACTCATTTTTTGAGCAAAGAGTAGCAAGAGCAGAGTTTTTAAACGTTAAACATATAGCGCTTGATGTCGGAATTGGGTTTGGTAAAACTGTTGAAGACAATCTTATGCTTATAAAGCATTTAGGACATTTTTCAACACTCGGCAAGCCTCTGCTTGTAGGTGTCTCAAGAAAATCAATGATAGATAAAATTTCTCCGTCATCAGCGCAGGAGAGATTGGCCGGAACACTAGCACTAAATCTAGAGGCTGTAAAAAACGGAGCTTCAATAATACGTGTTCATGACGTCAAAGAGCATGTGCAGGCACTAAAGATATATGAGGCATTAAATAGGGTATAAAAAATAGGGGGGGGGGAGACAAGCTATGGTATTTCCAAAAGTAGGAAATATAGCAACGACTTCGGTCGTTACGATAGGAATTAACAGCTCAATATCTGATGCTGTAAAAAAGATGTTTAGCAGTGAGCATAGAAATATAGTAGTCACTGAGGGAAACACTTTTCGCATAATGAGAGTAACTGATATTTTAAATATGAAAGCAAGAGGCGTAAATCTTGAGAGCTCTTTAAAGGATAGTAATTTGCCGGTAATTCCGGTAGTAAATAAAGAGAAAACAGTCTTATATACAATGGAGTATTTAAACTCTGAAACAGAGTATGTGTGTGCGGTAAAGGATGACGGTTCACTATATGGGTTAATCTCTCATACAGACATTATAAGCAGTATAGATCCCGATACCTTGATGGACAACTTCTGTCTTGTTGACTTTTTAAAACTAGGAAAAAGGTCAAAGTGGATAAAGAAAGATTTAAAAACAGCAGAGTTGCTTTGTGAAATGGCAAAAGATTCATTTGAGAGCGTAATAGTTGTAGAGGATTTAAAACCCATAGGTATATTTACTACCAAAGATGTTATTAGGGTTGTTGAAAAAAATGAAGATTTGAATCTGCCTATTAGTAGATATATGTCCTCTCCTGTTGAGACAATAGGAAAGAACTCATCTGTTAAAGAGGCTATAGAGTTTTTAAAAAAGAAGCACTACAAGAGAGTAATAGTTGTAAATGATGACGGCAAAATGTCCGGTGTTGTCTCGCAAAAAGAGCTTATCGCTACTACATACTCAAGATGGGCAGCATTAACAAAAGAGTACCAAAAAGAGCTAGATGACATAAATAGCGCGCTTATAAGTAAAAATATTAAGTATGAGGAGATGGCATCGAGAGACCCTCTGACAAACCTCTATAATAGATATAAATTTTTAAAACTTTATGAATCATCCCATAAAACAATGCTTGAGAGAGATAATGATATGTCCCTGATTATGGTTGATATAGATTACTTTAAAAAGATAAATGATACGTATGGGCATAATGTCGGTGATAGGGTTATAGTAGAAGTTTCAAAAACATTACAAGATAGTTTGAGAAACATAGATATGGTTTGTAGATGGGGTGGGGAGGAGTTTGTTATTCTTCTGCCTGCCGTAAATATAGACAATACTCTTTTAATTGCAGAGAAACTAAGAAGCAATATAGAGAGGCTTAGAGTAGAGGGTGCCAATGAAGTAACCGCAAGCTTTGGGGTCTCAAGTGTTAAGAGAGATGATGATATAAGTAGTGTTGTAAATAGAGCAGATGTTGCGCTATATTTGGCAAAATCCTCTGGAAGGAACTGTGTAAAAAAAGCAGATTAAAAAATTATTTTTAGATTTGGTTTGCGCACACTTAGCGCAAACCCATATAGAGACTATTCGATTTCAGCGTCAATGACATCTTCGTCATTTTTCTTCTTCTTAGTATCAGCCTCACCGCCTGCTTCATCGCCTTGCTCTTTTTTGTACATCTGCTCAGCCATTTTGTGACTCGCTTCCGTTAGAGCTTTTACTTTTTCTTCGATTTGCTCTTTTGTAGCATTTTCATCTTTTAGCGTATCTTTAAGTTCGGTTATAGCCGACTCTATTTTTGCTTTCTCTTCAGCTTCAATCTTATCGCCCATCTCATTTAGAGACTTCTCAGTTTGAGCAATAAGTGCATCTGCTTGATTTTTAAGCTCAACTAGCTCTTTTCTTGCAGAGTCTTCTG
>NZ_JALOAA010000055.1 GCF_023229025.1 Sulfurimonas sp.
TAGCATCCGGGTATAAAAGTTTTATCTTTGACGCAATAGTAGCAATTTCATCAGGATTTGCAACTTTAGCAACTATATCAGTCGCTTTTGCTTTATCTATGTCAAAAATCTCTCTTACGCTCTCTTTGCTCATAACTATCACATCATTTGACTCAAGCTCTGTATCACCTTTAAAAACACCGCCAATATCTAACCTCTTTAGAGTTCCGTTTGGTTTTATGAAATTGAAGTACTCTTTATAGTAACTCTTGTGCATAACTCTTTTTACGCCCTCGCCCACTATCATGGAGGATTTGCTAAAATCAAGAAGCTCTGCAACGCGGCTTAATGACTCTTTATAGTGCAATTCATATTCATCAATCCCAACAAGAGCAAAGTTTACTCCTGCATTTTCAAAGTAGTAATATCCCCAGACCCTCGGTACTGCACTCTCTACACCCGTTATTTGTAAAATTTCATCTACGACATTTATATCTGTCTCTATGAGTCGTCCAGCTTTAATCTTTTGAATAGTTATCTCAGGAAGTGAATCTACGGTAGAATTAAGCTCATGCTTAATGGAGTTTGTTATAAAAAAGAGCGAACTTAGCAAAAAAACTAAAATGCTAAAGATAAAGAAGATAAAAATAGTTTTATACTTCTGGCGAAGCAGAGAGTTTATAGCATACTCGATTATATAGAGATTTAATCTACTTCTCATTTTCTCTCTTATTTTTTACTATATCTGGGCTACTAAAGACATATGTTGAGGCAAAATACTCTCTTAGAGCTCCATCATCTTTATATATAGAGAAAAAATCACTCAAACTTCTATGCCTGATATATGAAGCCTCTGTCGATATTGACAAATCCGGGAGCTGTACAATTTTTACAAATTCGTTTTTGTTATTTTGCTTAACTAAATCAGCACTCTTTGTCAGATAAAGGTAACTAACTTCTACAATAAAGAGAGTAACTATACCAAATAGAGAGTAGAAAAACAGCTCACTTTTTCTATTCATCTAGTTTCTCTATCTCCGATTTTGTTATCTCATCAAACTTTAGTATTTTCTTACCCTTGTGGTCCATGTAAAAAGTTTTTGCTTCACTCTCTTTTAAAAACGGTATAAGTTCGTCTCCCATAGGTCCATACACATCGCTACCCACTACAAAATAAGCCTTCTTAGCATCAATGGCTTTTTGTGAATAGTAATCACTCACCAGCATCTTTGAGACCCCATCTTTATGCAAAAAGTAGTACTTCATCATATCTTTTACGCCATCAAAAGAGTAGTGAGTCTCTTTGTAAAATATCTGCGCTGCCCATTTTGGATACTTATAGACAAACATCCCGCAAATTGGACACTTCTCATCTTTGGCAACTACTATTATTTCACCTTTGTGTTTACTATCTTCAAATCTTTTTACTTCCCATAGGTATAGACTAAGCGCTTGAAGTTCTACCTCCCTTAACTCCCCGCAAAAGCTTTCATCTCTTAGAGCCGCTTTTAGTTCATTTATCTCAAAGTAATTGTTTATATCTATCTCTTTTTTACAATTTTTTTCAAATATCTTTTTACCCATAGGGTAAACTTGCTTATCTTTTTTGTTCTGCACCATTGCTACATCAGAGTCAAGCGACTCATTTGCTATCTTTAGCGCACTCTCAAACGACACTATATCTCCTCCGTTTTGCATACTAAAATCTTCTGCTGCTTCCTTAGACTCAAAAGCAAGCTTGCTTACCTTTGTCATCGTACCTCTGACATCAGAGCCGACAACATAGTGAGCGCTTTTTGCGTCTATTAGTTTATTAGTTGGGAAATCAACAACTTTGACATCCTTGAGGTCTATTTTATACTCCTGCATATCTACAGCTAAACATCTAATGGAGCAGTATTGTCTATCTACATGATTGTGAATTTTTGAAGCGTGAGAAGTTTTGTAGTGTGCCTCAATACTCATGCCACATACCGGACACCACTCTTTTTGTGAACCGCTCTGAAGCAACTGAGGTTTTAAGGTCTCCTGCTTTTCAAAGGTAGCCGCATTAACGGTGGATAGAAGTAGAGAGAGCATAAGAAGCAGTTTTAAAAACATATCAATTCCTTAGGTAATAATTTTTCCTATTTTATCCTAAAGTGAATGATTAATTTATAAAAGAGCTATTTTAGTGATTTTTTTAACAATGGAGGTTATTCTAGTCTATAGAAGCGCGAATCGTATCCCCCGATATGAAACGCTCCTAAAAGAGTATAAGTTGTTTCTAATTTTCATAAAAAGAACTTCTATTAGCAGCCCAAAAGACTACCAAATAATGTCAACCCGTTAACTATAAATTTTATTAATACACTTTTCGTGTTAACTTCCCCCAAAAGTAGTATTAGTCAAAATGATAATACATTTGTCGCTCAACAATCTTGATTAAAATCAAGTTGTAAAAGAAAAAATTATAATAGTGCTTGAATGAAACAGAGAAAAGAGTATTTTATTTAGCGTTTTATGAGAGTCTAAGAAGCATCAATCTTCTAATAAAAAGTATAAGTAGAGCCGTTGCTAAAATTTTAAAATCCAACTCACTTGCCAGATGAATATTTTTAAAAGTATCACTCTGTGTCGCCTCTACGCCTAGTATCTGCATTGATAATATTTTTGGCGAATATACTGCACTAAACATAAGTGCTGAGAATACAACCGTAACAGAGCTTCCAAAGATTATTGCATCTCTTTGCCCATTTTTATACATCAAGAGCTCATATATAGCAACAAAAAAAGCTAAAAAGTAGAGCCAGTAGCTAAAACGGCGAAAAATTTCACCCATAATTATTCCGGCATTGTAGTTATCTAGCAGTATGGAGTATAAAATCTTATCTGTGTTAAAAACAATTGGAGCCACTATAGTTCCTAAGACCAAAACTGCTCCAAATGAAGCAGCTAAAAGAGTAAAGTACGTAAAATCAATATAGATATTTCTTTTCAAAAATTATAGCCTTAGTGTAAAACCTCTCTCAAAACTACTATAGTCTTTATAAAACTCAAGCTTTGAAAAGGTTTTATCCTTTAAATAAGTTAGTATTTTATCTTTTTGGTCATAACCCATCTCACACGAAAATGAGTTAATATTTCTTCTTAAGGCTTCATCAAGAAGTTTTTTTATCATCTCATCCCCTACAGCTCCGCCAAAAAGAGCATTTTGAGGCTCATAAGAGAGATTTGATTCAAGCTGTGCATCATCTGCAATGTATGGAGGATTTGAGACTAAATAGTCTATCGGCTCATCTATCGGCTCTAAAAGTGAACCGAGCCTAAGCTCGATTCTATCCTCTACTTTAAACTTTTGTATATTTTTCTTTGCAATCTCTAATGCCGCTTCTGAAATATCAACAGCTATAATCTTTGCGTTTGGCAGAAATTTTGCAAGCATTATCGAGATAATGCCGCTTCCAACACCTACCTCGGCAACTGTCATAGAGCTACTTTTATCATCTATCCTCTTAAGCACTTCGTCTATAAGAAGTTCAGTTTCAGGACGTGGAATAAGCGCACCTTTGGATATGAAAAACTCTTGGCTGTAAAAACTAACTTTGCCGGTAATATACTCCAACGGCTCATTTTTAGCTCTTCTTTGTACTAACTCAAGGAGTTTGTCAACATCTTTTACAAGCTCTTGCTGGTTTGTCAAAATCCAAAGCTCATCTACACCCAAATGGTGCATCAAAAGAAGCTGAGCCTCCCTTGGGGCTCTTGGTATATGTGGATTTAGCGTTGAGGCAATGTGTTTTAAGATATCTCTTACTATATATCTGCTTGACATGCAGCTCCCATGGCGCTGTTGTCAATATCTTCAACATCAACTCCAAGCTCTTTTAATCTCTCTAAAACAGGCGGGTGCGTATAGTGAAAAAAGATATATAACGGGTGTGAGAGTGGAAAACTTCTATTTTCAGTTACAAGCTTTTTTAGAGCATTTGCAAGCTCTATCTCTCCGCCTACTCCTCCAAGCTCACTTCCCGTCTTATCTGCCGCGTACTCATTATATCTGCTTACAATCCCCATAATAGGCATCATTAAAAACCCCAATACCGGCATGAAAAGAAGTAGCAAAATAATTATTGAGTAGGGAGAATTTGAGATTCCAAGCTCCATGTAGAGTGAATCCGGCAGGTTTCCAAAAACTCCAAACATACCAAAGAGCATGACCCCAACAAGAGCGATATTTTTATATATATCTCCATGAGCAAAATGTCCAAGCTCATGCCCTAAAACAGCCAAAAGCTCTCTTGTTGAAAGTTTCTCGATAAGCGTATCAAAGAGTACGACTCTTTTTGATTTGCCGATTCCGCCAAAATATGCGTTTAGCCTTGAGTCTCTCTTACTTGCATCACTTACAAAAACACCGGCACTGACAAACCCTGTTCTATCCATTAAATCCTTTATCTGTGCATCAAGCTCCTCATTTTTAAGAGGGGTCAGCTTATCAAAGAACAAGGCTCTAAATGTAGGATAGAGCATATTGATGAGAACAACAACTGCAAAAATAAATAGAAAACTCCACAGCCACCAGAGAGTAAAACTAGATATTATCACATAAATGCCCCAGACAACCAAAGAACCAAAGATGATGGTAGTTATAAAAGAGATAAGGGTATCTTTTATCCATTGCGCCATAGTTGATTTGTTAAAGCCGAATTTCTCATCCAAAACGAACTTTTCATAGTATGAAAACGGCAGAGATATAACTGAGTTTATAACCAAAAAGCCCAAAACGATTGCAATATTTAAAAAGGCTTCATTTTGCCCACCTTGAGCAAGAAAAGAGCTGTTTTGTTCTAAAAATTTAATTCCAAAACCTATCCAGAAGATAAAAACAATATAATCTACAAACATACTAGCTATGTTCATTCTCTCTTTGGCAATGCTGTAGTTTGCAGCTTTTATAAAATCATTCTCTGTTAGTAAAACTGCTTTGCCTCTCTTTGCCATATTTACATAACCTATCTGCATAACGCTTGTATATATAGAGACAAGAACAAAAAGTGTATAGATTCCTACTATTGTCATTAACATGTAACTACCTTAATTTTTTGAAATTTTAACATTAATGCTCCTGCATAAAGCTTTAATAGATTTTTTGATACAATCTTTTAGATCTTAATCAAAGAGGAATTTATGAAAACTTTTATAAACGGCCTTAGCCTTATACTTCCTACAGCACTTGTTTTATACCTACTTGTTTGGGTTTTAAAAACAACGGAGAATTTCTTTGGTGAGCTGATTTTGTTTATTATCCCTAAAGAGTACTATATAACCGGTTTGGGGTTTATAGCGGGGATTATCATAGTATTTTCCGTCGGTCTGCTTTTAAAACTTTGGATTATACAAAAATTAAGAGATTTTTTTGAAGCACTTATTGACAAAATGCCTCTTATCAACACTCTTTACGGTGCGGTAAAAGATTTTTTCAATTTTTTCTCAAACTTAAAAAACAGAGAGGACAATGTGGTTGTTCTTGTCTCTCTTCCTGCACTTGAATCAAAAATAATCGGTTTTATTACTGCAAAAGATTTGCAAAGGTTTGATTTTCTAGATATGCAAGAGCCTGTTGTTGTCTATTTTCAGATGAGCTATCAAGTAGGCGGGTACTCGCTTTTTATCCCTAAGAAAAACATAACTCCAATTGATATGAAAACAGAAGAGGCTTTGGGTTTTATAATGACTGCGGGAATTTCAAGCAGCAAAAAAAATGATAAAAAAGAGGTGGCAGATGAGCAAGCTTAAAGATAAAAAAGTGGGTTTGGCTCTAGGCGGCGGAGCGGTTTTAGGTGCCGTTCATGTCGGGGTGCTAAAAGCGCTTGAAGAGAAAAACATCAAGGTTGAAGCCATCTGCGGCACAAGTGCGGGTGCTATTGTCGCGGCTCTTTATGCTTTTGGAAAAACACCACAGGAGATAGAGAAGATAGTCGTTGAATTTGAGTGGAAAAAGCTAACCTCTCTTACACTCTCAAAATATGGAGTACTCTCTAATGGAGTAGGCGATATTATAAAAAACAACATAGGTGACAAAAAATTTAATGAGTCAAATATCCCCCTTGGAATGATGGCAACGGATATAACCACCGGAGAGAAGGTTATTTTAGAGGAGGGAAGTGTCTCTGATGCCGTAACTGCTAGCAGTTGTATACCGGGAATTTTTGTCCCTGTTGAGATTGGAGATAGATTTTTAGTTGATGGCGGAATTGTTGAAAATGTCCCGTTAAGTTGTCTAAAAAATAAAAATGTTGATTTTTTAATCGGTGTGGACCTCGTTCCCGAACGCTCTTATAAGAAGCCGGAGAATGTTATAGAAGTTTTATATAACAGTTTTAATTTTTTAGTCAAAATAAACAAAGAGTCTCAAACAAAAGAGGCGGACCTTACTATAAAGCCTGACCTCTCTGATTATAATGCCATTGATATGTCACAAATAAAAGATTTGATTAAACTTGGATACCAAGAGACAAAAAAAATAATAAAAAGCTTATAAATAAACTGCTTATATGCTACAATTTAGGTAAGACCAAATAAGGAGTGTCTATCATGAAAAGCTTAATTGGATTTATAAAATTATCAGTTGTTGCAGTGAGTCTGCTTTTAGTTGTTCCTGTTGTTGCATCAGCGCAAAACATTGGACGGGATATACCCACTTTTGAGAGCTTTGACTTAAACGGTGATGGTATGATTACAAGTAGCGAAATGAAAGAAGCCAGAGAGATAAGAATGAAAAAGCGTCAAGAAGAGGGCAGAATACAAAGAAATGCCAAAAACCACTATGAGTTTTCAAGAATTGACGCAAACGAAGATGGCGTAATCAGTAGAAAAGAGTTTGAAGATCATCAAACTAGAATAAAAAGATAAAACAGTCGGCATGCTTCTTTTTAGCATGCCAACCCTCTATAAAGCAGAACAACTCCCCTACTACCAACTCCTTGTTATTGTTAAGAAATTGTCAAGAGAACCAACATAAATAATTAACACTATCCTTTTATACTTCTGACATATACAAATAAAGGAAGAAAAAATGAAACTCATATTTACCCTGTTTCTCTTTTTAAATATCTCTTCTGCTTCGGTTGTAGATGAGTATTTAAACACTCTCGCAAAAGAGGCAAAAATTGAAAATCCAAGTTTTAGTGGATTTGATTTAAAAAGAGGCGAGGAGATTTTTACCTCAAAACATATTGGGAAAAAAGGCAAAGAGGTCTCATGCGTATCTTGTCATGGAGACGATTTAAGCAAAGCTAGTAAGAATTACTTTACTGCAAAAGAGATTGAACCGCTCTCTCCTAAAGCAAACCCAAAAAGGTTTAGTGAAGTCAAAACTATCGAGAAATGGTTAAGAAGAAACTTCAATGATGTCTATAACCGTGAGGGAACAACCCAAGAAAAAGGCGATGTAGTAACATATATCATCAACAAATAAGGAGTCAAAGATGAAGTCATTAATTTTATTAGCAGCACTAGCGAGTGTAGTTTTAGCAGTAAGTTACGATAAAAAAGGTGTTGCTGTGGCAACGGATAAGCTATATGTAAAAGAGTGCGGCTCGTGCCACTTTGCATATCAACCCGGTCTTCTTCCATCAAACGCTTGGCAGAAGATGATGTCAAATCTCGAAAATCACTTCGGCTCTGATGCCTCTTTGGCAAAAGAGGATTTTGATTCTATCAGTGAGTATTTAAATAAAAACAGTGCTGAGAAGTTTATGAACTATAAAAGAAGTGCTAGAGTTGTAAATAGCCTAAGAGAGGGAGAAATTCCGGACTCTATATCAAAGACCCCATATATGATTGAAAAGCACAAAGATATAAGAGAGAATCTTATAACACAAGAAGAGGTAAAAGGGATATTTAACTGCACCGCATGTCATACCACAGCGCAAAAAGGTATATATAGCGAGAGAGATATCATGATTCCGAATTATGGAAGATGGGAAGATTAAGGAGATACTACAATGAAGTCTTATATATGGTCACTTCCTACTAGAGTCTTTCACTGGCTCTTTGTAGTGCTAATTTTACTTGCTTTTTTAACGGATGATGATAAGCTACTAAATTATCATGCGATTATCGGTTATGGAATTTTAACTCTTTTGGTTTTTAGATTTTTTTGGGGCTATCTTGGTCCGAAATACTCTAGATTTAAAGATTTTCCAATGGCTCTTAGAGATATAAAAGAGTTTATATCAAATATTTTTAGCTCTAAACAGAGATATATAGGACATAACCCTATTGCATCTTATGTAATGATTGGCATATTTATAGTAGTTTTTCTTACTATAATCACAGGTATATTAACATTTGGTATTCAAGAAGGCAAAGGGTTGCTCTCATCGTTAAATAGCGGCTTTTTTAAAGAGATGGAACTCTTTGAAGATATACATGAGTTTTTATCTAGCATTTTAATTGCCCTGATAGTTCTGCATCTGCTGGGTATCTTAAGCGATAGAGTCCTTCATGCAAAACATGATACGCTAAACTCTATATTTAGCGGTTACAAGGTGACAAAAGAGGATGAGAGTATTAAGCTAACTATTTTTCAAAAACTTTTAGCTACGCTATTTCTGGCTATATTTATTGCTTTTTTGCTCTTTAACCTCATAACCCCTTCCAACCCACTGATTGCTTCAAGTCACAAGAGCGTGGATTATAAAAAACAAAATGAGCTTTTTGTTAAAGAGTGTGCCTCATGCCACACACTCTATCCACCGCATACGCTGCCAAAAAGGTCTTGGATAGCTTTAATGAGTGATTTAGAGAACCATTTTGAAGATGATGCTTCCTTGGATGAAGAAGATAACAAAAACATTTTAGATTTTTTACTAAAAAATAGTGCTGAGACCTCAACGCAAGAGGTAAGTGTTAAGATTTTGAATTCGATAAAAAATAAAGATATAATAGCAATAACCCACACAGATTTCTTCAAAACTAGGCATAAAGATATTTCAAAAGAAGTTTTTGCACATGCTGATGTAAAAAGCAGAGCAAACTGCAAAGCGTGTCATAGTGATATAGAAAAAGGATTGATTGAAGATGATAAAATTAAAAATATTCGTGCTTTTATGTAGTCTGTTTCTCCCCTTTTCACTTTTGGCAGATGATTATGAACATAAGCAAAATAAAAACCATATCTATAAAAACCTAGACTATCTAAACCTCAGCAAAGATCAATATAAAAAGATAAAAGAGATATTGATAGATTATAGAAAAGAGTATGAAAAATTTTATAAGAAAAAAGCCAAAAGAGAAAAAGAGCTTCAAGAGCTTATAAGAGAAGAGGAGTTTGACAAAGAGAAGTATGAAAACATTGCACAAGATATACACCAAGAGGCTCTTGAGTTAGAGATTGACACTCTAGAAGAGATTCACTCTATATTATCAGCCTCACAGCGGAAAAAATTTTCATACTATTTGTGGGAGTGGAGAGTTGAATAGAAGAGTTTTGCTTATAGAAGATGACCTGCAGATGCAAAGTTTGATAGCGGAGTACTTAAAGAAGTACAACTTTACTTGCAATGCCTTTGCACACCCGCTTGATGCAATAGAGGAGCTTAAGAAGAGCAGCTCTTACGCTATTGTTATTTTAGATTTAATGCTTCCCGATATTGACGGCTTTGA
>NZ_JALOAA010000056.1 GCF_023229025.1 Sulfurimonas sp.
GACATAACCGACAACAAAGTGGACATCTACGATATACAAAGCCATAAAGGTCTGCACCTTGAGCTTGATACGAGGCTGCTTAGTAAAAAAGGGCAGGATGAAATAAACCCTCGTCGCTTAAGGTTACAATTCGTAATTTTTTTTACGAAAAACTGCCGAATTTAACTCCGTGGTTGACAGAGCTACTCAAACTTGAAGAAAAATGGGGTAAAAAGTATCCATTGGTTATAAACTCTTGGAACAATAAGTGGGATAATCTATCAATCTTTTTCAAGTACCAGCAGAGATAAGAAAGATAATTTATACAACAAATATTATAGAGTCGGTACATCGCCAGTTTAGAAAACTTACTAAAACTAAAGGTGCATTTCCAAATGAAAATTCACTGTTAAAATTACTCTATCTGGGAATACAAAATGCAAGTAAAAAATGGTCTATGCCAGTGAGAAATTGGTCACTAACAATTTCTCAACTTGCCATCTTTTTCGAAGGGAGGCTGGACAAATATTTAGAGGTGTAGCTTTATGTTACTAAATGTAGTTGACACGGAATTTTAAACGCTCTCTAAAATACAAAAAAAGGCTATTTATCTTTAAGTGCAGTTAAAATTTTTACATTTTTAAAGTTAAATTTTTTGTATAAAATATACCAGTTAGTAGAGGCTTTAAATATATTCTCATCATATACTATTATCTTTTTATTATTGAACAAATCTAGTTTTGATCTAAAACTTTCTAAATTATCATCACTTCTAAGGGTAAAGTCGTCAAAAAAATTATCCTTGTAACTTCTATCAATAATATAAGAGATATCTGTAAATATTTTGCTACTATCTACTTTGTCACTGCCATCTACTACAACAATATTTTGCTGTTGTGTCTTGATATACTCTAATCCTACCGAGAAGGTTGGATTATATTTTATTTTATATGTTCCCTTTTTCTTAGCTGAACTCTTTTTGGAGGAGACAAGAGTATGGTATTTAAATACCCAAGCCATATAGCCACCCTCTAAAATAGATATATTCTCAAAGCCATGTTCAATCATAGTAAAAGCAAGAAATGTTGAGTTTAAAAAATCCTCATCTGAGCTTCTAGAGTAGATAACTACATGTGAATCTCTGTTGATTCCAAGTTTTTTAAACTGATTTTGTACGTTTTTGCTCTGAGCTGAGGCAAGTCTAGCATAGTTGCTTTTGGTAAATTTGGATATATCCGCATGAAGAGCCCCTGCTATATGACTCTTCTCATACATAGCTAAAGAGCTTACATCCAAGAGAACTAATTTTTCATCTTTTAGTGAATTTTTTAGTTCCTCAGGTGATATAAAAGCATCATAAGCGTATGAGTAAAAAGTAAGTAGAAGTAGTATAAAAATATGTTTCATAAAAGGCTTTAAAATGTTTGTTTGTTTCTAAATTCTGATATCTCCGTCTCAACCATTTCATTTATCATAGTTTCAAAAAGGTCAGATATCATATTGGGTGATACGCCTGCTTGAATTGCGGAGTGACGAACTTTTTGCAGAATATAATCTACTCTATCTTCAGCTTTAACCTCTTCTATGCTGTTTTTAAATGAGGCTGCTTGACGAATAAGGTGACTTCTTTTGGAAATAAGATCTACAATTTTATCATCTATCTTATCTATCTCTTCTCTAACCTCTTCAAGCGAGTTGCATTTTTTAATATCTGACATGTAGTTTCTCCGTTTTTAATAGGACATATTACCCAAAAAGAGATAATAGTTAAGCCATAATTTTGCAGTTTTGCTTTTGTAGTTTTTATACCGTATTAGCTCTTTAGGTATATTCCACTATCTTTTATCTCAATATCTCCACTCTCCTGAAGAGTTGTAAGAGAGCGTTTATACGCTTTTTTGCTTAAGCCAAAGATACTTTGAATCAACTCTGGGTCACTTTTATAGTTGTATGGCATAGAGCCGCCGCTTCTCTTTAGAAGCGACATGACTTTTTGGCAAGACTCCTCTTTTTGCTTTGTTCCGCCAGCTTGAAGAGTTAGATCTATGCAGCCATCTTTTCTTACAGTTTTTATATACGCTCTTTTTTTGCTTCCAATCTCTATCTTTTGAAATATTTCGTTGTGATAGATAAGCCCCTCATACTTCTCTTGGACAATGCACTTAAAGCCAAGCGGAGTTTTTGCGATGATAAGAATATCTACCTCTTTGTTTGGAGCAAGCCCTTTTGGCTTTTTATCAAAGAAGTTGCCTAGTTTTTCGGTTCCGACAAGGCGGTGTGTTTTTTCATCATAAACGACTTTTAGAAATCTTTTCTCGCCGATTTTGAACTTCTCTTTTTGAAACATATTTGGAACAAATAGGTCCTTTGCAAGTCCCCATCCGACAAATGCCCCAAAAGGTGCAACATCTACCACCTCAAAGAGCGCAAACTCATCAAGCATCGCCTTTGGTGTAAGAGTTGTAGCTATAAGTCTATCTTCAGAGTCGGTATATAAAAAAACTTTCAAAAGAGTTCCCTCTTGCATCTCGTCTGTTACGTAAGCTTGTGGTAGAAGTACATCTTTTTCATCAAGCGCTGTTAAAAATATACCGTGAGGTGTGTGTCTATCAACTTTGAGGCAGTTTATGCGTCCGAGTTCTAAATGTTGGTTTTGTTGCAAAGTATTTCCTTGTAGTTGTCCAAAATTATACCTATTTTGAGATATACAAAGGGTTAAGTTTTAGATATTAGCTCATTTTATCCATAAGCAAGAGAACTTCATCTACACTAAGAACTTTTCCGGTGCTTAGCACTTTTTTATCTATTACAAGTCCCGGAGTGCTTACAACTTGATACTCCATAATTTTCATAATATCATCTACTTTTTCAATCTGGACAAACTTTTTACTCTTTGCAACAGCCTCTTTTACCACAGCTTCAAGCGTTTTGCACTTTGCACAACCTGTTCCTAAAATTTCGATTTTCATATTCTCTCCTCACAGTATTAAATTAAATAGATACCCGACTAAAAGTATCCCAAAACCTACCACGCCAAAAAATATTGCTATTAGCTTCATAGATAAGACTCTCTTTAGTATCATCGCCTCAGGAAGGCTTAGTGCTACAACCGCCATCATAAAGCTAAGAGCAGTTCCAAGAAGCATCCCTTTTTGAGTTAATACTTCAATAAGAGGTAAAATCCCCGCTGCACTACTGTACATCGGGATTCCCATAACAACCCCGACAACCGGTGCATACCATGCATCGCCTCCTGCATACTTGCTTATAAAATCGGTTGGAACATAACCGTGTATAAATGCTCCGATTCCAACACCTATGATAACATAGAGATATATCTTTTTAAATATATCCACAGTGTACTCCCACGCCTCTTTAAGTCTGCTGCTAAAGAGCACTCTCTCTTGAGTGTACGATAAGTCATCAATCGGTTTTACCTCTATTAGAACCTCCTTTTCAAGGTTCATAGCGCCTATTATTACTCCTGCAATGATTGCGATTATAAGACCTACTCCTACATAAAGCAGCGCTATTTTCCATCCAAAGAGAGAAAAAAGAAGTGCTATTACTACCGCATCACTTAAAGGTGCTGATATTAGGTAGCTAAATGTTACGCCAAGAGGGATTCTAGCTTGCAAAAATCCTAAAAATAGAGGAACTGCGCTACAGGAGCAAAACGGAGTCATAACGCCAAAAACAGCTGCTAGTATATGAGCTGTAAGTTTGTGCTTTTTGCTTATATACTCTCTTGCTCTCTCAACCGGAAAATAGCTTCTCATTATGGTTACAATGAAGATTATGACCATAATCAAAATAAAGATTTTAATAGTATCGTAGATAAAAAAGTGTACCGCTTTACCAAGATGGCTGCTTGAAATTAATCCAAAAGTATCAAAAACAAGCCAAGTGACTAGATTGTGCAGCCAATCAAACATGGCATAACTCTTTTTTTACAACCGGTAGAAGCTCTTTTTCTATTAGAAGAAGTGTTTTCTCATACTCCTCTTCTGCTTTGCCGCTTGGGTCATCAAACCCCAGATGGATTGTTTTAACGCTCTTAGGAAACATAGGACAGTTCTCTTTTGCATGGTCGCATACGGTAACTACTAAGTCAAAAGAAGTATCTAAAACCGTCTCTATAACTTTGGAGTGATACTCGTCTCTCCAGTAACCTTTTTCTTCTAAGAGTGCTTTAGCATTTGGATTTACCATGCCGCTTGCTTTAGCGCCTGAACTTTGAGCTACTAAGCAATCACCCAGTTTTGCATTTAAAAGCGCCTCTGCCATAATCGAGCGACAGCTGTTTGCAGTACATAAAATTAATACGTTTTTTTTATTCATAAGCTACACTCTCCTTTTTGAGAGGATTTTTTTAACTTTGGAAGCTCTATGTCAAGATATTTTATCTCTTGTAACGCTTCGCTTCTAAAGCGATCAAGCGGAGCTCTTATGGAGTAGTACGCCCATGTTCCGCGCCGTTCTACACGCAAAAATCCTGCCTCTTTTAAGATTTTTAGATGTCTTGAGAGGCGAGATTGGATCATCTCTAGAGAGCTTTGCAAATCGCAAACACAAGTCTCCCCATGCTCATCCAAAAAGCGCAACAGAAGAACTCTTGTCTCATCATTAAGTGCTGAGACACTCTTTAAAAAGATATCCACATCAATCCCCTTTGTTGAAATTGCAAAATTGTAGCTAAATAACATTGCTAAATCAAGATATATTGATGTTTAGATTTAATTCTGCTATAGTTCTGTTTTTAAAAAGGAGTCTGCATGGCACTTGCGATGTCTGTTTTTCTGGTTACTCTGCTTTTCATTATCTGGCAGCCACGCGGTTTGCAGATAGGCACAACTGCTGTCGGGGGAGCGGTTGTGGCTCTTGTCGTCGGGGTTGTAAGTTTTAGTGATGTTGTAAGTGTAGTAGATATCGTCTGGGATGCAACTTTGGCATTTATCGGGATAATCCTTCTCTCAATGATACTAGATGAGATAGGTTTTTTTGAGTATGCAGCCATAAAGATGGCAAAATTAAGCGGCGGAAACGGGCATAAGATGTTTGTTTATATACTTCTTCTTGGTGCAATTGTTGCCGCATTTTTTGCAAATGACGGAGCGGCATTAATCTTGACACCGATACTTCTTGCTAAGATGAAGTACTTAAAAATGAAACCTTTAGCAATCTTTGCTTTTTTGATGGCGGGTGGTTTTATCGGCGATAGTGCGTCAAATCCGCTTGTTATCTCAAATCTTACAAACATAGTAACGGCTGGTTATTTTGATATAGGTTTTGTTGAGTATGCTAAAAATATGTTTTTACCTAACCTTCTTAGCATTATCGCCTCCATCGCTGTTTTATGGATATATTTTCGTAAAGATATTCCTTTTACGATTGATGTCTCAAAACTTCCAGAAGCTTCATCGGTTATAAAAAACAAAACTATGTTTAAGATAAGCTGGTTTTTTCTCGCACTGTTGATGGCGGGTTACTTTATAGGTGATTACTACCATCTGCCAATCTCTCTTTTTGCACTGGGCGGCGCTCTGGTTTTTTTAATGATTGCAAATTACTATAAGGCGGTAAAGCCAATTATGACCATAAAAGCTGCACCCTGGCAGGTAGTGTGGTTTAGTATCGGTCTGTATGTTGTAGTTTACGGTCTCAAAAATGAGGGTTTGACGAATATTATCGCTTCTTGGATAAGAGAGCTTAATACTCATGGAGAGTTTATTGCCATTGTCGGAACAGGATTTCTCTCGGCAGTTATAAGCTCTGTTATGAACAATATGCCGACTATTATGATTATGGATATAGCAATCGATCAGGTCGGGTACATCGGAAATGAAGCACTTGTTTATGCAAATATCATAGGCTCAAATCTTGGTCCGAAAATGACTCCAATAGGCTCACTGGCAACTCTTTTATGGCTGCATGTGCTAGCTAAGAGGGGAGTGAAAATTGGGTGGGGCGAGTATATGAAAGTCGGACTCGTTATAACTCCGCCGGTGCTCTTTGTGGCACTTCTTGGATTAGTTTAAAAGCTACTCATCATAAATATATAGTTTGTTATACCTTATAATCTTAGTTAAATCCTCACCGTACTTTTCTCCTATCTCAGAGTAACGCTCAAGTTTCTCTACTAGCAGGTAGGGGTCATCGGTCTGCATTTTAAGCTCTCTAAAGTCTCTGTAGGCTTTGGAGCGGGCAAGTGTTTTGTAGTAGTCTCTGATTGAGTCCTCTATGCTAGGATACTTCTTTAGCCAGATGACTCTTTTACCTCTCTGTTCAGATGCCGCTATTCTCGGTCCTTTTTTATTTACCGACCACATTCCATAGAGGTTGTTTGCCTCCTTAAAAAAGCGTGACTCTGCCCATGCACTCTCCATCGCTGCCTGAGCTATGGCAATACTTTTTGGATGAGGTTTAAGAGCCATAAGAAGCTCTTCGTCACTCTCTACTTTATACATCTTTTTTAACTGTAATATTTTCTTTTGATAGACTCTGTTTGTTAAATTTTCAGAGATTTCGTTGTACTGCTCTTCAAGCTCAGCGTAAACTCTATCTACGGCAGGGATTACAAGATTGCTAAACTCTCTTTTTCTATCACTAGCCGATAAGGCGCTATTTTGTGGTATCTCTTGGGATTCATGGAGCACCATTATATTTGGCTTTGTCTCTTTTTTAATAAATATGGTGTCATATAAAGAGGAGAGTATAAGTGATGTTACATATATATAGAGCATATTGTCGGATAAAAACTTCATATTAAAAACTCCATCTCTAGTTTTTTTGTATAGGCCCCAAGCATTGCTCTCTCAAAATCATTGTTTGTCGAGTATTGGTAACCAAATGCCTTACTCCACATCTCATGCTCTTCCATGCAGAGATAAAAAAAGACCTCCTTGTGCCAAGGGGTAAAACTCTCATAAGCATGTATAAACATCTCTACCTTTGTTGCAGTTGGATACGAACTTTTGCCGCTTGCATCCTCAAGGGGCATCTGGGTGATTTTACTTCTAAAATCCCGCTCTCTTAACTGCTTGATAACCGGCTTTATAAATGTAAGCGTTCCAAAACTAACAAGCGCAACTTCGTCTGCTTTAAACTCTTTTATCAGCCGAGAGTAAACCTCTTCATACTCATTTAAATAATTATCATACTCAACAATAGGGTGAAAATGAAAGCCAACCTTTACCCCTTTGTCTGCTACTCTTCTTGCCGCGCCGATGCGTTTACTTAAAGAGGCTGTTAAATGCTCCTCATTTTCTATAATAGTCTGCGTATTTAACGACCAAGTACAGAGTATATTTTTAGGAACTTCGTTCTCTAAAAAGTATTTGATATTATCGGATTTTGTCTTAAACTCTAAAATAACGTTTGGATTTTGCCTTGCAAAAAGAAAGAGTGCATCTAAAATACCCTCTCTGTTGCCCCACATAAGAGAGTCGGAAGCTTGACCCGTCCCGATATGGTAAGTTCTATTTTTTTCAAGTTTTAGGTTTTTTAGTTTTGTGGCAAAGTCACTATCAAATGTGATGGTGTTTTGATTATAAAATGATTGTATTGAGCAGTAAGAGCAGTCAAAACCGCAACTCTCAACTGCATCAAGAGTAAGAAGGTTACAGCACCTAGTCTTCTCTGATGCAACGGGACAAAGCCCAAGCCCGAACCCATCTTTTGCTTCGGTTTTAAAGGTGAACTTCTGTTCATCTCTCTGGTTTTTAAGCTCGAAACCGTTGTAGGAGTTTGGCTTGCTTCGCAGCTCTTCGTACGCTTTTTTCAGCCTTGAGAAAACAACTTTTTTCTGTGAATGTTCTGGAAATATCTCTATGATGCTTTTTTCATTCCACATCTCAAGGTCTCTTGCTATGTCGATGATCTGTTTTATCTCCTGATGAGAAAATCTGTGCAGATGGGCTTTGGAGCTTATAAACTCCTGCTCACTCGGCGAGAGTTTGTAAAAAAGAGTGTTCTTTATGCTCGCTTGAAATTTATCTTCATATATATTCATGAGCGGAATTTTAGCAGAATTGATATTTTTTTGAAATAACACCGCGTTCTAAGGCAAATTAAAACGCCTTTTTACCCGATGGTATTTGAAGACGACAAGTCATATTTAACATTGTTATTAAAGATTATGGTACTTATTTTACACAAATAAATTTAATGTATATTTTATTTGTATTCGCCATAAAACCACCACCATTTCCATTTGAAATAAACATAGCACCACTATTTTTATTTGATTCATCAATGATTTTATATTTACCACTGCAAGCTTCATACATTTTTTTGTAAGCATCTTCTCTTCTGGCTTCTCTTACAGAAGATGCACCACCATTAAGATAACTTACTAAGCCATATTGTTCTTCAGAATTAATTGGTGCATATTTAGATTTTTCAATGCTTCCTGGCATATGTTCAATTTTTGCAGTACAGCCACTGAATATAATTGTTAATATCGTGCTAGCTACTATAAATTTTGTCATTTTCTTCCCTCTTATTTAATTTCAATTTAAAAAATTTGCTTTATATTGTTACAATCATACTATTTGCTATGCCTTAATTGTATTGACAGCTTGATTCTTTATCTCTTCACTTATTCTTTGTGACTCTAGAATATAATCTAGTGCTTCTTGTACACGATTTTCTTTAATAAGAGTTCTAGCTTTACTAATTCTAGATCTTCTTGATTTTTCTGTATATTTGCTTGGTAATATTTCTATTATATCAGCTACTTCATAACTTAAATTATTAAAGTATTGAAAATATTCAACAAATACTTTTATTCCTATTCCATTGAGTAATTTTCTTATATCCATTTAATTTTTCCTTGCTCTGTAGCATAACTATTTATTTAACGAACATTATATACAAAACAACTTCATATTTGCTAATTAAACAAGCACAAAAAATGTTTATTTAAATGATAAAAACATGACAAAATGCAATAATATTTAGACAAATTGATTAAAAATAGTAATATTCTCAAAATTTCGATGTTTATTGAATATGAGGAGATTGTTATGATCTTAGGCAGATGCCCATATTGCGAGGATGGTTCCATTGAGGTGCGTGACAAAGAGGTTCGCGGCAAAAAGGTCAAGCTCTATGCCTGCAGCAACGCTCACTGGAAAACCGAGGATGGCGAGATGTTCGAGCTCAGAGATGATGCTTCGTGCGACTTTCGTATCTGGCAGAACTCACTTGCAAAATATGGAAAGTGGCTTACATATAAAGAGGTGCGCTCTCTTTTAGAAAATGAAACTATTGAAGTAGAGCTTCTGAGCAAAAAGTATGGCAAAAAAATCCATTACAATAAGTATATAGTCTTAAATCATGAGTATGGGGTGAGTGTTTTGTGGGATTAGGCTGTGGCAAAAAAGAGTAAAAACAGATTATCTTATATAAAACATAATGCTTTAATAAATCTTTTACATTTATTCGTGTATAATCCACATCCACTTTGCTGTTTTGACAATAAGCTAGAGTATTTTTACCTATATAGTGATATGTAGATAAAAGTATTGGCATGCAAACAGAGATGCTTGCCTAAATGCAGTAAAGATTGGCGTAAAGGCAAATAGTGAAGCTTATAAGAGGCTTGCTCCTCTCGCCGTTGGCGTAGCTTTTGGTAAG
>NZ_JALOAA010000057.1 GCF_023229025.1 Sulfurimonas sp.
CCCCTCTTTTATGAGTGTCTGCGCTCTGTTTCTGCTCTCGCAAAGACCATGCTCTACCAAGTAGTTGTCAAGCCTGCTCAATTTTTTCTCTCATCTCCTGCTCACTAAGAACAGCAACGCCGAGAGATACGGCTTTATCATATTTGCTTCCCGCATCTTCTCCATAAATTACAAAGTCAGTTTTTTTGGAGACTGAACTTACAACTTTTGCTCCGTGTGCCTCAAGCATCTCTTTTATAACGTCTCTTGACTCGCTCATGCTTCCTGTTAGAACTACGCTTTTAGATTTAAACGGATTCTCTTTTGCCTCTTCTCTTTGCTTTGGTTCAAGCGGTCGCAAAATATCTTGAAGCTTTAAGATAGTTTCTCTGTTTACTCTAACAAACTCCAAAACGGACTCCGCCATCTCCTCGCCAAAACCATCTAACGCTACTATCTCATCTTTTGTGGCATCTATAAAACCGCTTCCAAATTTTTCACTCAAACTCTTAGATGCGACCTCCCCGATATGCTCAATTCCCAAAGAGTTGAGAAATCGCCAATACTCACTCCCTTTTGCTCCCTCTAAAGCATCGAGCAGATTTTGCGCTTTTTTCTCTTTAAAACCTTCAAGAGTCAAGAGCTTCTCAAGAGTTAAGTCAAACAAATCTACTACGCTCTTTACCAAGCCCGAAATAAAAAGCGCTTCAACTATTTTTACTCCTAAGCCATCAATATTTAGACACGGTTTTGAAGCAAAATAGATTATAGAGTTTATAACTCTTGCTTCACATGTAAGATTTTGACACTTTAAAAGCACACCTTCGTCTAAAAGTTCACTGCCACAAACCGGACAACTGCTTGGTCTTTGATACTTCTCTTGAGTTGCGTCTCTTTGATTAGTTAAGACTTTTATTATCTTAGGAATCACATCTCCGCTTCTTAAGATAATGACCTTATCGTTTAAGCGGATATCTTTTCTATCAATCTCATCAAAATTGTGCAGAGTTGCACGCTCAACGACAACACCATCTATATCGGTAGGCTCAACAACTGCCACGGGAGTAACAACGCCGCTGCGTCCTACTTGAAGGATTATCTCCCTTAGAGTAGTTATCTTCTCAACGGCTGGAAATTTGTACGCAACACTAAAACGTGGATTTTTGACGGTGTAGCCCATATCTATCTGCGCGGCAATCTCATCTACCTTTATAACCATACCATCGAGCATCATCGCATAACTATCACGATTTTTGTTCATCTCCTGATAGATTGCTTCTATCTCCTCAAAGTTCCTACATATAGCGTGAAGAGGAGGCTTTTTAAATCCCAAAGAGTAGATATACTCCATCTTCTGGCTTAAAAGCTTGTGTTCAAGCGTATTTTCTCCGACACCATAAGGCAAAAAGACAAGATTTCTTGAAGCAGTTATGCTTGAGTCTAGCTGTCTTAGACTTCCAGCAGCGGCATTTCTAGGATTTGCAAAAACAGCTTCCCCGTTTTTTAGCCTCAACTCATTAATCTTTTCAAACTCATCTTTATAGATAACCACTTCCCCGCGAATCTCAATTCTATCTCTGTGCTCTATTGTAAGAGGAACCGAACGTATAGTCTTTACATTTTGAGTTATCAGTTCGCCGACACTTCCGTCTCCTCGTGTTATACCTTTAGTCAACTCCCCGTTTTCATAAATAAGGTTTAGACTCGCACCGTCATACTTCGGCTCGCAATAAAAAGAGATGTTTTTATCTAGTTTATATGTCTTTGTAAGCCATTTTTGTAAATCAGCAGAGTCAAAAACATCATCCAAACTCCACATACGGCTAAGATGTGAAGCCTTAGTAAAACCATCAGAAACACTATCCCCAACTCTTTGAGTAGGAGAGTTTTTTAAAATATCCTCTTTGTGACTCTCTTCATACTCTACAACTTCATGATAGAGTTTATCGTAAACCTCATCAGTAGTAATAGGGTCATCAAGGACATAGTAGTGGTATGAGTAGAGGTTAAGAAGCTCTACTGCTTTTATATATTCATTTAATTTCATAATGAAATTTTATCAAAATCTTATTAAATTAATTCTTTTGATAATAATTATCACTATTTATATTTAATTAAGTATTTTTTTACTAAACTTTCACACATTGATAATGAATATCATTTCTAAAAAGGAAAACAGAATGAAAAATAGATTTTTAGTTTCGCTTATAACAATACCAATAATATCAAATGCGGCTCTGCTTCCTGCCATAAACTCAAAAGGCGGAGCAATGGTTTTGCCTGAAGGTAAGCTAAAGGCAGAGATAAAACATATAAACTTTGATAGAAAAAATATGTTTGAAGGCAAAAATGAGGTCAAAAACAAAGAGAACTTAAATGCAACAGCAAATATAACTACTGTTGGATTATATTATGGCATAAACAAAAAGAGTACAGTCGGGGCAATTATTCCATATAAAAATATAAGAGCCTCAGCAACACTTGGAGCTAATGCGGTTGAGATTGATAACAAAGGCATTGGCGATGTTTTGTTAATTGCAAGACATGTAATTTTACCTATGAGCAGCTATGGGTATCAACTCTCAATAGATGGAGGTATTAAACTGCCGACAGGTGCTACAAACGGCTCATTTAAAAAAGCTCCTAATGTTGCAAACGGGGTAAATACTCCTATGCCGACACAGATGGGAACAGGCGAATTTGAGTATAAACTCGGAGCTGGAGTCTCTTACATGATAGATGATAGTTGGAGAATCGACACGCACGCAATGTACACATATAGACCAAAAGCGCATAACGATTATGATTTTGGAGATGAAATACTACTTGATCTCTCGACAACAAAAGCAGTAACTAAACAGGTAAATATTGGAATTGAGTATAATTTTTCATATAATACAAAGACCGATATGGGCAATGACACAAATGCTGCACTTAGAGCGTTGCTTCCTTTTAAGGCATTTAGTGGAAATGCAGGCTATGTAACTCCACAAGTTGAGTGGGTTCCTTTTGGAAAACCAAAAATCCACTTTGGTTTTGGAGTTTCATTTTTATCAAATTATGACCTAAAAGAGTATCAACCGCTAGAGAAGAGAAGGTTTCTCTTTAGGATGGGTTACCTTTTTTAAAATTGATTATAGTCAATGATAATTAATATTATAATCAGTAATATACAAAAATATGATTTAGAGGAATTTTTATTATGAAAACCTTAGCTTACAGCTTTTTAGCACTATTTTTATTTTCACTAAGTGCGCTTAGCGCTAACACAAAATTGGACAAAATAGTAATCGCAGGTCCTTTTGCATCTGTTTCACACCCTATTTTACATATGATTGAGACAAATGCACTAAGTGATGTAGCAGACAAAATAGAGTTTAGAGTTTGGAAAAATCCAGATGAGCTAAGAGCCATGACAATAAAAGGCGATGTAGATTTTGTGGCTATCCCTACGAATACTGCAGCTATTTTAAACAACAAAGGTGTGGATATCAAGCTTTTAAACGTTTCTGTATGGGGAATACTTGGAATGATTAGCCGCGATGATTCGCTAAAAACATTAAAAGATTTCAAGGGCAAAAAGATTGCCGTTCCTTTTCGTGCAGATATGCCCGATATCGTATTTAAACAGCTTCTTAAAAAAGAGGGGCTAGACCCGCAAAAAGATTTTGAGCTTGTTTATGTCACAAGTCCGGTTGATGCTATGCAGATGCTTATCATGAGAAGAATTGATCATGCACTTTTAGCTGAGCCTGCAATCTCAATGGCTCTTCGTAAAACAAAATCTTTTCCCATAAGCGTAATAGCTCCTGAACTCTACAGAAGCGTTGACTTACAAGAGGAGTGGGGCACTATTTTTAATACAAACGGAGATCTGCCTGAAGCCGGCATTGCCGTTATGGGGCATATTAAAGATAAACATCTAATTGAGAGATTTCAAGAGGAGTACGCAAAATCTATGAAGTGGTACAAAGCAAACCCTAAAGAAGCAGGCGTGCTAGTTGTTAAAACTCTTGACATGTTAGATAAAGATGGAGTTAGTGACTCAATCTCTCATGTAAGGCTTAAAAATGTATCGGCTATAGAAGCAAAAAATGATTTGGAATTTTTCTTTAACGTATTAAAAGAGGAAGAGCCAAAGAGTATCGGTGGTAAGCTGCCTCAAAACAGTTTTTACTATGGTCTTTAATCTATGAAATTTGCATTAAAAATACTTAAGGATTTTCCATCATTTCTCTGGAGCGGCTTAGGAGCAATCGCTTCAATACTGCTCTTCATTGCTCTATGGGACGCCGGCAATCAAATTTATGGAGATTTAGTACTGCCCTCTCCTCTTGAGACATTCAAAACACTTCTATTAATGCTTCAAGATGATAGTGTTTTAGCAGAGATACACACGACGCTTTATCGTGCATCTATCGGTTTTGGAATCTCTCTTATACTCGGTACTGCTCTTGGTCTTTTAGCCGGTTTTTTTGCAACGGCTTCCATGATGAGTCGTCCGATTGTAACTATACTTGTAGGTATGCCTCCTATTGCTTGGATTGTTCTTGCTATGATATGGTTTGGGATGGGAGATGAGACTGTTATTTTTACGGTAATTGTTGCCTCTTTCCCTATTGTTTTTGTAGGTGCACTTCAAGGAACACGTACGCTTGACGGAACTCTAAAAGAGATGGCGCAGAGTTTTAACTTCCCATGGCACATGCGCTTTTTTGACGTATATTTTCCGCATATCTTCTCCTATGTTTTTCCTGCATGGGTCGGCGGACTTGGAATGGCTTGGAAAATAGTCATAATGGCAGAACTTCTAGCTACTAGTAACGGTATCGGTGCATCTTTGGCTGTTGCAAGAAGCCAACTCGATACTCCAACGGCACTAGCAATAGTAGTAATTATGATAGCTTCACTTATGTTTATTGAGTACATAATTTTAGAGCCGATAAAAAGAGAGGTTGAATTATGGAGAGATTAGAGGTCAAAAATCTAAATCACAGTTTTGGATTTACTAAAATTTTAAAAGATATTAACTTTACCCTAAACAGAGGCGAAGTGCTCTCAATCGTAGGACCTAGCGGAGGCGGCAAAACAACACTTTTGCATCTATGTGCAGACCTCTTAGATGTTGAGGAAGGAAGTGTTATAAACACATTCTCAAGTAGCGCATTTGCTTTTCAAGAGGCGAGGCTTCTACCATGGAAAAATGTTATAGACAACATCTCTTTAGGACTCTTAGCAAAAGGCCAAAAGAGAAGCGAAGCTCTTAAAAAATCACAAGAGATTGCTCTTAGATTTGGGCTTGAGGAAGAGGATTTTGATAAATTTCCAAAAGATTTAAGCGGCGGAATGAAACAGAGAGTAAGTTTTGCAAGAGCACTTGTCGTCAAGCCATCCCTGCTCTTTTTGGATGAGCCATTTTCAGCACTCGATATCGGGCTTAAAAAAGAGCTACAGACTGTTTTGATAGATATGATAAGCAAAAAAGAGATAAGCGTACTTTTTATAACACATGACCTCATGGAGGCGATTCGTCTAAGCGATGAGATGCTTCTACTAAAAGCAGATCCGGGACATATCGTCAAAAAATTTAAGTTTGACCTTATTCAAAATCAAAGAGATGACAAGTATGTTTATGGCAAGAGTGCAGAAATACTCCAAGATGAAGAGATTATAAGTACATTTGAACTGGAACTAAAATAATGAAACACGAAGAAGAAGAAAAACCACAAATTTTACGTGCAACAAATCACTATCTTTACTACCCTGATGAAAAGGATATTCCTCCATACTTAGCTTATGGATTTAGACCTGTCTTTGTGCTTCTTGCTCCCTACATGATAATCTCTATGGTTTTATGGGGCTTAGTTTGGAGTGGAACTATAAATATCCCTTTTATGGACAATATTTTAGTCTGGCATGTATATGAGATGCTCTTTGGTATCTTGGGTATAGGCGTACTTGCATTTTTAAGTACGGGTCTGCCTGAACTCTTTCCTGGTCTTGTTCCGCTTGTCGGCAAGAGATTAAAATATGTTGTGCTTTTATGGATAGCAGGTCGTTTAAGTTTTTGGTTTATAGATATTACCGGTGTTTATCTAGCCGCCTTGCTAAACCTCTCTATGCTTGGATGGCTTATCTGGTTTGCTAGAAGAGCAGTTCTGGACAAGCTTCAGAGGCACGCTTCTCTTGGGTATGCACTCTTAGCTCTGCTTATAATTGAAGCATGGTTTTTTGCGTCAATGGCAGGAGTTGCAAGTACAGCGCCGATGGATATACTAAAGATTGGGCTTGGAGGTCATGTCGTATTGATACTTTTAGCTCTAAGACGCGTCAATATGGAAGCAGTAAACGAACTGATGGAGGACAAAGGGATAGATGATGTATATATCTCCCGTCCGCCTCTTACAAACCTTGCAATATTTAGCGTTATTGTTTTTACTGTCGTAGAGTTTTTATACCCCAACAACTCTGCTCTTGGTTGGCTTGGACTTGCAAGCGGTGCCGCTGTACTGGCAATAACAAATGATTATATTTTAAAAGATAAATTTATACTAAATCAGCCCTATGTCATATACCTTGCCCTTATCTTTGTGATGATTGGAGCCGGTTATGCTTTGATGGGATATGCGATTTTAATGACCGAGTATACGGGCATCAGTCACTTTAGACACTTCATAACAAGCGGCGGGTTTGGTCTTGCTTATCTTATGGTCATGATTATTATCGGCTGGATTCATACGGGACGACACCTTACATCAAACATATATACTCACACCATGATTGCCCTTATACTCTTAGCGACTCTCATGAGAGGGTCAATTCCATTTTTTGAAGAGTATGCACATGAGCTATACCTCTACTCTGCAATAGTATGGGCACTCCCTTTTATGATATACATAAAGGTGTTTTTCAACTTTCTAGTCTCTCCAAGAGCCGACGGGATTAAGGGTTAGCACCCTTTCTTCGGCCACTTTATTTAAAAATTGTTGTGCCAATATCTAAATGCAAATCAATCAACCAAACAGACAAAAATTATACGATGGTTTATAAATATTTAAATTTAACAGATGCTGATATAAAGATTGTGGAGGGAATTTAATGTCAAGAGACTATGATGGACAATGTCGAAGAATGGACTTGAACTTACGCGGAGATTTTCCATATTTGACAACAACGATTTATAAAATAGATGAATATTCATATAAAATACATGTTAAAAATTATAGAAATTTTCAAGAACTATATCAGCACTTTGATAATAAGGTAAGATATATAACAACTAATGTTAGACTGACAGAAATAATGCCAAATAAGTATGTTTTGATATTGCCTCAAATTGATGACAAAAACATTTCAAAAGATTTTGAAGGAGTGGCTTTTACAAATCCTTTACTACTCACACACATTGACGCAAAATATAATGATGCTGTTATTCTTGGATTTAGTGAGAATCATGACAATCAAACACTTAATTTAAAACTTTTAAATTCAATTTCGCTCAATAGAGCTAAACAAATAGAAAATGAATTAAATGCAATAAAAATTCCTTATCAATTTATTGTTTCATTAGAAAGTGATAATGTTATTAAGCAAAAAATACCTTCTGTAAAAACAGATCCAATGACAATACAGTCATCAAAAACTTTCAAATCATTAAAGCTACCATTTATTGAACGAGATGAAAAGTTATGGTTTGACAATATTGATAATATTTACAAGGGAGAGATTGGCAAAGCTAATATATATTTTTTTGATCAAAAGAAAACAAAATGTTTAATAAATTTGACAATGTTACATAATGTAAATATACGTAATTTACTACTTCTTTATGATGTGATATATTGTGCAATGCCTTTAGTTGATACAATGAATGAGGTACTAAATTTACAAAAACTTTCTCGTGATGACTTATTATATTTAGTAAAAATTGGCAGAATTATTTTTGTAAATATGCAACCCGAGTCAAGAATGGACTATGGTTTTTTAAATGAAGTTTATCAAGAAAATAGCAATGCTATTGTAGGAAGACGAGCTTTAGCAACTTTAGGTACAATCGACCTTGTAGAGATAAATAAAAATTATATCTTGAATGATCCAGATATTAATAAATTACTTTTACCTTTTTTAACTGATTTGTCAAAGTTTATGAAGTTTGAGCAGAATAAACTTGCAGATTTTTTATTTTGGCCACAAAAAGCATTGCGAAAAGGGTTTAAAAGTTTACACTTTTCGGGACCAATGGGCACATCTCATTACGGTGTTAATAATATAATAACTTCATTGTTACCGGAAGAGAAGGAGGACTTATTAGGATTTGAATTTATGGTACATAGTCTTACTATCCATTTGGCTCATGCACTTGATGCCACCTACTTCCCTTTCTATGACCTAAATAGCAAATATACAGAACATCCATACAGCATGATGATGGCTAATATGTTGAATATGTATAAGCACATGAATATTGGAAATATCAATGAGTTTAGATTATCTTTAGATACTGATTTACAAAAAAATCCATCAATTGATTTACTATCCATTTTTGAGATAAATGACTATATAGCAATAGATGAATTTGAACAATCAACAAACAATACATTAATCCGAAAAGGATTAAACTCTTTGTTTAGTGAATTATCAACTTTGAATGATGATGAAAGATATGAAGTAACGAAAAAATACAACACTGAAGTTGAAAAAATTGCTAAAAACCGTAAACTAAAAAGTGAAGGGCTAGATTTAGGAACTGAGATAATAAGTACTTTTACGGATGGAGTGTTTTTTCGGCAAATAGGTAAAATTTTAGGGTTGGGAAATGACAAATTAAAAAAAAGTTCTTCAAGCTATAATGAAATATCAGAACTGGTTGAGTATAAACTTTTACATGAAAAAAAGAATAAAGAAAAAGAAAAAATTTCACTATTGTCAAAGATAAATAGGGTAGCTAGGTTGAGGAAAGATAAAAAGTAATAAAAAACTACTTAATTTAATAAAATTTATTGAAGAGTATAATGACCTGAATCTTTAAAATATAAATTCAGCAAAGTTAATTTATAAAATCGTTAAAATATTATAAAATTCTTGGGGATTAATATGAGTTGTAAAAAAGGTTATGTTAACGATTTACCATCTTAAAAAGTAAAGACTAAAATGTACTATAAAATATTTTGCTAAAAAAGGAATCTCTATGCCAATTAATACTCTTTCAAATATTCACAATGATTTAGATGGTTACAACCAACTTGTAAAATTATATGAAGAGCACAAAGATGATATTTTTGAAAAAATAGATATTGAACTGCAAGTCTGGTTTGATGCAAATCTGAGTGCACTTTTAGGTGGCATACTTGACAAAATCAAAAATGACGGACTTAATGACATTAACTTTACATATATTAAAAATGATATTCAAACCATACTTCAAAAAAATGGATTTTTATCATTTTATGGGTATCCAAAAGTTTATGACACAAATCACACTACTATCGAATATAAGAAACTAAAACCATCAGACACAAGATATTTTAATCAGTATCTTGAAGATGAACTTTT
>NZ_JALOAA010000058.1 GCF_023229025.1 Sulfurimonas sp.
TTAATTCAAAATGAGACTAGAAAAGGTACAAACGGGGAGATTATCGCAAAGCTAAACTCACTTGTAGATGATGATGTAATAAAAGCACTCTATAAAGCAAGTCAAGCAGGGGTAAAGGTCTCCTTAATCGTTCGCGGAATATGTTGTCTAAAACCCGGTATTGAGGGAGTGAGCGAAAATATTAGAGTCATATCAATACTGGGAAAATATCTTGAGCACTCAAGAACATTTTACTTTAAAAACGATGAGGCAGGGGTTTATATCTCAAGTGCCGACTGGATGCCGAGAAATCTAACAAGACGAATAGAGCTCTTAACCGCTATAAAAGACAAAAAAGCTAAAGAGAAGATTCTACAGATACTAAGACTTCAGTGTGCCGACAACACTTTAGCGCATGAGCTTCAAAATGACGGCTCATACAGAAAAGTAAAAAGCGATGATACAAAAACCATAAATAATCACGCTATTTTAGAGGATTATGTAAATAAAATAGCTAAGGCTTCAATGAAAGAGAGTGCGCAGTTAGTAGATGAGTTAGCGGCTAGTATATTTAAAGAGGAGGCTTAAGTCATGCTATATGATTTCAAAGATATGAGTCCGAAAATCGGGAAAAATAGTTGGATTGCACCATCTGCCGATGTTATCGGAGATGTTACATGTGGCGAAGATTGCTCCATCTGGTTTGGAACAGTTATAAGAGGCGATGTTCACTATATTACAATAGGCGATAGAGTAAGCATACAAGATCTTAGTATGGTACATGTAACGCACCATAAAAAAGCCGATAGAAGCGATGGAAACCCGACTGTTATCGGCAGTGACGTTACAATCGGACACCGAGTAATGCTTCATGGATGCACAATTAAAGACGCTTGTCTAATCGGCATGAGCGCTACAATCCTTGATGGTGCGGTTATAGGAAAAGAGTCTATTGTAGGAGCGGGTGCGCTTGTTACAAAAAACAAAATTTTTCCTCCACGCTCACTTATTATGGGAACTCCTGCCAAAGTTGTAAGAGAATTAACTGATGAAGAGATTAAAGAGCTATACGCTTCTGCATCGAGATATGTAGAGTTTAAATCTCACTACCAAAAATAGATGCCTGAATATTTTATATTTGCCGATATCATAGGCATTACGGCTTTTGCGATAAGCGGCTTTTTAATCGCAATAAAAAACAATCTAGACATCTTAGGCATACTTATAGCCTCGGCACTTACCGCTCTAGGCGGGGGCATTATCAGAGATGCAATACTTAGCTCTGCACCGTTTGCTTTTACCTCTTTATACCCTGCTTTAACACTGATTGCTACAATTTTTGTAGCATATATATTTAAACTCTACAAAGAGAGCTCTATCGAGAGAAAGTGGATGTTTGTCGTAAGTGATACTATCGGGCTTGTAGCCTTTAGTATAACAGGTGCTCTTTTAGCAATAAATGCAGAGTATAATTTTTTTGGTATTGTAATTCTAAGCTTTATCACAGCGGTTGGAGGAGGCGTAACAAGAGATATCATGATAAACGAAGTCCCTACAGTTCTAGTTAGTGACTTTTACGGCTCAATAGCAGTTATAGTAGCACTTCTTTTAGGCACTTTGCACTTCTTTGACGCTATAAATGAATTTAGCATTATTACAACAGCACTCTTTAGCATAGTGTTAAGACTTTTAGCCTATAAGAGAGGGTGGCATCTGCCAAGAATAGGATAATACAGACTCTTATATTGTTACATGAAAAATAGCAACTTATCTAAAACATCACTCTTTTTAGTCGATATGTAACCTATATTAATTATCAAAGAGAGTATTATGAACACTTCTTTTGCGATGGATGCCTATAGAGCACATGACCTCAATATCGTTATGAAAACTTCTAGCGGGGACGTTATAAAGATGGACTTTGCAAATCATCAAAGTGCATCTATGAGTCACAAACATAACCAAAACGGCTCACAAGCTTCTATGAGTTTCTCATCTATGCAATCATTTAAATTCTCTATAGATAGCAATGGCATTGATGCGCAAGATCAAAAAGAGATAGATGCTTTTATGAAAATTGCACAGCCCCACATTGACTCATTTTTAAAAGAGTTTGAAGATGCTGCTCCCAGCTCCCCTGTATCTCAACTAGCGCACAAGATAGCTAGCATATTTGAGCCTAGTAAAATTAGAGATGAAAATAGTAAAAATCACGTCAAAACAAACATTGTAGAGATGTTTGACAACTCTATTAAAAAATTAAAGACACCCCAAAAGTCAGAGCAGATAGATACTACTGAGCTTATGGATAAGATTTTTGAGCAGACTAAAAAACTTTTAGAAAAAACACTTCAAGAGTTTGATAAGTTTAACAAAAAACTCTACGCTTAAAACACTTTTTCTACTTTTATCAGCTCAACCACATTGGGGTTGCTAAGAACAGGAAATACCTTTCTTACGGCATCTGTTACCCACTGCGGGTAGATTCTAAAGTTGAGTTTTACACTTGCCTTAAGCGGATAAAGAGCATCTTTTGCCAGCTCAAATCTCTCTGCCCTTCTCTCTCCTGCCGGTATTCTCGTATCGCTTAGGAGTGTTTTATACTTCCAAAACAGAAGCCCGACCGGTTTGCCACTCTCATCGCCAAAGACCTTTTGAAAGAGTCTGCTTCCATCTTCTATCTCGCCGTCATCATTTAGCTTGCCGCTAGAGAGGATGACTCTGCCTTCTCTATCTTTTACCTCAACCTCAAGCCACAACTCTCTAAAATCAGCCACGCCGGTCGGCAAGTGGTGCCCTGCTCCTATATTTTTAACGCCTACTTCCAAAACTCCATCTTTTATATCAATATCAAGTTTTGCAGAAGTTCTAAGAAGTTGCAGAGTCTGCTCCTCATGCTCCTTATCTCTAAGCCCTGCCAAAAAGTGGTTTGAACCTGCAAAGTAGTGAACTTTCACATCATCCTTAACAACCCCGCCATCTGTTGAAGTGCCCTTAAGAGGTGCAAACTTATCATCTTTGAGATAGGTCATATGGCAATCTATACAAGTTTTGTGCTTAGTTTTATCCTCGGGATTGTTATATGGCGATTTCTTCCACTCCTCAAAAGTAGAGACAATTTTTATGCCGTTTTGCGGATGAAACTCATCATGACATGAGGCACAATATTTACTCTCTTTATAGAGCTCTTTTGAGTAGCTCTCTTTATGTACTTTTGGATTAGCGTTAATTAGCTTTTCGCCAAACCAGCGCCCCAAGTCTGAATCGCTATCCTCAAATGCGTATTTTTGCCTCTCAAGAGAGAGTGTAAAAGATGCGTTTCCTTTACTTTTTGCATCCGTTATCTGATGACACGTAATGCATGAGACACCCTCTTCTAGTCTAAAGTTATCATGCTCTTTAAAGTCTTTTAGAAGCGTTTTTGCCCCATTTTCAAAATGCTCGTTACTTACAAAGTTTCCATCCATCGCATGCGTGCTCTTGCCAAACCCCACCGAGAGAGCACTTGGGTTGTGGCACCCCATACACCACTCTCTAAACTCCTGCCCTTCTACCTCTCCTGCTAGTGTCTCCATAACCATATAGTATGGATTTGAGCCTGCAATATGCTTATGATTTGAGTTGCTCCACTGCTCAAATATCTCGCTATGACAAGATTTGCATTTTGCAGAGTTTGTCCACTCCTCGCTATGAAAAGCACTCCCTTTTTTCTCTATCTCTATCAAAGATAGCTCTGTGATTTTGCTATAAGAAGCAGATGGATAGATAAACATCAATGCAAAAAGGATAGCAAGCGGCTGCACATTTTGCCTCTTTGCCATAATAATATGCCATAAAAAAAGAGCCATTAAAACAAAAGAGCCATATAGATGTATAAAAAACGAGATAGTTCCAAATATATCTCCTCCACGGTTACCTACAAACAGCAGATAAATACCGCTTAAACTAATCAATACAAGTGTAACAAACAGAAGCCACCCATCTATACTGTTTACCTTTTTTATAAAAAAATATCTGCGTATATGCCCATAAACAAATGAGTTCATAAAAAGTAGCATTATCAATATAGAGACAATAATATGCAGAGGTTGAATTATCCTAAAGCTCTCCCAAGATACACCTAGAGGTTCAAACTGAAATAGACCGGAGAGAAACATAACAAAAAATAAGATTTTTACAAAAACTCTTCTCATCTATACTCTCCGGCACCATAATCAACAATATCACCCTCTAATGTTCTTAAAAACGCCACTATTTCATCAATCTGAGCAAGAGTTAAGTTACGCCCTAATTGATGCTTTGCCATGATATCTACTGCTTCTCTTATCTTTGGAACTCCACCGTTGTGAAAATATGGTGAGGTTTTTGTAACATTTCTTAAAATAGGAACACGAAAGAGATGCTCAGAGTTCTTGCCTAGATAGCCACCATTGTTTTGAAAAGGAAATTCATTATCAAATCTCTTAAGCTCCGGAACTATCTCAAAGTTTGGTTTTACGTTGTAGAGTTGCGCAAACTCCCTAAGTGGAAAACGCTGAATACTTTGTCCTCCTAAACTCATGCCATTATGACAACCCTTGCATCCGAAGCTTATGAAATTAGCCAAACCTCTTTTTGCCTGAGAGTTTATTGCATTGTTGTCTCCCTCTAAAAACCTATCAAAATCACCTCTTGTTAGAAGTGTCTTAACATAAACCTCTATAGCTTTAGCGCTGTTTTCAAAACTTATACCATCTTCAAATGCCTTCTCAAACATCTCTGAATATTTTGGATTTTCTTTTAGCCTCTCTTCTATCTCTGCTGATGTGAGATTCATCTTGTAGTCGGTCAAAAATGAGTTGGCACTCTGCTGCTTAAGGCTTCCAACCTCACCGCTCCATGTAAAATATTTTGCCAATGATGCATTTAAAATAGTTTGTGTATTTAATAGATTTGGATGCATAACTCCTGCATCACCCTGTGAAAACGTAAATCTATCTACTCCGCTTTGATCTTGTAGATGACAAGCCGCACAATCTGAAATCTCATTAGTGTTTGTCTTTAACACCTTTAAAAGAGCGCCTTGATTTTTAAGATCTTTATCAAAAGAGTGACAAGTCGCACAGCTTGTCTTTTTGTTTTTTGAGAGGTTAGTATCAAAAAATAGTAAAGAGCCAAGAGCAATTTTTTGCGGTGTCATAGGATTAGCATCGGTATCAAACAGCTCTAGGAGCTTTTCAAATGAAGCAGGAACAGGCTCAAGGCCTTTATCTAAAGCTAGCTCTCTTAACTTCTCATCACTATACTCAGGTGCATCTTTTAACGGTACAACAATAGATATTGTTAGTAGCGTGCTAATTACGACAATAGCTATGAGAATTGAGTAAAAGAGCAGTTTTTTCATCTATAAGCCAAAGGTCTCTTTTATCTTTAGCTCAAACTCCTCATCACTTAACTCTTTTCTCATTGGAACAAATGTCGTTGCCTCTACACCTACCGGCACGGCAATTGGAGCATTTTCATCTTCAATAATCATCTTAATTGCATCTGCGATAGGCTCAGGAGAAGGTCCTTCGTTTATCGCTTTTGCAACTATAGGAACAAAATGCGCAACTAGCTCTTTATATGGGGAGTCTTCATTTGTTGTTTTTGCATTTGCGACCAAACCTTTTTTTACAAAGTTTGTACCAAATAGTCCAGCTTGAACTGAGTGAACTCTTATACCAAAAGGGAGCGTCTCAAATCTAAGAGAGTCAACTATTCCCTCAACAGCATACTTTGAAGCGTTATAGTGTGAAAGTAGAGGAAGCCCCATCTTGCCCAGAAATGAGCTTATGTTAATAATAGTTCCACTTTTTGCCTCTCTCATGTAAGGCAGAACTTCTCTTGTAGTTTTTATAAGACCAAATACATTTACATCAAACTGATTAAAAATCTCTTCGTCCGTACCATCTTCAAGGGTTGCTAAAAGCCCGTAGCCCGCGTTGTTGACAAGAACATCAACCTTACCCTCATTTTGAATGATAGTATCTACCGCTTTTTTAATACTATCTGTTTTTGTAACATCTATATAGATATTTTTTATATTGCCCTCGCCGCCTGCTGCACTCTTGTCTCTTGAGCCTGCATAAACGATATAACCGTTATCTGCTAAGAGCTTTGAAGTAACCGCACCCATTCCAGAGGTTGCACCTGTGATTAAAACTACTTTTGACATAATGAACTCCTTTTTTTAATGCTATGAGTATATTAAAAAAAGGCGTAACAATCAACTTCAAATATCAATTTTGAGATATTACTATTTTTTATTGTCATTTACAAGAATTAATGTTATTGAAGTAAAAACTATTTTAGAAATATTTTTCAATAAAACTAAACATGATATTTATGAATAATAAAAGTTGGATTATTTTAAAATTGCAAGTTTTGAATAGTGTTGGCAGAGGCAAATATAAAAGCCCCTACCTCAAAAAACTTTAATACACGGTATGTATTTCAGCCTCAATCTTTTAACGCAAACTTAAGCGTCAATCTCTCTTTAATAAATCTATGCTGTAATTGTACTTATATAAGCTTAATAATACTTTAGTACACTACTCTAATATAAGCCAATCACTTTCAGGTTTTACGAGTAGTCTTGCATTATTATATGCCATATCCATAGTTAAGCATGTAGCTCCATAATAATGCTGTTCTCTTTTATATACAGTAATAACTATGTCTGGCTTTATGATGTCAGTTAAACATAACGGTACTAAAAATTGAATTTGATTGTTAAAATATTGTGGTACCGCAGTCTTATAATTCCTTCTAATCCTTTTAGCCGTAGATTTTAAAGCTCCTTCTATCATATTAATTAAAACTGGCTCAGGAAAAGTTTTTAATGTTTCAGGAAATCTTTCAAAATTGTCTTTAACTATGTGTTCAGCATTAATTCTAAGTTCAAGGGAAGTGTCATAGAACAGATCATCAATAGAATTAAAAAATTTAACAATATCAGGCAGCTCATCAAAAGTAGACAATTTATATGAACTACTATTTACAAATGCGGCTAAAAACCATTTTTGTCTACCAGTTTGATTCTCTTCAAAATATGCATATATATCATCAAAATGAGATGTTAACAATCCCGTATTAAAGCAAGCTATTTTATTTCCATTTTGGTCTTTTGAGTATTTAATCAAATCATCATCATAAACTTTTTTAAAATAATGTGCTATGTAATTGTGCAAGACGGGGTGTGTTTTATTACCAACAGGGGACCCCCAATTCTCATCCATAGACATCTCTTCTAATTTTATAATTTTTTCATCAAAACGACCACAATTAGCGAAATCATATAATGTCATTTTTAACCTTTATTTTTTTCTGTTTATTATATCCGTTTTTAAAGAGTTATATCAAATAATGTTATTCTACTTAAAAATAAGATGTAAATTTATTTATTTTTACAATAACAAATGTTATTAAATTTACATCTGAAATTATTTTTAATTTTGATATAATTATTTTATGAGTGTCAGAAAAATAAAGAAGAGCTACATCTCTTGTGTCGGATATTTTAAAAGCTACAAAAACAACAAGCAGTTAGCTTTTGAATCAATTTTAGAAAGAGACTTTTTTATGTTGTTAGAGTTCGATAGAGATGTTGTTTCATTTGAAGAACAGCCTCTTAAAATCAACTATCAGCTGAAAGCAAAAAACACGAGATACACTCCTGATGTATTGGTTACATACAAAGACGGCTCTCAAAAAATCTTTGAAGTCAAATATCAAAGTGATTTGGACTCTGATCCACAACTACAACATAAGATATCTGTTTTAAAAGAAGAAATAGCTCGACAGATGTTTATTCCTTTTGAAACATTTACAGATGCACAAATAGACCAAATATATTTCAAAAACTGTGTTTTTCTCTATAAAAATGCTTTTATCTCTGAAAACAGTACTATGACCAATAAAATATTGGAGAATATCAATAAGCTTTCTGAGCCCATTTCTATCAAATCATTTTTAGAACTTTTATCAACCAATCAAACTGAACAATTGCGGATACTTCCATATCTTTGGCACAAGATATTCAAGGAACCTTCACTGATAGACATGCACAAAAAGATTACCATGTCTTCTCTTATCCTTATAAGGAGAAATTCATGAGTAAATTAGACCTATCCATCGGTTCAAAAGTTTTTTACAATAACAAAGAACACATCATTCTAAAAGCAGTCAACTTCCACACCCTCTCCATAGCTCCAACAGACAATCAAGCTGAAATTATCAATGTAAAAATACAAGATCTATCTTCAAAGCCTCAAGAAGAAAAAACGCAACTAGACAGCTATACGGATGAGGAGTGGAGTGAAGCAAAAAAGAAATACGATGCTATTAAAGAGCTCGTCTTTAGAAAAAAGTCACGTAACGAAGTTGAAGAGGTAGCTGCTAAGTACAAAGTGACTGCTATGACAGTCTATCGTTGGATAAAGACCTATGAAGAATCAGAAAAAATCAGTTCACTTATCTCAAGCAAACATAAGCGCGGCAAAAAAGGAAGTCGCATAGAGCCTTTGACAAATAAGATCATTGAAGATGTTATAGAAGAGCTCTATCTTACCAAACAAAGAATCGGTTTTCCTAAAATCTTCAACACCATTAAAGCAGAATGCAAGAAGCTTAACATAACCGCTCCACATGAAAACACTGTCCGCAATAGGATAAAAACAATCGATCCAAAATTTGCTCTAAAAAAACGCTTTAGTGCAAAAAAAGCGAATGAAAAATATGGAAATTTTGAAGGGGAATATCCAGAGGGAGACTTTCCTCTTGAAGTGTATCAAATCGATCATACTCCGCTTGATATTATACTCGTTGACTCCCACTCAAGAAAACCTCTTGGAAGACCTTATTTAACACTGGCGATTGATGTATATTCCAGAATGGTAGCAGGGTTTTATCTCTCCTTGCAAGCGCCCGGATATTTCAGTGTAAGTCAGTGTCTCTACAATGCTTTTTTACCAAAAGATGATTTTCTAAAAAAGTATGATGTTAAAGGTGAGTGGGAAATATACGGGATTCCTTCAAAATATGCGGTCGATAACGGCAAAGATCTCATTGGGCTTGATATGCAAAGAGTCTGTGATGAATTTGGCATGACTATGGTTCGAAGACCCGTTGGAAGACCACAATACGGAAGCCACGTAGAGAGGATTTTTTTGACTATAAATAAAGAAATTCATAATTTACCAGGTACTACATTTTCTAATATATCCGAAAAAGCTGAGTATGATTCCATCAAAAACGCAACTTTTAGCCTTGATGAGATAACAAAGTGGCTCACGGAGTTTATCGTCAATGTTTATCATAACCGTGTACATCATGGAATAGGCATGACACCGAGACAAAAATACAGTTTAGGCATCTTTGGCGATGATGAAAATCCGGGTACAGGCTTGCCGCCGATTGTAGAAGATAGGGAGTCGATTAAAATCGCTCTCTTACCTGCATTTTACCGAACCGTTCAAAAAGACGGCATCACACTTGATGGCATTACGTACTATTCGGATGTT
>NZ_JALOAA010000059.1 GCF_023229025.1 Sulfurimonas sp.
CTCATCGCTGATAATACTGCACCTTTCAGGTGTGGAAATGTAGGTCGCTGCCTAGTTGATCATTTTTACTTCTAATTTAATCTTTACTTCTTACAATTTCTTTTCAAAAATTTTATTTTATTAATTAGATTCTGAATCAAGTTCAGAATGACAGAACGGGTTCATAATGATGGTAGTTGAGTTTAGAATGACTCTTTGATAAAAAAACTGCTATATTGCTATAATATTTTATATTTACTCTTGAGGCTTTAATAATTGATTATATGGTATTATTTTATATATTATTTTAGGATATTAGATGAAAAATTACATAAAAAATCAGATTAAAAAATCATATGAAACTAAACAAGCTATCTATGAAAATGAAGAGTTATTAAATAAAATTGTAGAAGTGTGTAAATTGTGTGTTAAGCTTTACAGAGGTAAAAATAAGACTATACTTGCAGGAAATGGAGGAAGTGCGGCTGATGCACAGCATATAGCTGCTGAACTTGTCGGCAGATACGGATTTGACAGACCCTCTATCCCATCTCTTGCACTTACTACAGATACATCAAATCTAACGGCAATAGGAAATGATTACGGGTATGATAAAGTGTTTTCCCGCCAATTAGAGGGCATGGGGCAAGAGGGGGATATATTTATCGGCATCTCAACTTCCGGAAATTCTAAAAATATAATAAATGCATTTGAAGTTGCAAAGCAAAAAGGCATTAAGACAATTGCCTTAGTCGGAAAAGGTGGTGGAGAGATGGCAAAAATAGCTGATATCGCACTAGTAGTACCATCAGATTCTACTCCTAGGATACAAGAGTCACATATTCTTATTGGGCATATTATATGTGACATAATTGAAAAAGAGATTTTTGGCGATGGTGTTAGTTAATATTTTATGAATAAGGCACTTTTTTTAGATCGAGACGGTGTCATCAATGTTGAGCTTAACTATCTTTATAAAATTGAAGATTTCAAATTTATAGAAAATATATTTAAGTTATGTAGATATTATCAGAATCTCGGTTATATAATTGTCGTAGTTACTAATCAATCCGGTATTGCAAGAGGTTATTATAGTGAATTTGCTTTTAATAAGTTGACATCATGGATGATTAAAGAGTTTGCAGCTGAGGGGATTAAAATTACAAAAGTTTACCACTGCCCTCACCACCCGGATATTTCAGGAGAGTGTGATTGCAGAAAGCCAGAACCGGGCATGATACTTAAAGCTGCAAAAGAGTTAGATATAGATTTGAGACAATCAGTTTTAATTGGTGATAAAGAGCGTGATATTGAAGCAGCAGTACGTTCAGGCATTAAAGAGAGTTATCTTTTTGATGAAGCAAATTTACATAAAAAATCAAAAGCTACAAGAGTAGTTTCAAAATTAGAGGAAATATACGGTGTTAATACTAAATAGCGGCGGTACATTTAATAAAAAATATAATCCATTAAACGGCAAATTAGAGATTCCATACAACAATGAAGCGATTGAGAATATTTTAAAAAGTATGGATGTTAAATATGATTTAGCCGGTCTTATATATAAAGATAGTCTAGATATGACGATGGACGATAGAAAGATGCTTGCAAGAGTTATAATGGAATCCGAAGATGATACCTTTATTATTGTACATGGAACAGACACCATGCATTTAAGTGCTGAGTTCTTAGCTGAAATATTCGATGATAGAAAGATAGTTCTCATCGGTGCAATGAAGCCTTTTGAGATAGACAATATAGAGGCGACTCTTAACCTTGGAATTGCAATCGGTTTTACAAGGGCTTTACAAGAAAACGGAGTCTATATCTGCATGAGCGGACATGTAGAACCATGGGATAAAATTTACAAGAATACAAAATTTGGGAAGTTTGAAGTTGCCAAATAAAGTTTTATGTTCACACTGCCACTTAGAATTTGATTCATCTGCTATGATAAAAGATGGCAATCTTAATTTTTGTTGTAATGGGTGCCAAGGAGTTTATCATCTTTTAAAGGACCAAGGACTTGAAAGTTTTTATGAAAAAAGTAAAAACACAGCCTTAGCACCTCCTCCTCAGAGCTATTTGGATTCAGCGAGTTTTGACACAGAATCTTTTAGAGATACTTTTGTAAAAGTAAACAGTGACGGGTTTAATGAAGTCTCTCTAATTATAAAAGGAATACACTGTTCTGCATGCGTTTGGCTAAATGAGAAAGCATTAAGCAAGATGGATGGTGTTGTAGAGGCTAATATTAATTTTACTAACAATAAAGCAACAATTGTATGGGCAGATGATGTCGTAAAGCTTTCAAAAATAATAGATATGATAAGAGCTATAGGGTATGACGCTTTTGCATATGATGCAATGACACAAGAGCAGTATGTCAACAAGGAGAGAAAAGAGTACTACTTAAAAATGGCTGTTGCCATTTTTGCATCTATGAATATCATGTGGATAGCAGTTGCACAGTATGCAGGATACTTTAGTGGAATAGCGCAGGATGTAAAAACGATATTAAATATCGCAGAGTGGATTCTCTCAACACCAGTTCTTTTTTATAGTGGGTGGGTTTTTTTCAGAGGCGCTTACTATGGATTAAAAGCAAATACGGTAAATATGGACTTGCTCGTTGCAACGGGGGCACTTCTTACATATTTCTACTCAATATATATAACGATAATGCAGCGCGGTGAAGCCTATTTTGACTCTGTAAGTATGATAATAACTTTTGTGTTAATTGGGAAATTTTTAGAAGTTTTGAGTAAAAAAAGTGCGTCTGATACTCTTGATATGATTACGAAAAATATTCCTAGTGAAGTTAAGATTGTTAAAGACGGTGTTATCTCTCTTTGTAAACTTGATGATGTCCAAGTAGGTGACACTGTTTTAATATCTTCCGGAGAGAGGGTTTTGCTAGATGGTAAAGTTATTAAAGGGCAAGGCTCTTTTGATGAGTCAAGTCTAACCGGAGAGAGTAATCCTGTTTATAAAAGTGTTGGAATGAGCGTTGTTAGCGGTACTACTAGCATAGATGCAGATATACATTTTATGGCAACTAAAGATTTTAAACACTCCACACTATCAAATATAGTCACGCTATTAGAGTCCGCAATAAATAAAAAGCCAAAAATACAGCAAATGGCAAACAGACTATCTGAACATTTCTCATCAGTAATTTTACTTTTAGCATTAATTACATTTTTAGGATGGTGGTTTTGGCCAAATAGTTTTGAGACCTCTTTTATGGTAGGTATATCCGTTATAATAATAGCATGCCCATGTGCCCTAGCTCTTGCTACTCCTGTAGCTACACTAGTTGGGCTTAGTATAAGTGCTTCAAGAGGGATACTCTTTAAAGAAGCTGCGGGACTTGAGACAATGGCAGGCATAGATACTCTCGTTTTAGATAAGACGGGAACTATAACCATAGGAAAGCCGGAGGTAATAAGAGAGAGCATCCGCAAGGAGTTTGATAGAAAGTTACTCTATTCACTAGTTGAATCTTCTAAGCATCCAATATCAAATGGAGTTTCAAAATATATAAAAGCGCAACTAGAAGATAAAGAAGAGATAGTTTTTGATGAGTACACTCAGGTTCCGGCAAAAGGTATAGAGGCAAAATATAAGGGCATGAAACTTCTAGGAGGAAATTTAAAGCTTCTTAAGAAAAATGGTATAGATGTTGATTATAGTGCTGAGGAGACAGCTTTTTATTTTGTGATAGATAATGAACTTGTAGCTATATATGAGCTAAAAGATAAAATTAAAGATGGCATAGAAGAGTTAATGGCAAACATGCAAAAGAATAAAATTGAAGTCATACTCTTAAGCGGAGATCATAAGAATATAACAAGAAGTATTGCTAATGAGGTAGGAATAAAGAGTTTCTTGTATGAACAGACTCCTCAAGATAAGGCAGAGTATATAAATAAGCTTCATAGTGATGGGAAAAAGGTAGTTATGGTTGGAGATGGTGTTAATGATATTTTGGCACTAGCATCAGCAGATATTGCGATAGCTATGGGAGGTGGAAGTGATATAGCGGTAGAAGTTGGAGATGTTGTGCTGTTAGATGATTCATTGAAGTCATTAAATGAAGCTTTTAAAATTAGTCAAACAACATTTACTTTAATCAAGCAAAACCTCTTAATATCATTAGTGTATAATGCCGTAACAATACCGTTAGCTATGGCAGGATACATCATACCTCTTTTTGCTGCAATATCAATGTCGTTAAGTTCGCTCTTGGTAGTTGGCAACTCAATGAGAATACGTTATAAATGGAGTAGTAGATAATGGATAACTGGGTAATAATTATGATGCTTGGAGTCTCTATTTTTTTAGGGGCTATTGCACTTTTTGCATTTTTATGGGCAATTAAAAATGGTCAGTTTGATGATGAAGAGAAGTTTTTAAATGCTGCAAAGTATGATGGTGAAGAAGATTTAAATGATGCTGTAGCACAAGAACAGAAGAAAAAAGATTTAAAGAAAAATTATAAACCAGAGTAGAGGATGAGTTGCCAAGGCTGGCAACTCAGGAGGTAAACTACTTACCTATCGTTTGTGAAAAAGCATCTAACTCTTCGTCAGAATATTTAGAAACTTGACCTACCATAAGAGCTTTTTTTGCTCCACCGTAACTACCGTCTTTGTAACCTTTAAGAGCAGCAGCGATATCTGCTTTGCTCATTTCAGCAACATTTTTGCTCCCCATAGAAGTTTTTGTCCAGTCAGCACCGTGACAACCGACACAAGCTTGAGCATTTACAGCAGCCATTAAAGCAGTAGTTGCACCTAAAGCAACTATTGACATAATAATTTTTTTCATTTTTTTACACCCTTTTTTTAAATTCAGACAAATTGTAATGAGTTTATTCTTAAAGGTGTCTTAATAATGTATTAGAATTTTTTATATTTGTATATAGGGAAAGAATGTGTAGAGAATTGCCACAACGGGCAATTCAGGTAAAATTATTTACCGATTGTTTGTGCGAAAGCTTCTAGCTCTTCGTTTGAATATTTGTCAACTTGACCTTTCATAAGACCTTTCATCGGTCCGCCGTAACTACCGTCTTTGTAGCCTATAAGTGAAGCAGCGATATCCGCTTTGCTCATTTGAGAAACATCTTTAGATTTTCCAAGAGCAGCTTTGCTCCAGTCAGCACCGTGGCAACCAGTACATGCACCAGCGTTAACCTCAGCCATTAAAGCAGTAGTTGCAGTTAAAGCAACAATTGACATAACAATTTTTTTCATTTTTATACCCTTTTTTAAATTTCGTACAAATTATAATGATTTTAGTCTTAAATAGACGTTAATGATATATCTGTTATCATTTTATTAAATATTATAGGTTTTGGTGTGCAAATGAGATACATAGATGATAATTTAAGTAATAAAACAATCTTAATAACCGGTGGTGCCGGTTTTATAGGCTCAAACTTGGCACTTTATTTTCAGAATAATCATCCCGATGCAAAAGTAGTTGTTTTAGACAGCTTTAGAAGCGGGGAGAAATTATCAAATGGAAATCTTAAAAGTTTTGGTCATTTTAAAAACCTAATTGGTTTTGACGGCGAGATAATAAGCGGTGATATTAATGACAAAGAGTTGCTGTTTAATTTGGAATTAAACTATAAGTTTGATTATATTTTTCATGAAGCTGCCATCTCTGACACAACTGCGCTTGAGCAGGATTTGATGATAAGAACAAATGTTAATGCTTATAAAGACTTACTGGATTTGGCAATAAAACATAGTGCAAATATGATATATGCATCATCTGCGGCAACTTACGGAAATGCAGCCTCTCCACAAAAAGTAGGGGAAGAAGCACCGCAAAATGTTTATGGATTTTCAAAGCTAACTATGGATAATTTAAGCCGTGAGTATATAGAAAAAAGTGATATCTCAATAGTTGGGCTCAGATATTTTAATGTTTACGGAGAGAGGGAATACTTTAAAAATACGACTGCCTCTATGATTTTGCAGTTTGGACATCAGATACTCTCAGGCAAAAATCCGCGTCTCTTTGAAGATAGTGATAAGATTTTACGAGATTTTATATACATAGAAGATGTTATCCAAGCAAATATAAAAGCGATGAACCCAAAGAGAAGTGGAATCTACAATGTAGGAACAGGCAGGGCGAGAAGTTTTCAAGATATTGTAGATATTTTGCAGCATGAGCTTGGCACTGATTTGAGATGTGAGTATATTAAAAATCCTTTTATCGGGAGCTATCAGTTTCATACAGAGGCTGATATTGCTTTGACAAAAGAGATGCTTGGATATGAGCCAAAATTTGAGATGGAAGATGGAATTAAAGCATACGTAAAAGAGATTAAAAGAGTGTATGAAGAAGAAGTTAAATAGATGGAAAGATTAAAAAATTTCACTCCAAATATTTTAGTTATCGGTGACTTGATGATAGATCACTATCTGTGGGGAAGTTGTGAGAGAATCTCCCCTGAAGCTCCGGTACAAGTTGTCGATATATCAAAGGAGACTACTCTCCTTGGCGGTGCTGGAAACGTTATAAATAACTTAAAAGCACTGGGTGCAATAGTAAGTGTTAGCAGCGTAATAGGTGAGGATGATAACGGTAGAGAACTTCTTGAAATGTTAAAAAAAATAGATGTTGATACGGGTAAGATAATTACCCAAAAAGATAGAAAAACATCAAAAAAAAGCCGTGTTATAGCAAGTTCGCAGCAGGTGCTTAGATATGATAAAGAGAGTAAAGATCAGATTCACAAAGAGATAGCGGATAAAATTTTAAGCTCTTTGATTGGTACAATAAATGAGTTTGATGCGGTAATACTCTCAGATTACGGTAAAGGTGTTTTAAGTGACTTTCTATGTCATGAAGTTATTACTCTTTGTAATAAAAACAGGATAAAAGTTCTTGTTGACCCAAAAGGGAGCGACTATACGAAATATAGAGGCGCATATCTTCTAACTCCAAATAAAAAAGAGGCTATGCAGGCTACAAATATAGACATCATAGATAAAGAAACCCTCCAAGAGGCGCTTAAAAAATTAAAAAAAGAGTGCAATTTGGCAATATCCTTGATTACGCTATCAGAGGATGGAATTGCTACGTATGATGACAGCATGAGAGTTTTTCCTACAGTTGCAAAAGAGGTTTTTGATGTAACAGGAGCCGGAGATACTGTAATAGCCTCTATCGCTTTTGCGTTAAGTGCAAACAGAAGTATAGATGAAGCAGCTGCTTTTGCCAACCTTGCTGCGGGTGTAGTTGTCGGCAAAATAGGCTCTGCAACAGTTACTCTTGATGAGATAGAGGAGTATGAAGCAACTCTCCATAAGAGTACATCTGATGCGCATATAAAAAGTTTTGAGGAGATAGAAGCAGTCGTAAATCGTTACCGAAGTAACGGTAAAAAAATTGTTTTCACAAACGGCTGCTTTGATATTTTACATGTAGGGCATGTAAAGTATCTTCAGGAGGCAAAAAGCTTTGGAGATGTTTTGATAGTGGGCTTAAACTCAGATGAGTCGGTCTCTCGCCTTAAAGGGCCTTCTCGTCCTATCAATGTTGCAAATGATAGAGCTTATCTTCTAGCAGCGCTTGAGGCGGTTGATTTCGTTGTCCCGTTTGAGGAAGATACTCCGCATGAGCTTATAAAAATGATAATGCCGGACACTCTTGTAAAAGGCGGTGATTATAAGGGCAAAAATGTCGTCGGAACAGAGTTTGCTAGGGAGTTGAAGCTTGTTGACTTTGTTGATGGAAAAAGTACAACTATAACAATTAAGAAAATCCAAGGAGAGTTAAATGTTTAAAAAAGTAGTATTAGTGGCACTTAGTGCTGTATCTGTGTTTGCTATGCATAGCGCTGAGGTAAATATAAATAATTCAGATTTAGAGCTCTCTGTAAGACTAGATATGGGTCAGTTTAATGAAAGTGTTGAGCCGGATACGATTTTTTTGGGTGCAAGATATTTAAATGCCGATGAGAGGCATAGTGATGTTGGATCTATTGATGATTATCAAGAAGTAAGTTTTTTGATGCAAAGAGAAGTAGATAGTGATTTTAGATTGGGGCTTGGTGTTAAACTAAACCATACCAAAGATTTTGTCTCTATTCCGCTTGGAGTTGAAGCCTCTTACAAGCTACCTTTTAGCTCAAACGTGCCGTTTTATATAGGAGCTAGCATATACGCTGCGCCTGAGGTTCTATCTCTAGATAAAGCTGATAATTATTTGGAGTACCGCATAAACCTAGAGGCAGAGGCTATAAAAAATGGCTTTATTACGCTTGGATATAGGCATATGGATACTAATTATGAACGAAGAGATGTAGAGTATAATGAATCGATATATTTCGGTTTTAAGTTTCTCTTTTAATCTAAATATTTAGTTTTTTTACAGCCTCTATCACTTCAGAAGCTGTAATGCTTTTCATGCAGTCATGATGACCGAGTGGACACTCTCTTCTCATACATGGTGAACAATCCATCTCATGTCTTACAATAGAGCCTTTTTCGTTCATCCATTGTGAAGTTTCCGTATGCTTGGTAGGTCCAAAAATCGAGACTGTCGGTACGCCATATGCAGCGGCTACATGCATCGGTCCACTGTCGTTTGTCACAAAGAGAGAGCATCCTCCAATAAGAGAGCATAACTCTTTAATGTTTGTCTTGCCTGCTAAATTTTTATAGTTTTTTATATTTGAAGCCACAAGAGATGATTCTATCTCATTTGCCATCTCCACTTCGTTTGGTCCGCCAAAAATTATTATATCGTACCTGTCGCTAAACTCGCCTGCAACGCGGGCAAATCTCTCGGGATACCATCTCTTAGCACTTCCATAAGTCGCTCCTGCATTAATGCCCATTGTCGGTTTTTCAAACACATCAGGCTCTATGTATAATTTTAGTTTTGGGGTGATTTTGTCCCATCTATCATTATTTACCATGGCAAGCTCAGCATACTGCATGCAGAGGTGTTTATCTGCCTTTACGTTAGGTGTGTGCGAGAGCAAAAACATAGAGTGCCATGACTTTCTGGCAATTGATAGAACAGTACCTGTTAGTTTTAAAAGCAAAGATGAG
>NZ_JALOAA010000016.1 GCF_023229025.1 Sulfurimonas sp.
ATGGCAAAAAAATTCTCACTTAGTGTTGAGGTTTTAGTCGCTGGAAACAATATTAAACTACTAAACAAGCAGATAAAAGAGCACAACCCAAAAATTGTAGTTATCGCCGATAAAGCAGATGTTTCAAAAGTGAATCATAAAAATGTTTTTTATGGGCAAGATGCTATTTTGAGAGTTATAGAAGATTCAAGTAGCGAGCTAGTCGTAAATGCGCTTGTCGGTTTCTTAGGATTACCGCCGACACTTACTGCGCTTAAATACGGCAAAAGAGTGGCTCTTGCAAACAAAGAGTCGCTTGTGGCTTGCGGAGCATTCATAGAGAGTTCAAAAATTCAACCAATTGATAGCGAACACTTTGGACTTTGGTACTTGATGCAGAACAGACCCGTAGAGAAGATGATTATAACTGCAAGCGGGGGAGCATTTCGTGACTGGGAGATAAAAAGGCTTCAAAACGCGACTCTAGCGGACACACAAAAACATCCAAACTGGTCGATGGGACAAAAGATAACCATAGATAGTGCAACTATGATGAACAAGATGTTTGAACTCTTGGAGGCAAGATGGCTATTTGGCGAGGGCAGATATGACGCTATCATCGAGACTAAATCACTCATTCACGCGCTCATAGATTTTAAAGACGGCTCGACTACGGCGCACTTTGCAAATGCAAGTATGCAGCTCCCTATAGCTTTTGCACTTAACGCTAAGATGGAAGAGAATATACTCCCTCATGTAGATTTGTTAAAAGTAGGCTCCCTAGAGTTTCGCCAAATCACAACCGATAGATACCCAATCTGGCAGATAAAAGAGGAGCTCTTAAAAAATCCTGCAAGAGGAACGGTCATAAACGCCGCAAACGAAGTGGCAATAGAGAAGTTTATAGCTCGTGAGATAGGTTTTATGGATATAGCAAAAAACATTATAAAAGCGTATGAGAAGTTCGATGCCGTGCCAAAAAGTGTAGATGAAGTGTTTGCTCTTGATGAAGAAGTTAGAAGATATATAAAAAAATGAATTATATAGGCTCAAAATTTAAACTAGCATCATTTCTAAAAGAAGAAATCACAAAAGCCGTAGGGAGTGATTTGTCTCAAAAAGTATTTTGCGATATTTTTGCAGGAACGGGGATAGTCGGGCGCACTTTTAAAAAAGATGTAAAAAAAGTAATAAGCAATGATCTAGAAGATTATAGTTTTGTGCTCAATAAAAACTATATTGAAAATCACGAAGAGATAGTGGGTAAAGAAGGGTTTATTGAAGAGCTAAACTCTTTAAAGCTAATTGATAGCGGCTTTATCTACAATCATTACTGTATGGGTAGCGGAAGCCAGAGACAATACTTTAGTGATGAAAACGGTAAAAAGATAGATACTATTAGAACAAAATTAAAAGAGTGGAGTGAGAGAAAAAAAATAGAAGATGATTTGTACTATTTTTTGCTGGCTTCTTTACTTGAAAGTGCCGACAAAGTCGCAAATACAGCTTCTGTCTATGGAGCATACTTGAAGCACTTAAAAAAATCGGCACAAAAAGAGTTGGTACTACAGAGCGCACACTTTGAGCTTAACGATAACCCTCATGAAGTTTATAAAAGCGATAGCAACGAGCTGATAAAAAAGATTCAAGGAGATATTTTGTATCTTGATCCGCCTTACAATCAAAGGCAGTATAGTGCAAACTATCATCTCTTAAACACTATCGCTCTCTATGATGAGTTTGTTCCAAAGGGTAAAACAGGGATGAGAGAGTATAACCGCTCAAACTACTGTAAAAAACAAGAAGTAGCTAAAAGTTTTGAGGATCTTATCAAAAATGCTGATTTTAAATATATCTTCTTGAGTTATAACAATGAAGGTTTGATGAGCAGTGAACAAACAAGAGCTATTATGGAAAAATATGGGAAGTATGATCTAAAAACCAAAGAGTACCAAAGATTTAAAGCAGACAAGACCCAAAACAGAAACCATACTGCAAATAGTACTTTTGAGTATTTGCATATTTTGGAGAAAGTATAGATGACGGAAAATATTGACAAGGCTGCAAGTGGAGGCGATTTGCTTACTTGGGGAGTAATGTTTGGTCTGCTTATTGTTGTAGCAATAGGTTTGGCTATTTGGGATAAAAAGAGTACAAAAGAGTAAAAATGATACTAAGCATAGAGAGTTCATGTGACGACAGCGCCATAGCAATTACAGAGATAGCGACAAAAAAGCTTCTTTTTCATAAAAAGATATCTCAAGAGTTGGAGCACTCTGTTTATGGCGGGGTTGTTCCAGAGCTTGCGGCTAGGCTTCATGCAGAGGCACTTCCAAAGATTTTAGAGGAGTGTAAGCCTTACTTTAAAGAGCTAAAGGCGGTTGCAGTCACATCTTCACCGGGGCTTACAGTCACACTTATTGAGGGTGTTGTTATGGCAAAGGCCATCTCTATCGCTCTAGATATACCAATCATCGGAGTAAATCATCTCATAGGACATATCTACTCGCTCTTTATAGAGAAAGAGACTCAGTTCCCTTTGACGGTTTTGCTGGTCTCAGGCGGGCATACTCAGGTTATGGAAGTAAAAAACCTACAAGAGATAAAAACGATTGCAAAGAGTATGGATGATAGTTTCGGCGAGAGTTTTGATAAGGTTGCTAAAATGATGAACCTTGGTTATCCCGGTGGTCCTTTGATTCAAGAGTTAGCAAAGGGTGGAGATAGAAAAAGATACAACTTTACCGTTCCGCTTCATCAGTCGCCACTTATAGCCTTTTCATACTCTGGGCTAAAAAACTCGGTCAGGCTAGCTATAGAAGCAGCAAATGAGGATGACTTTAAAGATATAGCCGCTTCATTTGAGCATATAGCAACAGCGCATATTATACAGAAGCTAAAAAAATATTTTAAAGCAGTTCCGCCAAAAACTTTTGCTATAGTAGGCGGAGCTAGTGCAAACTTATATCTTCGTTCCCAGATAGAGGAGCTACTAAAGCCGTATAAGGCAGGTTTGCTATTAAGCGAACTTAAATACTGCTCAGACAATGCCGCAATGATAGGGAGAGTCGGAGTTGAGATGTATGAAAAAGGTATGTTTAGCTCGCTTGACGAACTAGAAGTTTGTCCTAAAAGTGTCATTTAGCTTAAAAAATTCTTGGCGTAATATGCATTTTTTCTAAGTTAAGAGCAAAATTATTTCATTTCAAATATACTTCTTTCACAAAAAGTAATAAATCATATTTGACATGAATGTGTCAAGCTTTAGTGCCTTAACGGCTAGCATAGATGGCGGAATTACTTCCAATATCGTTTAAAATAAAATTAAGGAATAAAAATGGCAACTACAAAATTCAAAGGTACAGACGTAGAACTATTAGGAAATGAAGTAAATGTTGGTGATAAAGCACCGGAAGTAACAGTTGTAAACTCAGATGGTTTAGGCGATGTAGTAGTTGGTGGCGCTCAAGGCGTTAAGCAACTAATCATAGTTGTTCCTTCTCTAGATACAGGCGTATGTGCTACTGAGACTCGTAACTTCAATGCAAAAGCTTCTAAATTAGAGGGCGTTAAAACTACTGTTGTCTCTATGGACTTACCATTTGCATCTGGTAGATTTTGTGCTGCAGAGGGAATTGACAAGTTAACTGTTGCATCTGACTTTAGAAATAAAGACTTTGCAAACGCTTATGGCGTACTACTTGGCGGTTCTGTTCTTGCGGGTGTTACATGTAGAGCAATTTTTGTTGTTGACGAAAATGGAATCGTTACTTACAAAGAGATTGTTCCTGAAATCACAGAAGAGCCAAACTACGACGCTGCAATCGCTGCTGCTAACTAATTATACAAACTTCTCCTTCTTCTTTACTATAGGGCTTTTGCCCTATATCAATCAAGCAAAATTTTGATACAATAATCCTATCTACAGAGAAGGATTTCACATATGAAAAAAGTTTTATACACTTTTGTCTGCAGTACGGTTTTCGTCACTACCGTTATGGCTGATATTGCAAGAGTTGAGATGGGTGTGGGTGCATGGTTGCAAACTTCAAAAGGTAGCGCGTCTTATAGTGACGGCGGAGCTGATGGTAGCTATACCTCAAGCAAAAAAGATTCTACAGAGCCTTATATTTGGCTACTTATAAAACATCCGATTCCTGTTTTGCCAAACTTAAGAGTCGAGTATGTCTCTATGGAGGATGACGGCACAGCAAGCGGTCAGTTTAAAGATTTTGATATCGGTACAGGAAACTTTACCACTCTCTCTTACGACATGAAACAGTACGATATTATTCCCTACTATAACATTCTTGATAACACGGGTTGGGTAACGCTTGATTTGGGTTTAGATATTAAAATCATTGATGCATCTTATACGGCAGCGCCTTCAGCTCCATTTTTAGGCTACAGCGATAGTGTGACTTTTGCTATTCCTCTTCTTTACGCAAGAGTAAGAGTTGAGATTCCATCAACTGAGATTGGTCTAGAGTCTGATATAAAGTACGTTACAACCGGTGATTCTACAGCTTATGATATTAGAGCAAAAGTTGATTATACTTTAGATTTTGTTCCTGTTGTGCAGCCTGCTTTGGAAGTTGGATATAGAGTTCAAAAGTTAGACATTGACGAGAGCGGTGTTGATGCAAAATTAGATATTGATTTTTCAGGCTTTTATGCAGGATTGATGCTTCGTTTTTAACTGCTTAGCCTACAAGGCTAAGCCCAACTTTTCCTTCATCTATCGAGATTACCTCTATTTGAGGCAGATATTGATTTAGCGAGAGAACTTCAAGTGGATGAGAGACTCTTTTTGCACTCATCTTTGAGATATGAATCATTCCGTCATTTTTAAGCCCGATGTCCACAAATGCCCCAAAATCTGCAATATTTCTCACAACTCCCGAGACAAAACTTCCAACACGAAGCATTTTTATATCTGTTATGCCATCTTTAAACGGAATTGGCGGCAGCTCTTCTCTTGGGTCAAATCCGGGTTTACTAAGCTCTTTAATGATGTCTTTTAGAGTTTCAGCTCCAACACCAAGTTCTTTTGCTTTAGCTTGGATATCTATCGTTATTAAGTCTAAGCCGATTAATTTCTTTGCAACTTCATAACTCTCTGGATGGATACCGCTGTTGTCAAAGGGATTTTTTGCATCTTTTATGCGGATAAATCCAGCTGCCTGCTCATAAGCTTTTCTACCTAATCCTTTTACTTTTAAGAGTTGCTCTTTTGTTTTAAAAGTTCCATTCTCTTCCCTAAAAGCTATGATGTTTTGGGCAATTTTTGAGCCTATTCCCGCTACATAAGATAAAAGTGAGAGAGAGGCGGAGTTTATGTCTACTCCTACACGGTTAACCAAATCAATAGTTACATCTGTTAGCTTTTTTTCCAAAAGTTTCTGGTCAACGTCATGTTGATACTGCCCTATGCCTAAAGATTTTGGGTCTATTTTTACAAGTGCCGCCATCGGGTCTTGGAGTCTTTGAGCGATAGAGATAGCGCCTCTTATTGTTACATCAAGATTTGGGTATTCAAGTGCGGCTATCTTAGAAGCGGAGTAAACAGATGCTCCCGCTTCTGAGACAACTGTGTAGTTGAGTTTTACTCCCTCTTCTTTGTTGATTCGTGCAAAAAACTCCTGAGTCTCTCTTGAGCCTGTTCCATTGCCGATGGCTACACCTGTTATGTTATACTTTTTTGTTAGTGTTAGTACTCTGTTTTTAGAGTTTTCATAATCTCTCTGCGGCTGGGTCGGGTAGATGACGCATGACTCAAGGTAGTTTCCGTTCTCATCAATAACTGCAAGTTTGCACCCTGTTCTAAAAGCAGGATCAACGCCTAAGATCACTCTTTTTGTAACTGGAGGAGTCATTAAAAGCTGATTTAGATTTTTGCCAAAAACGGAGATTGCGGCACTATCAGCTCTCTCTTTTAGCTCAACGTGAACCTCTCTCTCAAGTGAGGGAAGCAGTAGTCGTTTTAGTCCATCTCTGTATGCTTCAAAAAGCAGCTCTTTTGATGTTGAAGCATTACGGGGGATTTTGTACTCTTTTATATTTGCTTCTATTTTTTCTATGTCGATGCTTATCTTTACACTTAACTCTCTCTCTTTTACGCCGCGCATAATGGCAAGATAGCGGTGAGATGGAATGTAGGCTACTTTTTCACTTTTTCCTTCAAAGTTTTTAAAAGTTCCGTTTTCATCAAAGTTTTTTCTCTTTTTAACTTCTAAAATACCAAAACGAAGCATACCGTTTCTGATGGCTTCACGTTCACGAGGTATATCGGCATAACGCTCTGCTAAAATGTCCTGTGCTCCTTGGATAGCATCTTCAACTGAAGTAACACCGCCTTTTACAAACTCTTTTGCTTTTGATTTAAACTCACTCGTAGTAAGACGTGCTTTTTCTAAGATGTCAGCAAGTGGTGTAAGCCCATTCTCTATGGCAGTTGCGGCACGTGAGCTCTTTTTCTCTTTATATGGACGGTAAATATCCTCTAAAACTCTTAAGCTCTCAGCCTCTTCTATGCTCTTTTTTATTGCGTTGGTTAAAGTGGCTCTCTCTGCAATTAGCCTTGAGATTTCCTCTTTACGCTCAAGCAGTTTTTTGGCACTCATGTAGATACTCTCAAACTCACGAAGTACTTCATCATCGGCTCCGCCTGTCATCTCTTTGCGGTAACGTGCCATGAATGGGATGGTAGAGCCCTCATCAAGAAGCTTTAAAATATTTTCAATATGCTCTTTCTTTAGCTCTGTTTTTTTGGTTAGTAGATTGATTAAATTATTAATATCTTTTTCCCTCGCACTCTATAAAATCTTTTTGGCTCAAATCTTCTAAGAGAGTTTTAAAACTCTTAAGAGCAAAAAGCTTTACATTTTCGCCTTTTAGGGCTTTTAGCTCATTTGAAAAACCGCCCTTTGAGACGATTATGCTAATATCGGGTGCAAGTTCTGCAAGTTGACACTGCTCGCGTAGTTTTGTAAGAGAGCTCTTTTTTGCTTTTTGGTTTGAGTATCTGCACGCACCCGCAATAACTTTGCCGGACTTTGTTTTTGCCAAAATATCTATCTGCGTATTTCTATCCCAATAACTTCCTATCTCTACAATAGGATCATCATTGAAACTTTTTTTTACAAGCTCATGTGAGAGCTTTAAAAATATAAGCTCATAAAATTCACTCTTTCGGTTAACAAAGGACTCTTTTGCCTCTTTGAAGTCTCCCTCTTTTATAGTTTTAAAAAACGGCGATACAAAGGCAAACCAAAAGCGCATAAATGGAGTGTTGAAGCTTAGTTTTTCATCTACTTTCTCATCACTATTCGGCGGTGACTCAAGTGAGAACTCGGTTTTTAAAATTCCTTTATCGCAAAGTGCATCAATAGCATCTTCGCCCTCAGCTCTTGAGATACGCGCTCTCTTTAGCGCAGAGTGAATCCGTCCATCACCAACGGCAGCGGCACTTAAAAGCAAGTGGCTTATCTTGTCGCTATGAGTTACTTTTGTAATGTCGCCATGAATATAGGTATAGTTTTTTAAAATCTTGCTCTCAATCAACTCTTCAAGGCTCTTTGACATATCAACACTCCAACTCATCCCGCCAAAAACCGCAAAATACTCTATAGCCTGCTCTATATCTTGAGGATTGTTCTGAAAATAAAAAGAGCGAAATTGCTGAAGTAGTGTCGGTTTTTTTGACATGTAAGAGCCTTGGAGTTGTTTTTGAAATTATACTTGAATAAAGATTATATTGTATAAAAAAGCACTCTATTTGCATATTGAAAGTTTTTAATGCTAAAATTTCACTCTCTAAAATTTCTCCTCATCGCTTAATAGGATAAAGCAGTCCCCTCCTAAGGGATAGCTCGAGGTTCGACTCCTCGTGGGGAGACCAATTTTTATTTAATAACCTACCGCCGTCTTTTTATTTTTACTAGAGAAATGATATACTTTAGTATGATTAATCTATCTGCAGATAAACAGCTTGGCATAATTCTTCCAAACACGAACAGGGCACTTGGCGTAGTTTTAAAAGAGGTCACGCCAAGCGAGATGCAGACCCTTTTAAAAGAGAAAGATTTAAAATCCATTGTGAACTCATTTTTTAAACAGAGCGCTCAAGGTTCAGACGAGACTCTTTTAAATCTTGTAAAGAACAATCCCACACTAAAAGATTTAGGCAATATATCCGGCAGTGTAAAAGAGCTTTTAAACGCACTTAAGAGTGAAAAAACTGCTTTACCGATTGAGACTACTTTACAAAAGTTTCTTCTTAACATGAAAGAGCTCAACGAGCCGATTTTAAAGCAAAAACTTGAAAATAGCGGTGTTTTTTTAGAGTCAAAACTTAAAAATGTGCAAAACCCACACCTTGAGCTAAAAAATCTACTTTTATCACTTGAGAAAAGTATTGCAAAAAGTGATATATTAGGGGCAAGAACATTGACTCAAAATATAAAGGATTTACTAGGGACTCAACTGCTAAAAGAGGCTTCAAATAGTGCGCTGATTCAAGCTCCAAAAGATGAAAAAACAGCTTTGGCTCAGCTTGCAAAAGGGGTTGAGAATATTGTCTCAAAGCTATCAGAGCAGCTTAGAAGTGCTGATATTACAAGCACAAAAAGTTTTGAAAAGCAGCTCGGTAAGCTTGAACACCTTCTATCTTCAAAAATGATAAGTAGCGATAATTTTAAACCCGCGCTACTCTTAGATGCGCTGCAGAACTTAAGTGTGCAGATGCAGCAGAGTACAAAACCGGAAGTAAAAGGCTTGCTTGATGCATTTTTTAAAATTGTAGAGTCTCTTAAAGCAGTAGATCAAAATACTCATTTAGATAAAAAAATTCCTCAAGAGCTTCGCGGTGCAGTAGATACGCTAAAGGCAGCCGTTGAAAAATCAAATCCTGCTCCTTTAAAGGAGATGGCTGCAATAAGTTCAAAATTGGCTATATTTAGCAACCCTCAAAAGTTAGAAGTACATGAGGGCGTTAGGGAGATTTTATCTCAGGATTTAAAATCTACTTTGTTAAAAGCCGGCGATGAGATAGCAAAAGCATCCTACCCAAATCAAGCAGAGATTTTAAGGCATGTAGATAAACTGCTTTTGCAGATAGATTATTTTCAACTCCTATCCCATCTCTCAAACTCTTCGTCAATCTACCTTCCGTTTTCGTGGGATAGCCTAGAAGATGGAAATATAAATATAAAAAAAGAGAAAAACAGTAAGTTTTACTGCGATATTGAGCTGAAGCTAAAAGAGCATGGAGAGTTAAAGATAAAGTTGGCACTTTATGAAGAGAATCAGATAAATATTCATATCTACTCACAAAGCAGTGAGTTTAGAAAGATGATAAAAGAGAGTATCGGCTCTCTTCGCTCTGCTTTAATTGAGTCACATATTACGCCAAGAGAGATACGTATTTTTGATGCGTTAAAGAGAGTTTCTGCTTATGAAAAAGCAGAAAATCAAATTGATATGGGTTTTGAGGTAAAAGTATGAAAAAAGCTGCAGCTCTAAGATATGATGCTAAAAAAGAGAAAGCACCTCGCGTTGTTGCAAAAGGGAAGGGGGAGAGTGCTGAGAATATTATAAAAATTGCCCAGCTTCATAATCTTCCTATAAAAAAAGATGAAGACCTCATAGAACTTCTCTCAAAAGTAGAACTTGACAAAGAGGTTCCTGAGGCGCTATATAGAGCTGTTGCAGAGGTTTTTAGTTTTATCTATAAAGTGAGCAATAAGAGTTAAAAATCCTTATACTCTTTGATTTGCGTTATATCTATCCCTTTTTCTTTGAGTCTGTTTCCTATATCAAGAACTATTTTATTATATTTTTCAGTCTCTAAAAAACCTTCATACGCGTCCATCTTTTTCTCATACACTTTTGCCGCAATATTATTTATCTCACTAAGCGCTTTTGTGAGCTGCTCATCTAAATACTCAACAGTATCTCCTAAATATTTTTCTTCATCCATCGTTTTCTCCTTTTAGTTTTTTAATCTTCATTTAGCTTAGTTATATGCTCAGGTAGATTTTTACTGTTTGCCGCTCCTAATCTTTGGAGCTTTTGAAACTGGCTTGTTATGCTACCGCTTCCGGAGTGTAGTTTTGAGAATGTCTCCTCATAGGTTTTTTGAACCGTTGTTATCTGATTTCCAAGTTTTTCTACACTCTGTATAAATCCTGCAAATTTATCAAACAGCAACCCTGCACGCTGCGCAATCTCCTGCGCATTTTTTTGTTGGCGTTCATACTTCCAACTATTTTCAACTGCGCGAAGCGATACCATCAGAGTTGTAGGACCTACTAAAATAACGTTTCTTTTAAATGCATGATCAAAGAGGGAACCGTCATGCTCCATAGCCACTATCAAAGCACTCTCAATAGGGAGAAACATAAAGATAAAATCAACTGTTTTTACCCCTTTGAGATTTGCATAATCCTTCTCACTTAGCTCTTTAATATGTTTTTTTACAGAAGCGACATGTTCAAGGGCAAATACTACTTTTTGCTCCTCCTCTTCAGCTGACATGTAGCGCTCATAAGCAAGAAGAGAGTTCTTTGCGTCTATGATAATATCTCTGTTATCCGGAAGATGAACAACTACATCAGGGCGGTAGCGGCTGCCGTTGCTCTTGTGCTCTAGACTTACCTCCCGCTCATACTCTTTTCCTAGCCTCAAACCGGAGTTCTCAAGAACACTCTGTAGAACCATCTCTCCCCAGACACCCTGTTTTTTATTTTCACCCTTTAGCGCTTTTGTAAGGTTTTTGGCATCTTGACTCATCTGATGATTTATCTCTTTGATACTTCTTATCTCAGATTGAAGCATGGAACGATCTTTTGCCTCTTTTATATAGACATCGTTAATCTGCTTTTTAAACTCGTTAAACTGCTCTCTCATAGGGTTAATCATCTTGGATATATTCTCTTGATTTTGCATTGATAATTTTTGGGAGTTGTTCTCTAAAATCTTCTCGGCAAGCTCTTTAAACTCAAGTCTCATCTGCTCTTTGTTTTGCTCTAATAGCTCAAACTTCTCTCTGTTTTTTTCGTTTATACCATCAATTCTCTCTTGTAAAACAGCATTTTGGCTTTGTAAAACCGATAACTTCTCAGCCTCAAGGCGAAGTCTGTTCTTTAAACTACTTACTACACTAATCCAGACACCTATTGCGCCAAATAGCAGACCTATTGATAGGTAAAGGGCTTCAAACATTGCGTATATTCTCCAAATTATTGGTGTATTGTAGCAAAAAGATAATATAATCTACTTTTATAAAAAGTGAGGATTTTGTATGCAAAGTTTATATTTTGGGCGCAAGCCTGTTCTTAATCAAGATGCAGCAATTGAGTTTTATGAACTCCTATACTATTCTCAAAATATGAACAAAGAGGAGAATGGCTTTATATTTCAAAGCCTTCTTTGTAAGGCTCTTGATAAAATTGGCTCGCAGTTAGTAGTGGGCAAGCGCAAAGTGTTTATAAAGGTAGATGAGAGTCTCTTCTTTAGCGATAAACTATTTACTATATCTAGCGAGTTTTTTATCCTCTCTTTGAGTGCGGATATAGATGTAACAAAGGAGAGTGCTATACAAAGAGTCGCCTCTCTAAAGGAGAAGGGGTATATATTAGCCATTGATGATTTTACACTAAATGGTGCAGATATGCAGAAGTATGCAAAAATCTTAGATGAGGTCTCATTTGTAAAAATCAACTTTGATAAGAACATCTTAGTCAATGAAGAGAATATAGATATGCTAGCCCGTGTAAAAGAGAGAGGAGTTAGCGCTGTAGGTAAAAATATTTCGGACAGATTTAAGTATGAGCTCTCTAAAAGATTGGGTTGCGGGTTTTTTACCGGATACTATTTCTCAAAAGCAAAGATGTTTGAGGGGGATGAGTGCAAACCTCCAAGATTAAATATTTTAAAGCTCTATTCGCTTCTGGCAAATGATGCGGATTTTAATCTCATAATAGATGAGTTTAAAAAAAACAGCTCCATAACTATTTTGCTGCTTAAATATATAAACTCCGGGGCATTTCATTTTAAAAATAGAATATCCTCTATTAATCACATCTTAACCCTTGTAGGAAGAGAACCTCTGGCAAAGTGGCTTATGCTAGTAGTCTATTCGATGGCAAATCTTCCAAACCCAAAGACATCGCCCCTTATGCTTATGGTAAAAAATCGTACGGAATTAATGGAGAGAGTCCTAAGAGCGGTTGAGCCTGATGCCGGCAAGAGTATGCTTGAACAAGCCTACTTTGTCGGTGTACTCTCTTTAATAGATGTACTTTTTGAAGATAAGATGCAGAAGATTTTAGATGAGATGAACGTTTATGATGTTGTAAAGAGTGCACTACTGCATGACAAGGGTATCTTAGGTGAGATATATGTTTTAGTTAGAGATATAGAGGAGTTTAAGCCCGACTCTATAATAGAGTTTGAGCGCAGACACTCATTACAAAGCGGTACAATTAGTAATATTACTATAGAGTGCATGAAAGAGACCTCGGCATTTGAGATAGCTGTAGCTTCGATTTAAGGATAAAAGATGAGCGGAACAAAAAGAGCAAATATTAAAAGCGGGATGAGTGTGGCAATAGTCCTTAAAGAAGATCAGCAAAGCGGAAAACTTACAGACGGTATAGTGCGCGATATATTGACAAAATCTCCGATACATCCTCATGGAATCAAAGTCCGCCTTATGAGTCGTGAAGTTGGACGAGTAAAAGTAATATATTGATGAGTAAAACAGATTTTAAAACGCTTACTCTTACTAAAGAGATGCTTCATAACCTAAATGAGATAGGTTATAAAGAGATGACTCCCATCCAAGCCCAGAGTCTGCCTTTTATATTGGAGGGCAGAGATGTTATTGCGCAGGCTAAGACAGGAAGCGGTAAAACGGCAGCCTTTGGAATAGGCTTACTTCACAAGCTTCAAGTTAAAAAGTTTAGAGTTCAAACTCTTATACTCTGCCCGACACGTGAGTTAGCTGACCAAGTTGCCAAGGAGCTTAGAACTCTTGCAAGGTTTGCACACAATATAAAGATTTTAACTCTTTGCGGCGGAAGTGCATTTGGACCGCAGCTTGGCTCACTTCGTCATGGTGCACATATAGTTGTGGGAACTCCGGGGCGTATTTTAAAACACCTCAAAAAAGAGACGCTCTCTCTTAAAGACATGGACACGCTTGTTCTTGATGAAGCCGACAGAATGTTAGATATGGGTTTTAGCGAAGAGATAAATGAAGTTTTAGGGTTTACGCCAAAAGAGAAACAGACACTTCTTTTCTCGGCTACATATACGGATGAGATTATGGATATCAGTGCCAAAATCCAAAAAGATGCCATAAATATAAAAACAACATCTATAGAAGTGGCAAACAAAATCACTGAGCGATTTTATGAGGTGCAAAACTCTCAGAAGATAGATACGCTTATAAATATTTTTAGCAATTTCAAACCTGAGAATGTTATAGTTTTTGCTAACACAAAAGTAGAAGTTGACAAGATTGCTCAGACTCTGCAAAAAAGGAAGATAGATGCACTCGCAATTCATGGGGATTTAGAGCAGTATGAGAGAAACGATGTGTTAGTCCAGTTTGCTAATGGAAGCTGTAGAGTGTTAGTGGCAACTGATGTCGCAGCACGAGGACTTGATATAAAAGAGCTCTCCATGGTGGTTAATTATGACATGCCTCATGGCGAAGAGACTTATACACATCGTATAGGCAGAACAGCAAGAGCAGGTAAAGAGGGGTTGGCTTTTACTCTGTATGAAGCTTACGAGACAGATAAAGCTTATGAGTATAAGAATGAAACTCGCCTTTTTGAAGATGCAAGCAAGCTAAAAGAGATAGATGGATTTGAGATGAAACCCGCATATATAACGCTTGTTATAGAGGGTGGCAAAAAGGATAAGGTTCGTGCCGGAGATATATTAGGAGCACTAACGGGTGATGCGGGATTAGAGGGAAGTGCTATTGGAAAGATAGAGATCTATGAGAAGCAGAGTTACGTTGCCATTTTAAACAGCAAAATAGATAAGGCTCACAGTAAGCTCAAAGATGGAAAAATAAAAGCAAAAAGATTTTCTGTTTGGATTTTATAGTTACTTTTTCTCAGAAAATAGATACTTAAGATAAAAAAGGAGCACCGCATGAAAGAAGAGATAAGTTTGGAAATTATTCAAACTATTATTGATTCACAAAAAGATTTGATGATACTCTTTGAAGAAAATGACCCAATCCTTATAAACAGAGCTTTTAAAAAGTTTTTCACAGTATCCTCTTTAGATGAGTACAAAGAGGAGTTTGGTCCATTTGTGAATAATTTTGTTCCGCACCCTTCCTATTTTCATGAGGAAAAAATTGCAAAAGGGAGCAGTTGGGTTGATGCTATCTTAGAACTCAAAGAGAGTGAGAGGATTGTTAGTATGATGACACCTACATATGAGCCACACGCTTTTTTAGTACATGTACAGAAGATAGACAGGTATGTTATTGGCGTATTTGAAGATATTACGCAGACACTCATAAAGCGTATAATGATACAAAATAATGCAAGCATAGATATTCAAAGCGGCGCTTATGCTAAAAACTACTTTCTTCAAATTGCCCAAAGTTATCAAGATGCAGCCTCCTTTAACAAAAAAATAATCAGTGCGGTGTTGATAAAAATAACAAAAGAGGATGAGATTGACTTAGCAGAGCTAGTTAAACACTTCAAGAGTATTATACGCCAAGATGATATGCTAATTCGCTGGAGCAACGACTCTTTTTTGTTGGCATATCTTGTAGATAGTGAGCAAAATGCACAGAAGATGTTTGAGAAAATGCATGGAAATAGTTGCTCTTTTGAGTTGATAATTCAACGTGAAAAAGAGGGTATTAAAGAGTTTATAAAAAGAGTTGAGAGCTAAGCTAACTCTTTTTGCTAAAGAAGCGATATCTATTTCGCCCACTATTTTTTGCTTCATACATGGCGGTATCGGCATTTTTAAAGAGGGTCTGTTGATCAAGCCCGTCTATTGGGTAGATTGCGATACCTATTGAAGCGGTAACTAAAAGTTCGTTACCTTGATATATATGCGGTGTATTTATTATCTCAAGAAGTTTTTTGGCGATTCGCAGAGCCCCATCTGCATTACTGTTTGGCAGAATAAAAACAAACTCATCACCGCCGAGGCGAGATACGGTATCAACTTCACGTAAAATTGATTTAAAACGCTTAGAGAGTTCAATTAAAAGAGCATCTCCTGCATCATGTCCTAGGTTATCGTTAATATCTTTAAAGTGATCTAGATCTAAAAAAATAACACTAAACTTCTCATGATTACGCTTTGCCGCTCTTATTGCATACTCAGTATGCCCCTCTAGTTGAAACCTATTTGCAAGACCGGTGAGCGGATCAAAGTTTGCAAGACGGTAGATATGCTCTTCTGAGCGTTTCTTGTCTGTAATATCCTCTTTTATAGCAACATAGTGTGAGACTGTTCCGTTAGGTTGAAAAATTGGGGATGCTTTTACTCCTTCAATATATTCGGTACCATCTTTTCTAAGATTTACAAACTCCCCGTGCCATATTTGACCTTTTTTTAAGCTACTCCACATATCGTCATATGCTTTTGTCCGAATTGTGCCGGAGTGTAGAGAGTGAAAATTTTTACCGATTATTTCATCTTTTGTATAGCCGGTAGTTGTGTAAAAAACCTTATTTACATACTCTATGTTTCCGTCAATATTAGTGATTATGATGCTGTTTGGGCTCTGCTCAAGTGCCTGAGAGAGTTTAAGTAGTTCGTTTGCCTGCACTTTTAGTAGATGCCTGCTTTTGATAAGCATCAAAATAATAAAAAGCAACGAAAAGTGTACTAAGAGACCCATAGATGTTATAAGCATAGGGTAAAATGTGTCCGTAGAGTCATGAAAGCTCTCTGTGCTTGAGAAGTCTATATGCCATTTTCTGCCGTTTATCTCTACTGTTTTTTTAGCTTTATATTTAGGAGCGTGGGAAGAAGCGTTAGATGATTTATAAAGCAGACTAGCATCTGAGGTGTTTTGACTATCATAAATCTTAAAGTTTAAAATAGATGTACCCATGGCTATACTATCTAAAAGAGTGTTCATGCGAAAAGGGGCATAGACAAAGCCAAGCAGTGCGTCGCGTCTCTCCTGTATAGTCTCTGTTTTCATCCCCTTTTTATAAAGAGGCAGATATATCAAGATGCCTGCTTGTATATCTTCGTCAATCTCTTGAACTAGGGTCACTTTTTTAGACATAATAGCTTTTGCAGTATCTCTGGCTCTTTGCATGGCTAAGCGGCGAGTAGGTTCTGAGAACATGTCATACCCGATAGCTTCTATATTGCGTACATGCATTGGTTCGAGATAGAGAATTGAGCTATATTGCTCACGTTTACCTGTCGGTTTTAGCGAAAATGATTCAAACCCATCTTCTCTCATCTGTCTCTCTACTTGCTCCACCTCATTAGGTTTAATCATTTTTGCAAAGCCAAGCCCCTCAATCCCTTGATAGTTATGCTCAAGATCTAATGCTTGTACAAAATCATGCCACTCTTTACGAGTTACACTGTCGCTTCCATGAAAAAAACCTACTCCGCTTTGTAGAACTCTTTCATATTTAAGTATATGTTTTTGAATTTTATAGACGTACTCATTAGCAGCGGTATCAAATCTCTCTTGAGCTAGAGAGGCATGATAACTTTTGGATGCAGACCATACTACAATAGCAATAACTATAGATAATAAAATTAATGATATGTAAATTATATTATTTTTAAAGCTACGATGTTTTTGCACTATTTTTACTCCATATATATAAATATTATCTCAATGGGGCGCCTTATTCATTGATTTTAGTCAAATTGTGCCATATTTTTATCATATTTGTGTGAAATGTCGTCCAATTCGCCTTGAGCAACTTCTAAAAGCCCAAAGAGATCTTCTATCTCTTTTTCACCGGTAGAGATCTGTTTTGAAAGCTCTATGATTTTAAAACTATCGCCTCTATTTGTAGCCTCAAGTAGTTTCTGTTGGTAAGAAGCTAAACTCTCTTCAATCTCTACAATAGAGCTCTCAAGCTTTTCAATCCTTTTTTTAATAGGCGAGATACGTTTGTTTCTCTCTCTAATGAGAGCGGCTTTTGTTTTTTTGTTGTTCTTAAAACTTGTTTTAGGTTTTTGCTTGACTCTCTCTTTTTCCTCCTCTTCCCAGCCCATTTTTTCCAAAAATAGGTCATACCCGCCGTCAAAATACTCTGCACCGTTTTTTGTAAATATGATAAGTCTATCACATGTGCGGCGTAGTAGCTCTTCTGAGTGAGTTACTATAATTACGGAGCCTTTGAAGTTTTGGATTGCTACTGTTAGTGCTTCAATGGAGTCCATATCTAGGTGGTTTGTAGGCTCATCTAAAAATAGGAGATTTACATCACGTGCTAATATTTGGCCAAGCATGACACGGCTTTTTTCGCCACCTGAGAGAAGAGAGACCTTTTTATCTGCACTATCTCCGCTAAACATCATAGCTCCGGCAATAGCGCGTATGGCTTGCGCAGAGAGTTTTGTATTAGCAGAGTGAATTTCATCTAAGACACTGCTGCTTGGATGTAGCCTTGCAATGTTTGTCTGTCCGAAGTGTGCAAAAGTGGTGCTTGTATGCATCAAAACTTCCCCGCTAAGCGGCTTTAGCTCTCCTGCAATTGTGTTTAGAAGGGTTGATTTACCTTTACCGTTTTTCCCGATAATCCCAAGACGCTCCCCCTTTTGGAGTACAAAAGAGATATTTTCAAAGAGAATATTCTCAGGGGTATAACCAAAACTTAGATTTTTAACATCCAGAAGAACTTTTGCAGGGGTCTCTTTGTAGTTAAAATCAAACTCTAAAGATGAGTCATATCCCAAATCTTCAAGCATATCCATTTTCTGAAGCTGTTTTACTTTTGACTGCGCAAGAGCAGCGGTTGAAGCACGTGCTTTATTTTTAGCGATAAAGTTCTCAAGCTCTTTTACTTTTTTATCTTGTGAAATTTTTTGCTTCTCATGTAGCTCATCACTTGACTTTAACTGCTCATAATATTTGTGCGTATCTCCGGCGATAACTCTTAAACCTCTACGAACAATTCCCATTGTGTGTGTAGTGACGGCGTCCATAAAATCTCTGTCATGAGTGATTAAAATAACTTCGCCCTCAAAATTCTTTAGAAAACTTTTCAGCCATCTAAGAGAGAGAATGTCGAGATAGTTTGTCGGCTCATCCAGAAGAAGCAGATTTGGTTCGGTTACTAAGAGTTTTGCAAGGTTTATGCGAATTTGATAACCGCCTGAGAAGGAGAGCGGATCTTTTTCTAAGTCCTCTTGTGTAAAACCCAAGCCAAAAAGAATCTTCTCAACTCTGTAAATATCATACTTCATATCCTCTTCAAGAGCTAATGCTGCCTCTTCTCTAAGAGTGCTTTGGCTAAATTCAAGATACTGCTTTAGCGCACCTATTTTATACCCTCTTGGAATAATTACTTCCCCTGTGTCTGGGGTTTCTTCACCTAAAATAAGCTTAAAAAGTGTAGATTTTCCGCTCCCGTTGCGTCCGACTAAACCGACTTTGTTACCTGAGTTTAGTTTAAAGCTAAGGTCGCTAAATAGCTCCTGTTTGCCAAAACTCTTTGAGATATTAATAAGTTGTATCATTAGGCTCTTTTTTGTTTTATTTATAATGCCAAAGGAGTTACTTCCTTTGGCTACGCTAGCCGCTATGGCACTGAAGTTAGCCTCATTCGAGACAGAATATCGTTACTGCTGTTAATTTGAGAGATTTTTTATCTTTTCTAATATCCACGGCCACTCGCCATAACCGCTATCACTATTTATGTGCCCTGCGTTTTCTAATACTAGAGATTCTATATTAAGGGCTTCTTCAAGCTCTTGCGTCTCTTTTTTTGTTATATATGGGTCGTTTGTTGAGGTAATAAGCAGACTGTTTTTTGCATATAAGCTTGCTGGAAGAGTGCATGGAAAAAAGCTGCTGAGCTCTTTTATAGTACACTCTGGGCTTGGAGGAGAAACGAGAATAAGGTTTTGTACTTCTCTTATTTTTTTCTCGTTACAGAGATGAAACCAGAGTATATTTGCCAAGGAGTGACAAATAACAATATCCGGATTAAAATCTTCTAATTCTTTGGTTAACTGGAGTAACCACTCATTTTTATTTGGGAAATCAAAGTTACTAAATTTTAAAAAACTGACACAACCGTAATCTTTGGCAAGCTCTCCCGCAAGCCAACTCTGCCAATGTGGATAATCACTCCCGCCCCAGCCATGAAGAAGTAAAACCTTTTTCATTTTTATGAGTGCCTATCAATAGCATTTGTAATGCGCAATATAGTCTCATCTCTACCTATTATTGCCATTACATTATCAAGTCCCGGACCGGACATCTTTCCCAAAAGTGCAACGCGAAGAGGCTGGCCGATTTTACCAAAGCCTATCTTCATTTCATCGACGACTTCTTGCATTATATGGTGATAATCGCTTGGCAAGTGAAGCTCTTCTGATGTAGTAATCTTCTCCTTAAAAAGAGTAAGAATTTCTACAGTATCATCTTTGAAGGCTTTTTTTACGGCTGCTTGGTCATAATATGTTGGGGTGCTAATAATCTCATAGACGAGACCTGCCATCTCTTTTAATGTTTTTGCACGCTCTTTTAGAGCATCTAGCAAAATCTCTTTTTTATCATGTGAGGTTAGTAGCAGTCCATACTGCTCAAGCAGTTTTGCGAGTTCGTTATTTGGAGTGTTTTTAATATAGTGAGAGTTTAACCAGTCAAGTTTTTCGGTATTGTAGATAGATGCAGACTTGTTTATATTTTTTGGGTCAAATAGCTCTCTCATCTCATCCATGGAGAAAATCTCCTGATCTCCATGACTCCACCCAAGACGCACTAAGAAGTTTAAAAGAGTCTGTGGCATGTAACCCATCTCCTTGTAAGCCATCACATCAGTAGCGCCGTCACGTTTACTTAGCTTTTTACCCTCTGAGTTGTGTATCATAGGAACATGGTGAAAGTTGGGTGTCTTAAATCCTAGAGCATCGTAAACTACAATCTGTTTGGGGGTATTAGAGAGGTGGTCGTCTCCGCGTATGACCTCCGTTACTCCCATTAGATAATCATCTACTGCTACAACAAAATTATATGTAGGTGACCCGTCGGCTCGCGCAATTACAAAGTCATCTAAAATATCTTCAGCTTTAAAAACGGTATCGCCTTTTACGCCGTCTCTGACAACAATATCTCCACTAAGCGGTGCTTTAATGCGGATAACCGGCTCAATGCCTTCTGGCGGGGTGCCGTTAAAATCTCGATATCTGCCATCATACATTGTTCTTTGCTTGTTTGCCATTTGAGTCTCTCTTAGCTCTTTTAGCTCCTCTTTTGACATGTAGCATCTATATGCCTTTCCCTCATCAAGAAGCTGCTTTATATATTTTGCATATATCTCATCTCTTTGAGACTGGTACGTTATCTCCCCGTCATGCTCAAGTCCAAGCCATTTAAAGGCTTCTAATATTGCATCTGCCGCTTCCTTGGAGTTTCTAGCCTTATCTGTGTCTTCAATACGAAGAAGAAACTTTCCGCTATTTTTTCTAGCCCAGAGATAGGAAAAAAGAGCCGTTCTTAAGCCACCGATATGTAGATAGCCCGTGGGACTTGGAGCAAAACGAGTAACAACCATAAAAAGCCTTTGTAAAATAGTTATAGAATTTTAGGCTATCATTTGTTAAAAGCGGGTAAAATACTTTTTTAAATATAATAATAGTTCATAGGATAGCGAATGTATAAGATATTTTTATCTCTTTTTTTTGGTGCGGCACTTGGCGCAGAGTTAATAAGTGGAGTCAGCGCTGTAGTAAAAGGAGAGGCAGTCACTCTTTATGATGTAAAAGAGGAGATGAAAATATCTAAGGTCAACGCAGATACGGCAATAGATAATCTTATAAGAAAAAAATTAGAAGCTATTGAGATTGCTGAGAGAAAAATCAGTGTAACAAGCTCTGATGTTTATGATGATATTAAAAAAGTGGCTGCTGCAAATAAGATGAGCATAGATGAGTTTTATGAAGCTGTAAGAAATTCAAACGGCTTAACCTCTGCAGAGTTTAAAGAGAGGACAAGAGAGAAACTACTCTCACAAAAGCTCTACTCCTCAATTGCCTACTCCTCTATAGACACTCCAAGTGAAGATGAAGCAAAAGAGTACTACTTGCTTCATAAGGATGAGTTTTTGCATCCTACCGCTTTTAGAGTCATAATATATAGCTCAAACAATAGAGCAGATCTTGAAAAGAAAGTATCCATACCGATGTTTCACTCCGATGGAATAAAAATGGATGAGCAGCTTCTTGAGTACAATAAAGTCTCGCCAGAACTCTCAAGACTTCTTGAAAATACGCAAGTAAATAGTTTTACTCCGGTAGTAGCCGATCCAAACGGCTCATATGTGAGCTTCTATTTAAAAGAGGTACACTCTCCAAGCAGCATAGAGTATGAGAGTGTTAAGAATGAGATAATGAACCAGATTATGTCTCAAAAAAGAGAGCAGGTTTTAAGTGATTACTTTGCAAGATTAAGAAATAGTGCGGATATAAAGATTATCAGAGAGCCGTAGTATATGTTGAGCGATAAGAATTTTATAAATATTGCGCAAGAGTTAGCAAGCGCATCGAAGTGTGTCTCTAAGCAGGTTGGTGCCGTTATTGTAAAAGATGGAAGGATATTGAGTACAGGATACAACGGTACTCCTGCCGGATATATAAACTGCTGTGATTATTGGGAGGGCGAATATACGCATGAGCATCATGAGTGGTCAAAAACATATGAGATACATGCAGAGATGAATGCAATAATATGGGCTGCAAGAAAAGGTATCTGCATCGAGGACGCTACTATTTATGTGACGCTTGAGCCATGCAGTGATTGTAGTAAAAATATAATTGCAAGCGGAATTAAGCGCATAGTATATCTAAAGCCTTATGAGCACAACCACTCCGCAATTATCTCAAAATTTATAAAAGACAACAGTGTAAGCATTGAAATGTTAAGTGAAAAAGAGTAGATTATGAATGAAGAAAAAGAGCTCCAAGCGGAGATAGGAAAACATCTTATGCAGCCCGAAAACTACGGGAAAATTGAAGATGCCACTTGTGTTGGGGTTGGGATAGACCATGCAACGAAGAGTTACGTTATTATGTATATCAAAAGAGATAATAACTCTATAGTAGATGTTAAGTTCGGCACAAACGGCAATCAGGATACAACTACTTTAGGTTCGATATTTACAGAGATGATTAAAGGGGAGACAATAGAGAGTGCCCTAGAGATAACCTCGGCTCTAGAGAAGGATTTGAAGGATAGTTATGCGGCAATTCCTGCTCCAAAAGTTGACACGACTAAGCCCGAAGGCGAGCAGGTTGAAGCGATATCTACCGAGCATCAAGATAGTGCAAATATGGTACTTACCGCGTTTCGTGCAGCCATGCGTCATTATGAGAGAGTAGTCGGTGGTATAGAGGAGGAGCAGTTTGAGATGAGCATAGTTAAGACTTGCCCATACTCCACAACAGAGTGCCACTTTGTTAAAAAACAGAGCAGAGAGTCTTAACTATTTAAAAACTGTGCAATCTTCTCTGTGGGTCTTCCTATAATTGCGCTATCTCCTTTGATGATTATCGGGCGCTCTATTAGTTTAGGGTATTTTGCCATTGCAGATATTAAAGCTTTGTCGCTTTGTTCTTCTTTTAGATTTAACTCTTTGTATAAATCCTCTTTTGTTCTCATAAGTTCTCTAGGCGTGAGCTTAAGCATTTTTAAAACACTCTTTATCTTATTCTCATCAGGAGAATCTTCCAAATATTTTATCACATCAGCTTTGCATCCGCTTTGAGCGACTATTTCCATAGCTTGGCGTGATTTTGAACATTTTGGATTATGCCAAATAGTTATTTCTTGCATTTTGACCTCTTTTTTGTTTATATTTTACACTATAATTGAAAACAAAAAATATTTAAGGGGATAGTTTATGGTAGATGTAGTACTCTATATACATATATTGGCGGCAACTGCATGGATAGGTGGAGCATTGTTACTGTTTGCGTTAGGAATTTTATTAAAGGGGAAGGAGGCACAAGCGCAAACATATGAGTATTTAGGACCTCTTTATGGATATTTTGAGACTTTTTGGCTTATAGTTCTGCTTAGCACCGGCACATTTCTTTTTGTAAACTTTAATCTTATTGATGTGTTGACACTCGACCTTAATGAGTCAAAACTCGGGTACATGATGAGCAACAAGCTCTTTTATGTTGCTGCTATAACAATTTTTACGATTGTACATATGCGCATAGCGTTAAAGACACATAAGAATGAGCGCACTATTGTTCAAAAAATAGTATCACGCGCAAGCTCTATGATGATTTTCTTTTTAAACCTCATTGTATTATGGTACGCAATGCAGTTAAGACACATCCTCTCTTAGTAAGAGGATGCTACTATAGTAGTTTAAACTTTTTTAAAAGCATATACATTTTACAACCTATACAGTAGTTAAAAAGCGCCTCTAAGAGAGCGCATGCTGTTAATACAACCATAACCACGACAGTAGCAAATGCCTGATCTAACAAAAATAGAATAACTAAGAGTAGAGCAAATAAAAAACCTATCTTAAGTGCAAACTCTTTTGGGCCTGCATCGATTTTATCTTTTTTTACCCTAAAGAGTTTTGAGGTCACTCTTGCTATATTGTAGAGCGGACTTATCTTCTCATAACCTATCATACGTACAAAAAAGTCATACAGCAGAAGCGCTAAAATAACAAAACTTGGATAAATTATAAAAAAGATTCCAAGAGCAGAGACCTCTGAGGCAACTATTCTTACTATATTTTGATCTACTGTTTTATATGTAATTGGACAAGATTTCACCTATTTTTTCCTATATAGTGTAATTTAAAAATTTATTTTTATATCCGGAGAGCTCTGTTATGCTAACATCAAAAATATCTTTTATGCTCTCTCTTGAGTCGTCAAAAAAGAGACTGAGTATTGGATGCTCGACTTTTGTATCAACGATTTTTAAGTCATCCTCTAGAGCGATTAAGATATCTAAAACCTTTATCTCTTTTGGATCACGTGCAAGTATATATCCCCCTTTAGCACCTCTTATACTCTTTACAATTCCGGCACGTCTTAGTTTTCCAAGAAGCTGTTCAAGATAGTTTTGTGGGATATCAGCATTTGCGGCTATCTCTTTTATCTGCATAGGAGACTCCCCCTCATATTTGCTTAGTTCACATATTGCGGCTAAACCGTATGTTCCCTTTGTTGATATTAGTGGCATTACAACTCCAATATATAAAGTTTAGCAGAAGTATACACTCTTTTTTAAATAATGTAAAGTAATTTTGTCGTATTTAATAAATAATTTTAAAATCCTTTTTAACTCCCATAATAGAAGGGTTTAAAGCAATCCTAACTAAATAAGTATAGATTAACATTACAAATTTGCTTGACTTTACCTCTAAAATAAATTATACTTTCGTCAATTATTAAAATAGGAGGATAAGTAAGATGAAACATGCAGAAAATAGCATACAAAATGTTGTCGATGAGAATCAAACTCGCGTTCATGCAGGAGTAACACTGCTCTTTATGGGTGCATATCTATTTAGCGCAAATGAGTTATTTATATATATATTGATTTATGACTATTTAGTAAGAGTTTACATGACTCCTCTTATGAGTCCTATCTATTTAATCTCTACTATTTTAGTAAAGCTATTTAATCTAAAAGAGAGACTCAGTGAGGGCTATGCAAAGGAGTTCGCTTCACATGTCGGCTTGAGTATGCTCTTTGCGGTATTAATAGCAGACCTCTTAAATGAGACAACGGCAGCTCTTTTATTAACCGTTTTTTTGGCTCTATGGAAAATAGTAGAGGTTGCAAAAGATTACTGTTTTGCATGTAAGTTTTATGAACTATTAAAGAGTAAAAATATTGAGCTGGAGTCACTATGAATTATGCAAAAAATGTAACACAACTTATTGGAAATACGCCCTTGGTGAAGATAAATATTGCAAGCAAAAATGCATTGGTACTCGCAAAATGTGAGTTTATGAATCCAACACACTCTGTAAAAGATAGAATCGGAAATCATATGATTCAAGAGGCGATAAAGCAGGGTTTAATTGACAAAGATACTGTTGTAGTTGAGCCGACAAGCGGTAACACTGGAATTGCATTGGCAAGCGTGTGTGCTAGTCTTGGAATAAAACTTATCCTTACTATGCCAAGGTCAATGAGTCTGGAGAGGCAGCAACTTTTAAAAGCGCTTGGTGCAAAGCTCGTTTTAACAGATGCAAAAAAGGGGATGAGCGGCGCGATTGAGATGGCACATGAACTAGAAAATGAGTTGAAAAATAGCTTTATGCCAAGACAGTTCTCAAATATGGCTAATCCTGAAATCCACAGAAAAACAACAGCGCTTGAGATATTAAAAGATACCGATGGTAAGGTTGACATCTTAGTTTTGGGAGTAGGAACAGGTGGTTCAATTACCGGAATCGGTGAAGTGTTAAAGAGCAAAAATCCAGATATAAAAATCATAGCCGTTGAGCCTCAAAGTTCTGCGGTACTCTCACATGAAGATGCCGGTTCGCATGAGATTCAGGGGATAGGAGCGGGATTTATTCCTGATGTGCTAAATAGTAAAATTTATGATGAAGTTATTAAAATAAGCAATGAAGACGCAATCAACTCCTCAAAAGAGCTGGCAAAAAAAGAGGGTCTTTTGGTGGGTATATCCTCAGGTGCAAATGTTTTTGCTTCAACTCAAGTTGCTAACAGGCAAGAGAATAGAGGTAAAACGATAGTTACTATTTTGTGTGATACCGGAGAGCGGTATTTAAGCTGCGGACTCTACGATGAGGAGTGATGATGCAGGAAAAAGCATATAGGTCGGTTATCAAAACTATCTCATGGAGAACAGTAGGGACGCTAGATACGATAGTAATTTCTTACATAATAACAGGCAATTTAGTTATGGCGGCATCAATAGGCTCCATAGAGGTTGTGACAAAAATGATTTTGTACTACTACCATGAGAGAGCGTGGAACAAGATAGAGATTGGCAGACATAAAGCCACGGCAAACGATTATCATATATAAGAGGAAAATAGAGTGATAGAGAAAATAGCAAAACTAAACCAAAGATTTAAAAATCAAGAACCGAAAAAAGTTTTAAAACAGTTTTTGGAGGAGTATAAAGAGAAGATAGCACTCTCTTCAAGCTTCGGGGCAGAGGATCAGGTTTTGAGTGACATGATTTTAAAAATAGATGAAAGTGCAGAGATATTTACGCTCGATACCGGAAGACTTCCCTATGAGACATATGATGTAATGAACAGAACGAATTTAAAATATAAGACAAAAATAAAGGTCTATTTTCCACACAGCAGAGATGTTGAAGAACTATATCAAAAGCAGGGAATCAACGGCTTTTATAACTCTGTAGAGAATAGAAAGGAGTGCTGCTATGTGAGAAAAATAGTACCTCTACAAAGAGCACTCAAGGGCGTTGATATCTGGATAACGGGTATTAGAGCCGAGCAGAGTCCGACACGAGAAGATATGCAACTTTTTGAGTGGGACGAGGCAAACAGAGTTATAAAACTAAATCCGCTTGTTTCATGGAGCCAAAGCGATGTTTGGGACTACATAAAAGCAAACGATGTCCCATATAACGCCCTGCATGACAAAGGGTATCCAAGCATTGGCTGCGCACCTTGTACAAGAGCGGTTAAAGATGGTGAAGATATACGAAGTGGAAGATGGTGGTGGGAAGACCCTAAACATAAAGAGTGTGGACTACATATAAAGGATACAAAGTGCTAGATACAAAAAGATTGACACATTTAAAACAGCTTGAGGCTGAATCTATTCATATACTTAGAGAGGTCGTTGCGGAGTTTGACAATCCTGTGATGATGTACTCTGTGGGAAAAGACTCCGCGGTTATGCTTCATCTTGCTCTAAAGGCTTTTTTTCCTGCAAAACTGCCGTTTCCGCTTCTACATGTAGATACAAAATGGAAGTTTAAAGAGATGATAGAGTTTCGTGATAAAAGAGCAAAAGAGGAGGGTTTTGAGCTTTTAGTTCATTCCAATCCAGAGGGGATTGAAAAAGATATAAACCCTTTCGTGCATGGCTCGGCTCTGCATACCGACATCATGAAGACACAAGGCTTAAAACAGGCACTAAACAAATATAAGTTTGATGCGGTATTTGGCGGAGCAAGAAGGGATGAGGAGAAATCCAGAGCAAAAGAGAGAATCTACTCTTTTAGGGATAAAAACCATAGATGGGACCCTAAAAACCAGAGACCGGAGCTGTGGAATCTCTATAACTCAAGAGTGAACAAAGGTGAGAGCATAAGAGTTTTTCCACTCTCAAACTGGACGGAGCTTGATATTTGGCAATATATCTACTTAGAGCATATTCCGATTGTGCCACTCTATTTTGCAAAAAAACGACCTGTTGTTGAAAAAGACGGAGTCAAGATAATGGTGGACGATGAGAGAATGCCCATAGAAGAGGGAGAGGTTGTAAAAGAGGAGATGGTTCGCTTTAGAACTCTGGGGTGCTATCCTCTGACGGGAGCGGTTGAGTCAAACGCTACAACGCTAGGCGAGATTATTCAAGAGATGCTTTTGACAAAAACAAGCGAGAGGCAAGGACGTGTAATCGATAATGATTCAGCGGGTTCTATGGAGAAGAAAAAAATGGAGGGGTATTTTTAATATGTCGGTATTAGATACAAAAATAGCAACGGATATAGAGAGTTATTTAAAAGAGCATGAGAACAAAGAGTTGCTTAGATTTATAACATGTGGAAGTGTAGATGATGGAAAATCTACTCTTATAGGAAGACTTCTACATGATTCAAAGATGATTTTTGAAGATCAGCTAGCAGCCATAAAGAAGGATTCAAAAAAGAGCGGTACAACCGAGGGCGAGTTTGACCTCTCACTTCTTGTTGATGGACTGCAGAGCGAACGCGAACAGGGGATTACCATTGATGTCGCATACAGATATTTTACGACAGATAAGAGAAAGTTTATCATCGCCGATACACCCGGACATGAGCAGTACACAAGAAACATGGCAACAGGTGCGAGTACTGCTGATTTGGCAATTATTCTCATTGATGCTAGATACGGTATGCAAACGCAGACAAGAAGACACTCTTTTATAGCAAAACTGCTTGGCATAAAGCATATAGTTGTTGCGATAAACAAGATGGATTTGATGGAGTTTAGTCAAGAGGTTTATGAAAATATATCAAGAGAGTACCTCTCTTTTGCAAAAGAGCTTGGGCTAAGTGATGATATTACACTAATTCCCATCTCTGCCCTAAATGGCGACAATGTGGTTGATAAAAGCCCAAAATCCCCATGGTACAGAGGCGAGACACTTCTGCATCTTTTGGAAAATATAGAGATAGGAAGTGACAGAGATTTAATGCATTTTAGATTGCCTGTGCAGTATGTAAATAGACCAAACCTCGACTTTAGAGGCTTTTGCGGAACTATATCTTCTGGCATCATAAGTGTCGGCGATAACATAACAGTTTTGCCATCAGGAAAAAGCTCAAGAGTAAAAGAGATAGTCACCTATGATGGCAATCTGGATTACGCATACGCGCAGCAGGCAATCACTCTAAGGCTTGAGGATGAGATAGATATAAGTCGTGGCAATATAATCGTTAAAAGTGACGAGCAGCCAGATAGCGGGGACTCTTTTGATGTGAATATTGTCTGGATGAGCGAAGAGCCGCTACTAAAACATAAGCAATATTTTATAAAAAGAGCTTCATCTTTGAGCGTGGGAAGCATAGATAAGTTTTACTATAAAACTGATGTAAATACTCTAGAGCAGCAGAGTGCAAACCTGCTTAATCTAAATGAGATAGGGCATGCAAAACTCGATCTAGAGAGCTCCTTAGCGTATGATGCGTATAGTAAAAACAAGGCTATGGGAAGCTTTATAATCATAGACAGAATTACTAACAACACGGTAGGTGCCGGAATGATTGTGCAAAAATCAGAGGAACCTTCAAAAACAAAAACTTCAGAATATTCAGAGTTTGAAGTGGAGTTAAACGCACTAGTGAGAAAACATTTTCCTCATTGGGAAGCAAAAGAGATTTTTTAGGAATAAAACATGTCAAAAGAGACAAAAGCACAAAAAGTTGAACGGATAAAGAGCCAAAAAGATGGTCTGGATGTTTTAAGCGATATATATCGCTATGCAAAAACGAGCCAAGAGATTGACCCGGAAGATATAGAGAGATTTAAGTGGTATGGGTTTTATTCCCAAAACAAAAATCTTCAAGACAAAGATGACGATACTCTATATTTCATGCTAAGAGTGAAACTTATAGGCGGCAGACTTAATCTAGACGGGCTTGAAGCTGTAGCTGAGATTTCAAAGAGATATGCAAGAGGAACTGCCGATTTTACAACAAGACAAGACATTCAGCTCCACTTTATAAAGGTAGAGGACTTACCGGCAATTTTTGAGCGACTAAAAGAGGCTGGACTCACTACTGTTTTTGCGTGTGGCGATGTTCCGAGAAATGTTGTCACATGTCCCGTAAGTGATGTTGATAGTGAGCGAATTTATGATGTTGACACAATTACAAAAGAGATAAACGAATATTTTGACGCAAACAGAGAGCTCTCAAATCTTCCTAGAAAGTACAAAGTCGGGATTAGCGGCTGTTCTAAACACTGTGCCTCTCATGAGATACAGGATTTGAGTTTTAATGCGACAAAATTTCAAGATGGCACTGTTTTGTTTGATGTAAGTGTTGGCGGTGGTTTGGGCTCAAACAGACAGATAGCCTCTCATCTAGGTTATGTACAAGCAGAGCAGGTTTTGGCGGTTACAAAGGCTGTTACCGAGATGTACAAAGAGTATGGAAACAGAGAAAACAGATACAAATCAAGACTAGGACATCTTCTTAAGAGTTTTGGAGTAGATAAATTTTTGCAAACACTAAACTCAAAACTAGACTTTACTCTTCAAAAAAGAGAAATTCAAGCCTACACTCCTTATGCAAAAAGAGGACATTTTGGTATTCATAACAGCATAAAAGAGGGCAGAAGCTATATCGGTTGTGCGGTTAATGGCGGAAAAATAGGGGCTAAAGGATTATACAGTCTTTTGGATATACTTAAAAAATATGAAGCCACCGCTATAAGAGCGACAATATCTCAAAACTTTGTCATAACTGATTTGCCAAGCAAAAATGCTCATGCTGCAGCAAAAGAGCTCTCTAGGATAAAAATAGACGCAAATCCATCTCCTTTTAAGGCAAGAAGTATCTCTTGTACGGGGATAAATTTTTGTAAATATGGAGTCTCTGAGACAAAAGATTTGGCGATTGAGCTAGCAGAGTATCTAGAGAAAAGGTTTCCTAATTTTAGTGAACCGCTCTCATTTAGTGTTAACGGATGCCCGCACTCATGTGCCCATCCGCACATTGTAGATATTGGGCTATTGGGATGTAAGTTTAAGCATAACGACAAGACAGTGTCTGGGTTTGAGTTGATTTTAGGCGGCTATCTTGAGGGGGACAAAAGCAGTTTTGGAAAAAAAACAGGTATAAAATTTATCCCAGAGGATGCGTTTAAAATTGTAGGAAGTGTAGTTGAGAGTTACAAAAACACTCATTATAAAAATTTTCAAGACTATGCAGCAGGAGTTTTGTATGAGTAAAGAGCTATTTAGACCACTTCTCTTAGAGGATAAAAAAAATTTAAAAGAGGAGATAAGAAAGGGTATTATCGGAACTCACAAGAGACACTATTTTGATTATACAGCTTCAGGACTCGCATATAAAGCGGTAGAGTCGCGTATAGCTGAGGTTTTAAAAACTTATGCAAATACACACTCAAAAGAGGCTTCAATGGCAGCAAAAACAGATCTTTTGTATAAACAAGCGCGCATACATTTAAAGAGTTTGCTAAAGCTTGAGCCTGATTTTGCTATTTTACCATCGGGTTGTGGAGCAACGGCAGCTATTAAGAAATTTCAGGAGATTTTAGGGATATATATTCCGCCTGCTACTCGTAAAAGATTTAAAATTCAAAGTCATAGCTCATCACGCCCGCTTGTTGTTGTCGGGCCCTATGAGCACCACTCAAATGAGGTAAGTTACCGCGAAGCGCTATGTGACACGGTTAGAATAGGGCTTAACAGCGATGGGGTGATTGACCTAGAGCAGCTTGAAGATGTTTTAAAAACAAGTAAACATATTGAAAAAATAGGTGCCTTTTGTATAGCCTCAAATGTAACGGGCATTATTACTCCATATGAGAAGATTTCTAAAATACTGCGTAAATATGGAGCAATCGTATGCTTTGATGCTGCCGCTTCATCTCCATACATGAATGTTCCATCCTCCTTTTATGATGTAATGTTTCTATCTCCTCACAAGCTTATAGGAGGTCCCGGCTCATGTGGACTATTAGCAATAAGAAAATCCCTTATAGATGATAATATTGCGCCGACATTTGCGGGCGGCGGAACTGTTGAGTATGTAGATAGGAACAGCCACCTTTTTGTTGATGAGAAAGAGGCTCGCGAAGATGCCGGAACTTCTCCTATACTGCAGTTGATTCGCGCTGCACTTGCCTATCAATTACGTAATGAGATAGGGTTTACTTGGATTAAAAAAGAGAAAAACAGGTTGATGAAATATCTTACTCGGGGGCTTTTAGATATAGAGGGGTGTACGATTTACGGAAGTTTAAGCGAGGAAAATATCGGGATAGTCTCCTTTAATATAGAGAGTGTCGACCCATATCAACTCTGCTCCTATATGTCCGGCAAAAATGGCTTGCAGACTCGTGCAGGTTGCTCATGTGCCGGACCGTACGGACATGACCTTTTGGGGCTTGATGATAACCACACTATGGAAGAAAAACCGGGATGGCTTCGTATAAGTATCCATTTTTCGCAGGAGATTAGCGATATTGACTACCTACTTCATGCTATAAATAAAAGCATTTGTGAGATAAAAAATTAAGAGCTATCAAATAGATACAATAGTACAATTCACAAAAGCTTATCTAAGGCAGACAGAATGGTTTACGAACTATCAAATCCTCTCACTAAGACATTGATTACACACTTAAGAGACCAAAAAAGCGATGCAATTCGTTTTAGACATACAATTGCAGAGCTTACAAAACAGCTTGTTTATGAAGCGTTAAAAGAGTTTTCGTTAATTCAAAAGAGTATAAAAACTTGGCAGGGGGAGCAGAGTTTTGGCGCAATTGATGAGAAAAATATAGTAGTAGCAACGGTTTTGCGAGCAGGCATGCCGATGCTAGGTAGCGCCATAGAACTTCTGCCTGATGCGGCAGCAGGTTTTTTGGCGATAAAAAGAGATGAGACTACGCACAAAAGTGTTCTCTATTATGACAGGCTTCCAGAGTGTAGAGACAAAACTATACTCTTAGTTGACCCGATGGTAGCAACCGGCGGCTCAATTTGTGATGCGATAGAGCTTATAAAGAGTAGAAATCCTAAGAAAATAGTTGCACTAAACATTATAGGCTCGCCTGAGGGTTTAGAGAGGGTAAGTAAGAGATATTCTGATGTTGATATATACATCGCGCAGATAGATGAGAGATTAAATAGCGACATGTTTATAATTCCGGGGCTTGGAGATGCGGGTGACCGCTCTTACAACACGCCAGAGTAGCCTTTTGAGAAGAGTTAAACTAAAAGAAAAAAGTCCGCAAGAGATACTTGAGTATTTTGAGAGCTTAAATGTAGAAGATGGCGAAGTTGTTGAAGTGGAAGTTTTGGACTCAGATATAGATAGCATAGGTTATAAATCATTTGTTGATTTGGCACAACTCTTCTTTATGAAGATGCTTACCCCAATAAAAAATGATGAAAATAGCACTCTTTTGAGATTTGAAAAATTAAATGAGAGCGTCTCTTTTCATAAAGAGAAGAGGGGTAGTGAAAAGTATGGAGCGGGGAGTGAATTTTTTAGTATTGATAAAACTGCTCAGTTTAGTTTTTTATACCACTATCAAAAAGCGTTATCGTTTATAGATATAAAAAGCAAAAAAAGAGTTCTAAATCTCGGAGTAAATCGCGGTGATGAGTTTGCGGTTATAAAAGATATACTTAGAGATAAAGAGTTTAAAAATATAGAGTTTGTAGGGGTTGATTACTCTGAGTCGGCAATAGAGTATGCAAAAAAAGAGTTTTTAGCTTATGAGAATGTAGCATTTTTTTGTCATGATATAAATAGACTCCCCGAATTAAACTTGGGTAAGTTTGATTTGATTATCTCTATAGGAACGCTTCAAAGCTCTAATATAGAGTTTAATGCTACTTTTATGTCTATATACCAAAACTATTTACAAAATAGCGGCGCTATGATACTTGGCTTTCCAAATTGCAGATGGATAGGCGGTGAGATGATTTATGGTGCAAAAGCCCCTAATTACAGCTTTAGCGAGCTTGGCTTGGTGCTAAAAGATATACACTTTTGCAAAAAATATCTACAACAAAAAAAGTACAGGGTAACGGTAACAGGAAAGGAGTATCTTTTTTTAAGCGCTAGAAAAATATAAGATATTTAAAAGATTAGCATAAATTTTAATGCCGATTTTTTTTATTTGGATATACTTTTTTATAAAAAAGTAGGAGGAGTTATATATGGATAACTATAGTGCGATGCTAGGGAATGAACTGTTTCAAAAGAGTTATTTTAAAGCTCATGAAAAAGAGTTTTTGGAGCTTGCCAACAAGGGTCAAACGCCAAAAGCTCTTTTTATAGGGTGCTCAGACTCAAGGGTTTTGCCGGATTTAATGACTAATAGTGCCCCCGGTGATCTATTTGTTGTAAGAAACATCGGTAATTTTGTTGCTCCATATAAACCCGATGAAGATTTTCACTCAACAGCTTCAGCTATAGAGTACGCAGTAAGTGTTTTAAAAGTAAAAAGCATAATCGTATGCGGACATACAAAATGCGGAGCGATAGAAGCAATTTACAACAAAAGATGCTCACGAGATCCGGAACTAGTACATACAAATACATGGCTTAGTCTTGGAGAGAGTGCTAAATCACAAGCTCTTTTGGCTCTTGGATTAGAGGCTGATAAAGAGACTTTGTACCGTCTTACTGAAAAGTTATCAGTAATTTCACAACTAGAGAATCTTTTAACTTATCCTTCGGTAAAAAGCAGAATAGATAAAGATGAGATATCAATACATGGCTGGGTTTATGATATACAAAGCGGTGAGATAGAGTATTATGACCCGGAGATTTCACAATTTGTTTCGCTTAGCTCACTCAAAAAAGAGAGTTAGAGCAGCCATTTTTTTATCCAAACACTTAGAACATAAAGTCCCCAAACATGCTGTTTAAAGCCTCCGGTTGAGGCTTTTTGGATATACTCATCAAGTTTATCTTTTTTAAATAATCCTGTCTCTTTATTTATCTCTTGAATCAACTCTATTTTTTTAGAGTTTATCAGATACTCCATGTAAGGGTTAGAAAATCCCTTTTTCTTTCTATTAATAATTTTATCGTTTAAGTGTGGCTGTACAATTTTTTTTAGAAGTGCTTTTGTGACTCCATCTTCGTAGCGAAGTTTTGGGTCTATACTAAAGATATAAGATGCTAACTTATGGTCTAAAAAAGGTGTTCGTGATTCGATAGAATTAGCCATAGAAGCACGGTCTAGTTTTGCAAGAAAATGCTCTGCTTGAAAGAGGTTCAAATCAATGTAGCTGTACCATGTAGCCTCATCTGTATGTAAAGAACTCTCAAACCTCTCTCTATAATCTTTTAGATACTTTAGGGATTGATTATCTTTTATATTTTGCTTAAAAAGAGCATTTTTTTGAAGGTCGGTAAAATTTTCTCCTGATGTACGAAAAAGCAAGCTCTCATCAAAGATTCGTTTATAGTGCTCCCACTCTCTATTCATTGAAAAATTTGCTCGGAAATATTTTTTTAACCAGTTTTTGCTTTTTATATTTGAGAGATTCTGAATGTCAAGATATTCAAAGTATTGTCTATAACCTAAAAATAGCTCATCACTACCCTCTCCGCTTAAAACTACTTCGTAACCATCTTTCTTAATCTCTTCAAAGAGTAGATATAGAGGAACTGCGGCTGGATCGTTTAGTGGTTCATCAAGCATATCTAATACTCTTTCGCTGGCATTTATGAAGTCATTTTGAGTTATCTCAACTTCTTTATTGCTAAGACCTAAAAATTCTGCACTCTCTCTTGCATTTTGTCTCTCATCATATTTTGCGTAATCTTTGTAGCCTAAAGTGTATGTTTGCAAGTTTATACCGCTTTTAAGAGCGTAAGCATTTATTGTCGCGCTGTCAATACCGCCTGATAGCAGAGATGCCATAGGAGTATCAAAACTCAGCCGTATGTTGATGGACTCTTCAAGTAGTTTCTCTAAAGTGCTAACAGCTTCATCTTTGTTAGTTATAACACTTGGTTTGTTATTAAGTAGGTCAAAGTATCTTTTTACCTTTACAGATTGGTTTTCAAACTTGAGATACTCTCCCGCAGCTAGCTTTTTGATGCCTCTAAAAAATGTAAAAGGAGGTGTGGGTGCTAAAAATGACAAGTAACTAAGAAGAGCATCCTCATCCATCTCCCTCTTATGCAAAAAGGGCACAAGAGCCTTTATCTCGGAGGCAAACAGAAAACTTTTACCCTCCATATAAAAGAGAGGTTTTTTACCGAGTCTGTCACGAAAAAGGTATAAAGTACTGCTATGAAGAAGAGCAATTGCAAACTCTCCCCTAAGATAAGATACAAAATCTACACCCCATTTTAGATAGGCTGCAACTATTACTTCACTATCACTATCTGTTTTAAATACAAACTCACTTCCAAGCTCTTGTTTTAACTCTTTGAGGTTATAAATCTCTGCGCTTAGTGAGATTAAAATTTCGCCATGATAAAGCGGTTGCTTTAAGTTGGAGTGAATCTGCGCCGTATCTATATTTTGGCATGTAAAAAAGAGATTTTCTCTTTGAACAACTTTGTAAAAATCAGGGGTTTTATGGGGTAGAAGCAAGAGTGCCTTTTTTGCTCTGCTCTTATCATGCTCGCCTAATATACCAAAAATCGCACACACTATAGAGTCACTTCACTGTTTTTTAAAAGTAGAACCGTGATGTCATCTTCCATATAGTCATCTTTCATTATCAGCGCCGAAGCCCCCAAATCATTTGCAATCTGCTTTATCTGAGAGGTTGTCATGTAGTTGTAGGTCTTGCTGACCTTATCTCCATGAAGAACATTAAAGATAAAACCTATTTTAGAGGCACAGTAGCAGTTTTGTATAAAGAGGTGTGTCTCGAAACTCTCTAGCACATTCATAGCACCGCTGCAGATATAGTAATCAGCCAAGGGGAGTCTCTCTTTGCAGATGTCGGCAATAACTATCTCACAGCCGGTTTTATGGCTTGCAATCGAGTACATGTCAGGTAGTGAGTCTATGCCGATATAGTTTTTAGGCGCTTTTTTTCTCTTTAACATATGGGTATATAGATCTCCAAACCCACATCCCGCATCTGCAATAGTATATGAACTAAGAGTATCGGGAAGCATCTCTAAGATAACATCAAATCTGATTTTCTGAGACTCCTTAGAGTGCCAGTTTACACCTCTTGCCGTGGTACCGTATTTCTCTATGGCAGAGGAGTAAAATTTTTGATTATCAACGCGTGGCATGAGAAAAAATTAAAAAAGTAATCATTGTCTGTTTTTCCAAAAAAATAGATTTGCTTTTTGAATTATAGTATAAAATATATTTAGATTGTTTTTTTATTATGTTAGAATGTTGACAATATGTTATAAGGAATTGTTATGAGTCATATGTACAATCTCGCGATAATAGGTGCCGGTCCGGCAGGAATTGCTACTGCGGTTGAGAGCTATTTGCAGGGGATTAGAGATATTGTTCTACTGGAGAAGGATCAAAATCACAACGCAACTATACGAAAATATTATAAAGACAACAAAAGGGTTGACAAAGATTGGAAGGGTCAGAAGGTTGAGCTTGATGGTAGAATCTACTTTGTTGACGGCACAAAGGAGAGTACGCTGGATTTTTTTGACGAGATATTAAATAATCACTCCGTAGAGCTTCAAACACATGTTGAGGTTCAAAGCATAGTTAAAAAAGATGGATATTTTGAGGTTTTTATGGCAGGAAAAAGCATAACCGCAAAGTATGTTGTCGTTACTATAGGAAGAATGGGAAAACCAAATAAGCCTACCTACAAGATACCGATGGGGGTTAAAAAGAAGATAGGATACACGCTTGATGGATGCGGTGAGGGTGAAAAGATTTTAGTAGTTGGCGGGGGAGATAGCGCAATAGAGTACGCAGTTGATTTAAGTGCTAAAAATGAAGTTTCAATCTGCTATAGAAGAGAGACATTTAGACGTGCAAACCCTACAAACCAAAGAGATATTGCAAATGCAATTATGCACAAAGAGGTAGAGCCGATTTTAGGTATAAACATTAATGCTCTTGAAGATGTGGATGGCAGAGTGAAAGTTATCTTTAGTGAAGTAGAAGCACAAATTTTTGATAGAGTAATCTACGCAATCGGAGGAACTACTCCTAGCTCATTTTTAGCAAGTGCGGGGATAGAAGAAGAAGATGCAAAGCCTGTTCATGACGATAACTATGAAACAAATATAAAAGGTCTATTTGTAGCCGGAGATATTACGCAGGAGAGTGGCGGAAGTATAGCTTTGGGATTAAATCACGGTTATGCAATAGCTTGTCATATTCAGCAAAAATAGTAGAGCCTCTGTCTCTACTCCAAGGAGTTTAAAAGGTTTAAAAAGTCTATTTTGTTAGAAAATCCGATACTCTGGTAAGTTATCTCCTCTTTATTTGGCTCTACAAAAAATGTAACCGGTACTACGGGAGCATTAAGGTATTTTGGAAAATTCCCCTCTTGGCGATTTATGACTAGAGGGATATAGTTTGATTTTATCTTATCATCAACATTTTTATCCATTAGTGTTTTTTTCTCAAACTTGCTACACCAAGGACAGTAGTTTGTAATCATGAGAATCATAAGGCTTTTATTCTCTTTTTTTGCTCTCTCAAGAGCCGTTTTATACTCCGTCTCATATGCCATCTCTTTAGCAAACTCTTTATACCCGTCGGCAAAGAGCATCAAGCTTAGCATCACTATAAGCAGTAGTTTTTTCATAAGTTGTCATCCTTGTATTGCTGTGCAAAGTTATACAAAAGCTCTTGAGCAGTCTCAAGTAAGTCAAACTCTAAATCTTCTACAACCAAAATCCGACTGCTCATGTAGGAGATTACAAAAATATTATCTTTTGTATCAAGCCTCTTTGCATTCTCCCCTAGCATCAACTCTATTTTCAGAGCAATAGTATCTCCCACCCCTATATAGCTGATAAGAAATGCAAGTGACCTTGTAGAGAAGTTTTGAGTATTGATCTCAAGCTCTTCAGATGTCTCTACAATCATATCAAGCAGAATCTGTTTATATTTTTTATCAATTCTATCGCTATTTAGCTCTACTACGGGGTAGTAGCTCTTAACACCGCTTAGTTCAAAAGGTGTCTGTGCATTTGCAAACAAAGCAAATAGTGATAAAAATATAGATGTTTTAATGAATTTCATTTTTGACTCCACTTTTTTTAATTTTATAGTTATTTATCAACTTAATAATAATCATTATAATAATTGCTTGGAAAAGTGAAGCTAAAATAAGCGCATAGTAGTTAAGTTCGTCTATACTTTTTGCATTATAAGCAAGAGTTGCCATAGCGATGAGAAGAGTTAGCGGCATTGAGTGAGAGAGACCCATAAGTATAGAATCTATAAGTTTTAACTCCTTTATAAAAACAAGAGAAGCCACAACCCTCATTAACGTCATAGCAAGCGTAATAAAGAGCGCTTTTTCTATAAGCCCGTCCATAAATAGCATCTCAAGGTTAAAGGAGCTACCTATATGGATAAAAAATATAGGCACTAAAAATCCAAAACCAAAAGAGGCTAGTTTCTCAGGGAGCTCATGTTTGTGTTCAAAAAAGGTAGGAATAAAAATTCCTGCTAAAAATGCACCAAAAGCGAGCTCTAAATCTAGATATAGCATAGCTCCTACAAGAAGAAAGAATATCCCCATGGAGAGTCTTATATCTTGTTCTTTGTTATCATCATGCGGCATAAGAGAGGTTGATACTTCCGGAAACCACCAAAAAAGAAGCTCCATGGCACGAAATAGTAAAAACATAAATAGTAAAAATAGCGCAAGTGCAAAGATTGTTTTAAAAAGACCCATTCCAAGACCTGACTGTAGGGCAGCAGATACTAGAGTCAAAAATCCTATGCTGACTATCTCGCCTATTGCTCCTGCAGTCATTGAGAGAGATAACCAAGGAGTTTTTCCGTACTCCTTTGATAGTGTCGCTATAAGCCCAACAGAGATGAGCGGTAGAAGCACCATAAATATCTTTCCAAGGTCAAGGTAGAGGGAGATGGCAATAGAGAAAGCATATAAGACAATAAGGTAGATAATGATTTTTTTCATTAAGTCTTTTGGGGTCTTGAGAGTGTTTTTTAAGTTTATTTCAGTTCCGGCTATAAACATAAGATATAAAAATCCAAGTTCTGCAACTATTTCAAAAAGATGCTCCTCATGCAAAAAACCAAAGTAAGCGAAAATAGCTCCAAATATAATCTCAATAGGTGTAGTAGGAAGCTTTAAAAGTTTCGCAAAAAAGGGCGAAAATATGATTATAAGAGAAATTGTTACTACTAGGATTACATTTTCATTCATTTGTTTATCGTACCGTTTTTGCTATTTTTAGATTTAGTGATTTTAGCATATCTAAATCTTTATTCATATCACGCCCACTCGTTGTGAGGTAGTTTCCAATTACTATAGAGTTTGCACCATGTGAGAAAATCTCGCTCTGTCTATCGCCAAACATTAGCTCACGTCCTCCGGCAACCATTATGCGCTCGGCAGAATCAAGCGTATTTCTAGTAAGCTGTATAAGAGATAGAGCCTCATCGACACTTAGTGGGTTTGGAGCAAGCTCAAGTGCTTCGTTGTGATGATAAAAATTTATAGGAACCGATGTGGGGTTTAGAGATTTTAGAGACTCAAGCATTGAGACTCTATCTTCATGGCTCTCCCCAAGTCCGAAAATCCCGCCGCTAATAAGCACTAGTCCTGCTTTGTTTACATTTTCGCATGTCTCATATCTATCATCCCAAGAGTGTGTCGTGCAGACTTTTTCATAGTACTCTCTTGAGGTTTCAAGGTTGTGATTATACGCTTTTATACCGGCTTTTTTAAGAGTAAGAAGCTGCTCAAGCGTTGCAGTACCGTTACATGCTATTAGTCTAAGATGTGGCACCTCTTTTGTCAAAATCTTAGCAATTGAGCAGACAAAAGAGAGAGTTTTTTCACTCAGACCCTTATCCGCACTTACAAGACAAAATCCCAGAGCACCGTTTTCATAAGCAGTTTTTGCCTCTTTTAGGATAATCTCTATATCTTTTTGTTTATAACGCTCAATATCTGCTTTGTAGCGTATGCTCTGAGAGCAAAATTTGCAATCTTCATTACATGTACCGCTATTTATATTGCAGATTGAGCATAGAAATATCTCTTTATTCATGGTTTTGCCTCGTGTATCTAAACTCTTCTTTTTTTATCTTGTCGCTTTTATTGGCTCTTGTGTAACTTGTTACGATAAACTCACTCTCTTTTATCTCAAGCATCGCCCACTCAGAGAGCGGTTTATTTCTTGCGCATACTTCACCGGAGTTTAAAAAGAGAGTGTTGTTAACAAACTCTACAGAAAATTCGTGCGTATGGGCAAATATTATAACATCTACATCTGGAGTCATATAAAAAGGGAGATGCATAAGCTTGAACTTAGTGTTTGCAAGCTTAAAATAGTATGGCTCTTGGACAAGATTGAACTGATTGTGAAACTGCGCCAGATGGGCATCGTTGTTTCCATAGACTGCTTCGTACCTTAAGCCGCTCTCTTTTAGGAGATGAAGCACTTCAACATCTACGATATCGCCCGCGTGAAGCATAAACTCAGCACCGTCGGCTACAAGGGCATCAATTGCTCTTTTGGCTTTTTTCACTTTTGTGTGAGTGTCTGCTATGATGCCTATTTTCATGATCTATTTTACTCTATATCTTCAATCGGTATTCTTGCTTTACATTTTATACATTCGTAAACCTCTTTGCCTCGGTAAGTTCTTCTTGCCAAAGATCCATCGCAGCCGCTCTCTTTACACTTGATAGTTGTAGGCTCGAATTTTGAGATAAATTTACAATCAGGATAGTTCTCACATCCCCAAAACGGACCTCGTCTTGAGTTTTTAAGGCTTATTTTACCACCGCAATCAGGACATGGAGTCTCGCTTATCTTCTCCTCAACATTTATACTTTTTGTGTTTTTACACTCAGGATAACCGCTACATGCTAAAAACTGACCGTTTCTACCACTCTTTACAACCATCTCCTTGCCGCATTTATTACAAATTTCATCGCTTGACTCAGAGTTTGACGACTCTTTATCGCCATCACTACTTTCAACTTGTTCAGTATATTTACACTTTGGAAAGCCGCTACATGCAATAAACTCCCCAAATCTACCTGAACGAAGAAGCAACTCTTCACCACACTTAGGACAAGCACGACCAAGAGGTTTAGCAACTTTTAGAGAGACTATTTTCTCTTTACCTTCCGCAATTTGCTCTAAAAACGGAAAATAGAAATCGCTTAATAGCTTCTGCCAATCATTCTGACCTTCTGCTACTTCATCTAGCTTCTCCTCCATGTTCGCAGTAAAAGAGACATCTACTATATTTGCAAAATTCTTCTCTAAAATTTCTGTGACGGTAAATGCCATCTCTGTAGGGATAATCTGCTTTTTCTCGATTGTAACATAAGTTCTATTGCTAAGAGTTGCAATTGTCGGAGCATATGTTGATGGACGCCCAATTCCTTCACTTTCAAGTTTTTTAATAAGCGCCGCCTCAGAGTAACGAGCTGGGGGCTCTGTAAAGTGCTGCTCCTGTTTTACTTTTTGTATCTCGGCTGCTTCGCCCTCTTTGAGTGTTGGAAGAAGTTTGTCTTTATCCTCCGTTCCCGTGAGAGCGTAAAAACCATCAAAAATAAGTTTTCTTCCACTCGCTCTATATTCGTTCTCTTTACCGCTAAAGATAATGCTCTGCTGCTCAAAGATAGCATCATTCATCTGACATGCCATAAATCTCTCATATATTAGACGGTAGAGTTTAATCTCATCGGGTTTTAAAAAGCTCTGTGCAACCTCTGGAGTAAATTGCAACACTGTAGGACGAATTGCCTCATGAGCCTCTTGAGCACCTTTTGCTTTTTTGGTATAAGTTTTAGGCTCTTTTGGAAGATACTTTTTGCCGAATCTGCTCTCAATTACGCCACGAACAGCGCTTACTGCTTCATGTGAGAGGTTTAGTGAGTCTGTTCTCATGTATGTAATAACACCACTTGTCCCGCTTGGAGTTTTTACACCCTCATAAAGAGCTTGAGCTACCATCATTGTTTTTTTAGGAGTAAATCCGAGTTTGCTTGAAGCAGTCTGTTGAAGAGTAGATGTCATAAACGGTGGCGGAGTTGAACTCTTTCTCTTTTTTGTCTCAATTTTTGATATGACAAAAGAGTCAGCTTTGACACTATCAACTATTGCGTCCGCTTCTTTTTTATTTGTAATTGATAGTTTTGAGAGCTTGCTTTGTTTATGTGAGGTTAGAGTTGCTTCTATATCTTTTTTAAAGAGCGTGTCTATTGTCCAGTACTCCTGTGGAACAAACGCTTTAATCTCACGCTCACGATCTACTACAAGCTTTAGAGTTGAGGATTGAACACGACCTGCTGAGAGCCCTTTTTGTATTTTTGAACTTAGAAGCGGAGAGAGTTTGTATCCCACAACACGGTCAAGAATACGTCGTGCTTGCTGGGCGTTTACCATATCCATGTCTATTTTACGAGCGTTTTGCAAAGCGTTTTTTATCGCAGTTTTTGTTATTTCATGAAAAACTATTCTAGGAAGTGTCTGGGGGTCTCTTTTGATAGCATGAGCTATATGCCACCCAATTGCCTCACCCTCGCGGTCCTCATCGGTTGCGATATATATTGTATCACTCTTCTTTGCTAAGGTATTTATCTCCTTTACCGTTGCCGCATTCTCTTTAGCAACGCTATAGGTAGGAACAAGATGATTCTCTTCATCTATGCTTATTCCAAAACGTGATTTGGGCAGATCTCGTATATGCCCCTTAGAAGCTATAACCTCATACTCTTTGCCTAGAAAGTTTTTAATGGTCTTGGCTTTAGCGGGTGATTCGACGATAATTAAGTTCAAATAGTTTTCCTATTGTGCTATACATTATATATAGTATAGTTATTTTTAAGTTCGCAAGTGTAGCAAAAAAAGTATAAATTGTAAAAAGATAGATTTTACAAAGAAACTTCAAAAGTTACTAAACTTATTTTTTTAAGTGACGATTTAGTACTCGTCGGGACATGGAAGTCAAGATAAAATTTAATGAGAGCCAAAAGCTCTTGACCCAAAAAGGATTTATCATGGGATTTAGAATAAACACAAATATAGGTGCAATGAATGCACATATGTATGCAACAAAGAATAATGTCGGACTAGATAAAAGTCTTAATTCACTAAGTTCAGGTTTGAGAATTAATAAAGCTGCTGATGATTCGGCTGGTTTGGCAATAGCAAATAAGCTCTCAGCTCAATCAAACGG
>NZ_JALOAA010000001.1 GCF_023229025.1 Sulfurimonas sp.
TTGAGCTAAAATACAAAAACAATCAAGGTAAATATCTGCTTAGACAGGTTCTTTATAAATACTTGCCAAAAGAATTGGTTGATAAACCAAAATCAGGATTTCAAATACCTCTGAATGAGTGGCTTAGAGGAGAGTTGAAGCCTTTAGTTCTGAAATATCTAGATGAAAAGAATTTAGATAAAAATATTTTTAATATAGATGAAATTACTCATATTAAAAATAAGTTTTTTAATGGTGTCGATATTGGTACAACTATATGGTTTTTGCTGATGTATCAGATGTGGAAGGAAGAGTGGCTTGACTAAAAAAATACTATTTGTAGTCAATGTAGATTGGTTTTTTATCTCCCATAGATTACCGCTGGCAATAGAAGCTTTGAAAAGAGGGTATGAAGTACACATAGCTTGTGGCATCACAGACAAAAAAGAGTATTTAGAAAATCTGGGATTAAAAGTACACTCCTTGAGTTTATCAAGAAGCGCCACCGGTATAAGAGGAGAACTGAAGAGTTTTAGTGAAATATATAAAATATTAAAAAAAACAAATCCTGCTATCGCCCACTTTGTGACAATAAAACCTGTACTTTACGGTGGGATAGCTTCAAGATTTTTAAATATTGGCAAAAAAGTATTTTCTATATCCGGTCTAGGTTTTGTTTTTATCAAGCAAGGTTTAAAAGCTTCTCTTGTTAGAATTTTTATAAAAACTATGTATAGGGTTGCACTTTGTGGCAAAGATACTTATGTTGTAGTTCAAAACCCGGATGATAAAGCTGTTGTGAACTCTATATGTGATATTAATATTGCTTTGATACGAGGTTCCGGTGTAGATTTAAATCTATATAGCTATACTGAAGAAAACAGTGAGAAAATAAAAGTAATAATGGCTTGCCGACTTTTAAAAGACAAAGGCGTGTTTGAATATGTAGAGGCGGCAAAGATTATAAAAAATAAAGGGATTGACGTTGATTTTGAGCTCTACGGAGATACAGATATCCATAATCCTGCTGCATTGACTAATAATGAGCTGGAAAAAATAAAAAAAGATGGATTTGTTACGGTTTATGGTTTTAGAAATGATATAGCAAGTCTATTCCAAAAAGCCAATATTATAGTGCTTCCATCGTACAGGGAAGGTCTGCCAAAAGTTCTTATTGAAGCCGCTGCATGTGGAAGGGCAGTTGTCACAACTGATGTGCCTGGATGCCGTGATGCAATAGAGGCGGATATTACCGGGCTTTTATGCAAAGTAAGAGATGCTAATTCTTTAGCAGAGCAGATTGAAAAGCTTATTTTAGATAGTGATTTAAGAAACAGTATGGGAAAAGCAGGAAGAGAATTGGCCAAAAAAGAGTTTGATATAAAAAAAGTTGTGCAAAAACATTTTGAAATATATGAAGGCAAAGTGTGAAAAAACTTTTAATTACAGGCTCAAATGGCTTTGTCGGAAGTTACTTTATAAATAAGTACAAAAATAGATACAACATCAAAACTTTTAGTTTTTTATATGATGATATAGAAACTTTAGAGTGTGGTGGTATGGATGTGGTTTTTCATCTCTCTGCTTTGGTTCATCAGATGGGTGGAGCTAGTGTAGAGGAGTATGAGAGAGTAAATGTTACTCAAACTCTGGAATTAGCAAAAAAGGCAAAAGCATCTGGTGTTGGGCAGTTTGTTTTTATGAGCACTATTAAAGTTTATGGGGAAGAGACAAATATAGCTTATAGTGAAGATAGTGAGTGTAAGCCAGAAGATGAGTATGGTAAAAGCAAGTTAAAAGCGGAGCTGGAGCTGCTAAAACTTGAAGATAAAAATTTTAAAATCAATATCATAAGAACACCAATAGTTTACGGTTATGGCGTAAAAGCAAATATAAAAAATCTTGTGAACTTAGTAGAAAAAATTTCTCTTTTACCATTTGGTGGAATACAAAACAAAAGAAGTATGGTTTATATTGGCAACCTTTGCCATTTAGTAGAAGAAGTCATAAAACAGAATAAATCAGGTATATTTTTAGCTAGTGATGATGAACCGTTAAGCACTACAAGGCTTATAGAGCAAATAGCTAAAAGCTTAGGTAAAAAAGTCTATCTTGTCAAAATACCGTTTTTTGAGACTCTTTTAAAACTACTCAAGCCATCATTTCACAAAAGACTCTATGGAAGTTTAGAAGTGAGCAACACCATTACAAAACAGAAGCTAAATCTGAAAAATCCTTATAGTACAGAAGATGGTATAAGATTTATGATACATGGAGAAAAATAGATGATTTATATAGCCTTATTTCTCATCTCTTTTATGCTTACATACTTTATAAAAAATTATGCTATTAAAAAATCTCTTGTAGCAGAGGTGAATGAAAGAAGCAGCCATACTGTTCCGACTCCGCATGGTGGAGGAATAGCTATAGCCGTTACTTGGTTTGCTGGGCTTTCTTATTTATTTTATATTGAGCAGATAGATGCTTCACTTTTTTATGCTCTTTTAGTTGGGATAATCATCTCTGTGGTGAGTTTTTTTGATGATATCTTTGAGCTTTCAGCAAAGTTTAGAATATTGATGCAGGCTCTGGTTGCAGTTGGCGGATTAGTTGCTCTTGGAGGATTAAGGGCAATAGACTTTGGTTTTTTCAGTGTAGAAAATCAGATAGTGACCAATCTGTTTGCATTTTTAATGATAGTCTGGTTTATAAATCTCTATAACTTCTTAGACGGTATCGACGGTTATGCAGGTAGTGAAGCTATATTTTTGGCTATTGCGGGCTTAATACTCTTTGGCGGAGGGCACTTTATAGTTTTGGCTGTTTCAGTTTTTGGTTTTTTAGTTTGGAACTGGCATAGAGCGAAGATATTTATGGGTGATGTCGGAAGTACGCTTTTGGGGTATACGGTTGCTATTTTTACCATACATTATGCCAATGATGCAAGTCAAAATCTTTGGATATGGATAATACTTTTTGCTCTTTTTTGGTTTGATGCAACTTTGACACTCTTTAGAAGATATAAAAATGGTGAAAAACTATCTCAAGCACACAGAAAACACGCTTACCAAAGACTAACTCAAAGCGGTATGTCACATGAGAGAGTAGTTGTGGCTTCTATAATATTAAATATAGTATTATTCTTAGTTATTTATTTTATAGATAACATTTTTATGGCATTTACGGTTGCCTGTATGATTTTATACTCTGTCATGAGATACGCAGATGGAGAGAAAAGGTTTGAATAATGTTTAGTGTAGATAAGCGAATACTCAATTTTTTAGTGATAATAACACTTACTTTTGCGACTTTTTGGTGGACCTTTTTTATATTTCACATCCCGTTTGATTTTAAAGTTGTAATTAGTGTAATTTTTGTTCGCATGTTAGCATCAGTATTTATATTTAATGACTACTCCCTCTCTTGGTCAAAGGCATCTCAAAAATCATTTATTATAAAAAGTATGGTTTATATTGCTGCATTTGTAGTTTATATGCCTTTTTTTTATGGAAAAGTTAGATTTTCATTTTTAGCCTCTGAGCTATTTTTGTATCTATTTAGTATTAATTTTATTATGTACATGTACTACTACATAATTAATAAAAGTCGTGTGATAAAAACAAAATCAGTTGTAATTTACGGTGCCGGTAGAGCAGGAATAAAACTAGAGTCAGAGTTTATAGATACTCAATATAGAGTTAAATACTTTGTAGATGATGATAAAATAATTCAAAATCGCTCTATTGACGGGATTAGAGTTATCTCTAAACAAAAGCTAAAAGATAAGATAGGTGAAGAAAAATTTGACCTACTAGTTATAGCAATGCCATCAGCAAAGCAAAGCAGAATAAAAGAGATATACAATAACCTATCAATATATTTTAAAGCCATTCAGGTTTTACCATCATTAGATGAGATACTCGAAGGCAAAAATTTTACTACCCAACTTAAAGATATATCTGTAGAAGATTTACTTGCTCGTCATCCTCAGGATTTAGATAAAGAGAAAATAGTCTCTTTTATAAAAGATAAAACTATTTTAGTAACCGGTGCAGGCGGAAGTATAGGAAGTGAGATTTGTCGTCAATGTGAAAAATTCGGTGCTAAAAAACTTATACTTTTAGACCATAGTGAGTATAATCTTTATAAAATAGCAGAAGAAATAAATAACATAGAATCCATACCTGTTATGCAAAGTGTTGTTGATAAAGACTCTTTAAATAAAACTTTTGAGTCGCATAAACCGGACATAGTCATACACGCAGCTGCATATAAACATGTACCGCTTGTTGAGTCAAATATAGAAGAAGGAATTTTAAATAATATTATAGGTACTAAAAATGTTGTTGACATGTCAATAATACATCATGCGCAAAAAGTTGTCCTAATATCTACAGACAAAGCAGTCAGACCTACAAACGTCATGGGTGCAACAAAACGCATATGTGAACTTTATGCGCAAAATGCTAGCAGCATTTCTTTAGAAAACTCAAACGGGAACGGTACAGACATTGTAGCAGTAAGATTTGGCAATGTCCTTGGGAGTAGTGGTAGTGTTATACCTAAATTTAAATCCCAAATAGAAAATGGACAAAACATTACTGTAACACATCCGGACATAACAAGATATTTTATGCTTATACCAGAGGCTTGTGAGCTTGTTCTTCAAGCTGGAGCAATTGGAACCGGTGGGGAGATATTTATTCTTGATATGGGCGAGCCTATAAAGATAGTCGATTTGGCTAAAAAGATGATTGAACTTAGTGGCAGAGATGATATTAAGGTGGAGTTTAGCGGTCTTAGACCCGGTGAGAAGCTATACGAAGAGCTCTTGATAGACGATAGCGATGCAAAAACTGAGTATGAGTCTATAACCGTAGCAGGAAAAACAGAGTATGACATAGTTAAATTAAATCAAGATATTGTTGAGTTAATCTCTGCAAAAGATAAGATAGCAAAGTTAAAAGAGATAGTTCCGGAGTTTAATCATAGAGTAAACTAAAAGATTATGGTGGTACCAGAGAGGGGATTTGAACCCCTAAGCCCGAAGGCAGCGGATTTTGAATCCGCCGTGTATACCGTTCCACCACTCTGGCTTTGTGACGAAATAATAGTGACTTATTACTTAAATTCAAGTTATATATTAAAAAAGTAAATGGATTTTTGCCGATATAGTTTGAGTGGAACTTGTTTTGCTTAATATAATTTAGATATTTGTGCAGTGCGGTATAAAAAACGGAGGTGTGGTGTGAGAATTACAAGTAGTATGTATTATGATAGTATTTATAGCCAAAGCAATTCAAAATTAACTAAGAACCTTTTTGATGTAAATAAACAGATCGCCTCGGGACTAAGCATCCAGTACGCGCAAGATGATATAAGAACATTTACAGAAACCATGAGGCTAGACAATGAGATAGCATCTCTTGGGCAGATAAAGAGTAGTACGAGTAGTGCTCTAAAAATGTCTGATCAATCAGACTCGGTTTTAAATGAGTTTGAGACATCTATGAATCGAATGAGAACTCTTTTGCTAAGCGCTGCAAACGGAACTAATGATGAGACATCTCTTGATGCAATTGCGCAAGAGCTAAGGTCTATTGAGGATCATTTTAAAAATTTGGCAAATACATCTATCAACGGACAGTATCTATTTTCAGGCTCTGCTGTTGATGTAAAGCCTATTTCAGATGATGGTACGTACATGGGAAATGATGGGATACTAAAGGCATTTACCGGTTCAAAAACATCGCAGCAATACAACGTAAGTGGAAGCGAGCTTTTTCTTGGTGAAAAGAAGTTGGTAAAAAGAGAGATAACAACTAATGTTGCTCAAGCTGATTTAAGCGCAAAATATCCGGATTTTACAAACCCTGCTGTAACAGGCAGTCCTAAGCAGATTACAGGCAGTAGTACCATCCGTGACTTGATGGGGGATAGCGATAATGTAGTAGATGTCGGCGTACCAAAGCACTTTTTTTATGTCAGCGGAACTACAAGCAGCGGAACTTCTTTTAAAGAAAAAATATCCATGAGTGATGATGAGAAGGTTGATGATTTACTGAAAAAAATCGGTGATTTATATGGAAATACTCCGGAGGTTGATGTTGTAAATGTCAGCTTAAACGGTAACGGTCAAATTGTAATAGAAGATAAAATCAAAGGCTCTAGTAATATTGATTTTCATATGGTCGGTGCAACTGATTTGAGCGGTGGAGCAGCGGCTGATGTCGTAAATATAGATAGCTTAGGCGATGGAGAGCAGAGTTTTGATAAAATAATGCTTGGTACTTCAACAGCAACAAATCCAAATCTTCATGTCAAAGAATTTATTAAATCATCTTTAACCTCTGCTGATGGCGTTGCTGCAACTAACGGCATTGAAGGCACTATATATGATAGAGCTGAGTTTAGTAAAGATGGCGCAAGACTCTCTTCTGCAACTCCTCAAATTATTAAGGATACAAATGCATTTGCAACTGCTTCAACGAAACTCTCAGATGTAGCAGATCTCTCTCAAGGAGTAGCAGGAACGCTTAACGGAACATCTTTTGTAATGGAGGGAACCGATATTAATGGAAACCCTTATAGCGCGCAGGTTGATTTAGCAGCCGCGGGTTCAACTTTTACTGTTGGTGGAAATACGTACAATATATATAATGTTGATACTCCTAGAACAGCAGTTGACGGGGATGAGATGACATATAAGCAGTTTATGGATGTTTCCAATATGCTATCCACCGGTAATTTGCCGGCTTCTGTGCCGGGAACACCCGCAGAGTATGATGCCGCGATTGAAACATCTGATCTCTCAGGAAGAACATTTTTAAGCTACGATGGAAAAATGCAGTTCGAGGAGATCGGCACAAGTAATACAAATGCGACACTTGCGATTTATGATGTAAACAGTGCTGATTTTAACGTTGGTGCAGATGCTTCTGTTATGACTTTTAATACCAATAATGCCATAACTGTGCGTGATCCAAAAACAGATTTTTTCAAAACATTAGATGAGATAATAAAATCGGTTGAAAATTATAAGCTCTATCCAGATAGCAGTTCAGGAGATATAAGAAATGTAGGTATAGAGAACTCTATAGCTATGATGGACGACCTTCAAGATCATGTTTATAGATCACACTCTCAGGTCGGTGTACAGACAAATGCATTAAATACATCTTTGCAAAGAACGGAACTTCTAGAGATAAGTGCTAAGAGTTTGAGATCATCTGTTGTTGATACTGATATGGCTGAAGCTTCGCTAACTTTATCAAGATTAAACACCAATTATGAAGCGATGCTAGCAACAGCCGGAAAAGTTTCAAAACTAAGTTTAGTCAACTATCTGTAGTGTATGTTATACTTCACTTTTATTAATACCGATAGAATTTAATTTTTTTAAGGTAAAAAAGGAAGTTATAGTTTGAAAGATACTATATTTATAATTAGTTTTGGTTTGCTAGTATATCTTGGATTTGCAACACTCTTAGGGGATACTGCTCTTATGGGTAGCTATGGTGCTACATTTGCTTCATATAATCATGAATATTTTGGATACACATCTTATGTATATATATTTGCTTTTATAATTCCTCTATATTTTTTCTATAAAGACAGCAGGCTAAATATAAGAAAATTTGAGTTAATAGTAGCCTCTTTTTTAATCCTATTTTCATTTTTATTAGCACAAGCGATGCTTGTAGCAGACAGCTTGCGTGGAAAAATCGGTGCCGGTTTTGTGGATTTTTTATCTCCTTATATCGGAACATTCGGGCTTTGGACTTTTTGGTTTATTATAACCTTGCTCTCTATCGTAATTATCTTTGATAGGAGTGCTCATGAGATGGTTGACATCTTTTTAAAGAAGATTATAAACAGATTTTTTAGTAGTAAAGATAGAACTTCTAAAGAGGTAAAAAAAGAGATTAAAAATAAGATTGTAAGCGATAAAGAAGCCAAGCTTGCTAGAGATATTCCTGATGATTACTTTGAAGAAGAGATAGATAAGCCGACATACTTGAGAAAAGAGTCTGGTGCGACAAAAGGCTCAGAAACTCCCAAAGAGTTATCTGCTGTAAAACAACAAAATATTATAGATCTTGCAAATGATATTAAAGAGCAAAAAAATGCAATTATTATAGATGAGCTTGAAGAGAATGCAAAACTTCTGGAGTCTATAGAAAAAGGGGAGGTTGAAAAACCAAAGAACTTCAAACTCCCCTCTGTAGAGTTTCTTCAAAAACCAAACAATAAAGCGCACAGCGTAGATGAGAGCGAGCTTGACGATAAGATAAAGTTTCTTATAGAAAAATTGGCACATTTTAAGATAGATGGAGATGTAGTTAGAACGTATGCAGGTCCGGTAGTTTCAACTTTTGAGTTTAAACCCGCAGCTAATGTAAAAGTCTCTCGTATATTGAATTTGCAAGATGATTTAGCTATGGCACTCTCAGCTGAGACTATTCGTATCCAAGCACCGATTCCCGGTAAGGATGTCGTTGGAATTGAGATACCAAATGAGAAGATTGACACAATTTACTTAAGAGAAATTTTAGATAGCAAGCTTTTTAGGGAATCATCCTCTCCTCTTACAATTGTGCTAGGAAAAGATATAGTAGGTAAGCCTTTTATAACTGACTTGAAAAAACTCCCCCATCTTTTAATAGCAGGAACAACGGGAAGTGGTAAAAGTGTCGGAATAAATGCCATGATACTCTCACTTTTATATAAAAACTCACCTGATCAGCTCAGACTTCTGATGATTGATCCTAAAATGCTTGAATTTTCAATCTACAACGATATTCCGCATCTTTTGACTCCCGTTATTACAAAGGCAAAACAGGCGATTGTTGCACTTAACAACATGGTTAGTGAGATGGAGAGACGCTACTCCTTAATGAGTGAAAATAGAACAAAAAATATAGAGGGCTATAATGATAAAGTTAAAAAAACCGGCGGTGAGCATCTTCCATATATTGTAGTAATCATAGATGAGTTGGCTGATTTGATGATGACAAGCGGTAAGGATGTTGAACACTCGATTGCAAGGCTTGCCCAGATGGCAAGAGCTTCGGGAATACATCTCGTAGTAGCTACTCAAAGGCCCTCTGTTGATGTTGTAACAGGACTTATTAAAGCAAATTTACCTTCTCGCATCTCATATAGAGTAGGGCAGAAAGTTGATTCAAAGATTATTTTAGATCAGCAGGGTGCGGAATCGCTCCTTGGAAAAGGGGATATGCTATTTACTCCTCCGGGTTCAACAGGCTTAGTGCGTCTTCATGCACCTTGGAGTACGGAGGATGAGATAGAGAAGATTGTTGATTTTATTAAATCACAAAGAGAGCCAAACTATGACAAAAGCTTTTTGGTAGAAGAGAGCGAAGAGAGTGCGTCATCAAGTGATACATATGAGGAGCTAGATCCGCTATTTAGCGAAGCTAAGAATGTTGTTTTAACAGATAGAAAAACTTCAATATCTTATCTTCAAAGAAAACTTCAAATCGGCTATAACAAATCTGCAAGACTTATAGAGCAGCTAGAGGGGGAGGGGATACTCTCTACCCCAAACTCTAAAGGAATTCGTGAAATATTATAATGAGTAAAGCACACTTTGTTTTTACAAAACTTCATAACTCATTTAGTGTACATGTAAAAAACTTGGAAAATCTCTCTGTTGAACAGATACAAGCCATAGAGTCTTTTGTTCGGGAGAGAAAAGGTCTATTTGATTTTAATACTTACACTTTTGTTATTCAAAAAAGATTAGAATTTAACGAATTTGTCTCACTTTTACAAAAAAGCGCAATTGATGTTACTTGTGAAGAGAATTTTTTAAAAATCCAGCAGACGCAAAGAGTAGAGTTTGGAAAATATAAAGGATTGGAATACTGTGACCTGCCGGACTCCTATCTTCTATGGTTAAAAAGTAACTACAGTGGCAAAAGCAGAGAAATAGTAGAGGCAGAAATAAAATTTAGAAACTTATAGTGTTACTAAAATAAACACTATTTAAATAAAATTTCTAGCTTTTGTTTACTTTCGTAACACGTGTGTTTTACTGTTTACATATTTAGTTATAATCATTCATAAATTTATAAACAGGAATGATAATGGCATTTATAGAAGAGTATAAAGCACATATAGCAGAGAGAGAGGCACTCGGTGTTCCACCGCTTCCGCTATCTGCTGAACAGACTGCTGCATTAATCGAGATGATCAAAGCAGGACAAGGCGATATGAAACAGAATGTAGACTTAATCACAAACCGTGTTTCACCGGGTGTTGATGATGCTGCATACGTTAAAGCTGCATTTTTAAATGATGTTGCTTCTGAAAAAGTTAGCGTAGATGCTATATCTCCTGCTCATGCCGTTAAAATAATGGGTATGATGCTTGGTGGATACAATGTGAAGCCTCTGGTTGATGCTCTTGCTTCAAAAAATTCCGAGGTTGTTGAGGCTGCAAAAGAGGCTCTAAAGCATACTCTTCTTGTGTATGATGCATTTAATGATGTAGAAGAGCTGCACAAAGCCGGAAATGCACATGCTACTGAAGTTATGACTTCATGGGCAAATGCTGAGTGGTTTACTCAAAAGCCGGAACTAGCTTCTGAGATAACCGTTACCGTATATAAGGTGCCGGGAGAGACAAATACAGATGATCTTTCACCTGCTTCTGAAGCGTTTACTCGTTCAGACATTCCTCTTCATGCAAACTCTATGTTGCAGTCTAAAATGGAAAACCCTATAGCAACAATTGCTAAATTAAAAGAAGCAGGGCATCCTATAGCTTACGTAGGTGATGTTGTAGGAACAGGCTCTAGCCGTAAATCTGGTGTTAACTCTGTTCAGTGGCACATGGGTGAAGATATCCCAGGTGTTCCAAATAAGCGTACAGGCGGTGTAGTTATAGGTGGTATTATTGCTCCTATTTTCTTTGCTACATGTGAGGATTCAGGCGCTCTTCCGTTAGAGATGGATGTTACATCTATGGAGACGGGTGATGTTGTTACTATTTATCCATACAAAGGTGAAGCGCATAAAGATGGAAAGTGTATAGCTACATTTAAGCTAAACCCAAACACTATCACTGATGAAGTACGTGCAGGCGGTCGTATCCCGCTTATCATCGGTCGTGGTTTAACAGCTAAAGCGCGTGGTGTTCTTGGTCTTGGTGCATCAAATGCATTTTTGACGGCAGAGCAACCGGCTGATACAGGTAAAGGTTATACGCTTGCTCAGAAGATGGTAGGTAAGGCTTGCGGTATGGACGGTGTTCGCCCGGGAATGTATGTTGAGCCTGTAACTTCAACAGTAGGAAGTCAAGATACAACAGGACCTATGACAAGAGATGAGATAAAAGAGTTGGCGGCTCTAGGCTTCTCGGCTGACTTAGTTATGCAATCTTTTTGTCACACGGCAGCATATCCAAAACCTTCAGATGTTATTATGCACCACACACTTCCTGATTTTATCTCTAACCGTTCAGGTGTTGCACTTCGCCCAGGTGATGGCGTTATCCACTCTTGGTTAAACCGTTTAACTCTTCCTGATACTGTAGGTACGGGCGCAGACTCTCATACACGTTTCCCAATCGGCATCTCTTTTCCGGGTGGCTCTGGCATCGTTGCTTTTGCTGCGGTAACCGGCTCTATGCCTCTTACAATGCCGGAATCTGTACTTGTTAGATTTAAAGGCGAACTACAGCCGGGTATCACACTTCGTGACCTTGTAAACGCTATTCCTTATTATGCAATTAAAGATGGTCTTTTAACTGTTGAGAAAAAAGGTAAGAAAAATATTTTCAACGGGCGTATTTTAGAGATAGAGGGTCTTCCTAATCTTAAAGCAGAGCAGGCATTTGAACTCTCAGATGCCTCGGCTGAGCGTTCTGCTGCTGCATGTACGGTACTTTTAAACGAAGAGCCGGTTGTTGAGTACCTAAAATCAAATGTCGCACTTATCGAAGCGATGATTGCCGATGGTTACCAAGATGCTCGTACACTGCAGCGTCGTGCAGATAAAATGAAGGAGTGGTTAAACAAGCCTTCTTTAATGCAGCCTGACTCTGATGCAGAGTACGCAGCGGTCATAGAGATTGATCTAAATGAAGTAAAAGAGCCGATTGTAGCTTGTCCTAATGATCCTGACAATGTTAAACTTTTAAGTGAAGTTGCAGGTGAGAAGATTGATGAAGTATTCCTCGGTTCTTGTATGACTAATATAGGTCACTACCGTGCTGCAGGTGAAGTTATGCGCGGTGAAGGCAAGGTTGCAGTTGAGAAATTCTGGATAGTTCCTCCTACTCGTATGGATGAGCAACAGCTAATCAACGAAGGTTACTATGATGTTTTTGGATCTATAGAAGCACAAACCGAGGTACCTGGTTGTTCACTTTGTATGGGTAATCAAGCAAGTGCTCGTCCAAACTCGACGGTATTTTCTACATCTACTCGTAACTTTGACAACCGTCTAGGTAAAGGTACTCAGGTTTATCTTGGTTCTGCTGAACTTGCGGCAGTATGTGCTAAGTTGGGTAGAATTCCTACGGTAGAGGAGTATATGAGCATTGTACCTTCAAAGCTTGCAGGAAAAGCGGAAAATGTTTATAGATATCTAAACTTCAATGAGATTAAAGATTATCATCTTGAAGATCGTACGGTGGCAGAAGAGAAATATGGTGTTACGATTAAAGCCGTATAAGCTCCAATCATAGTAGAAGAGGTCATAGACCTCTTCTACAAAACTTAAATTAATCAATCTTTTATAATATCAAACTCCATTGGATACTTCGGCATAAAGAGTGACTCATTAATAGCGTGGTCTTGTTTTTGATTCTTAAAAACTATTTTAACCTTGTTTTCAAACTCATCTAAATAGGATATTGACTCTATTAAGTTTCCATTTTTAACTATGCTAAATTTAGAATCTCTATAGTAAGCGACATAGAGGTTATTACCAATCTTTTTAGCATTAGAAACTATCTTAAAGAAGTCAAAATTTGATTCTAATCTTTTAATGATAACTTGTTCTATCTCAGGCTCAACAATTGTTACTTCAAAATTATTTATATAGACATCTTTTTTAACCGGTTTTATATAACTCCATTTGGCATTTTGCGGCTTTAGAGCTACAATATGTCCACTATAGCTTAAAACTTTTTCTTTCTCATCTGTTATACTCTGTACAAAATCAGCTTCAAATGAAGTCATCTCCTCGAGTGATGCAAAAAGCTGCATAGTAATTAAAATAGTAAGAAGAAATTGTTTCATCTTTATCCTTGTTTTTAAAAATTATATCCAAGCCACTGTTTACATATTGATTAATATTAATTTTTAAAAAAATCATTTTACGATTTATGCAAATTATTATTATAAGTATGATAAAATAAGAAGAATTTCAGTGATAAGTGTTCGTAAGATACGCACTTATCTATAATAAGGGTGCGAATGCTACAGGCATTATTAGGCAATATTTTTGGTACCACAAATGACCGTGAATTAAAAAAATATGTAAAAATAGTAAATAAGATAAATAGTTTAGAGGATAAATATAAAGCCTTAAGTGATGATGAGCTAAAAAGTGAGTTTGCTGAGCTTAAGAAGAGTGTTCTAAGCAAAGAGAGAAGCCTTAATGATATTTTGGCTGACTCTTTTGCAATAACAAGAGAGGCTAGTGTTAGAACACTAAACATGAGACACTTTGATGTTCAACTGATAGGCGGTGTTGTGCTTCATGAGGGTAGAATTGCCGAGATGAAAACAGGGGAAGGGAAGACGCTTGTAGCAACCCTACCGATTGTTTTAAACGCAATTGAGGGTAAAGGTGTTCATCTTGTAACAGTTAATGACTACCTCGCTTCAAGAGATGGCAACGAGATGCGACCTCTATATGAGTTTTTGGGCTTTAGCGTAGGTGTTATTGAAGAGAATATGCATGATCCTGCCATCAAAAGAGAGGTTTACAATGCTGACATTACTTATGGAACAAATAACGAGTTTGGTTTTGATTATCTAAGAGACAACATGAGCTACTCCAAAGAGCATATGGTTCAAAGAGGTCACAACTTTGTTATCGTTGATGAAGTAGATAGTATTTTAATTGATGAAGCAAGAACGCCTCTAATAATTTCTGGACCTACAAACAGAACCCTTCAAGACTTTGCGGATGCAAATAAGATTGCTCTTAAACTTGTTAAGGATGAGCACTTTAGTGTTGATGAAAAAGATAAGGTTATTCTGCTTACGGAAGAGGGTATAACAAAAGCCGAAGAGCTATTTAATGTTGAGAATCTCTACAGTCCCGAGAACGCTTCACTCTCGCATATACTTGATCAGGCTCTAAAGGCAAACTACCTTTTTGAAAAAGATGTAGATTATGTTGTAAATAACGGCGAAGTTGTAATTGTAGATGAGTTTACGGGGCGCTTGAGTGAAGGGCGTCGTTACTCTGAGGGTCTTCATCAGGCGTTAGAGGCAAAAGAGAGTGTTGAGATCAAGGAGGAGACTCAAACATTGGCAGATATTACATTTCAAAACTACTTTAGAATGTATGATAAACTTGCCGGAATGACGGGAACTGCACAGACAGAAGCTTCAGAGTTTTCGCAGATTTACTCACTTGATGTTATCTCCATCCCCACAAACATTCCAATTGCCAGAAAAGATTTAAATGACCTTATCTATAAAACTGAAAAAGAGAAGTTTGAGGCCGTTATACAGACGATAAAAAAACTCTCAAAGACAGGACAACCTGTTTTAATCGGTACGGCTTCTATTGATAAATCAGAACTCCTTCATGAGATGCTTAAAAAAGAGAAAATAGCACATACGGTCTTAAATGCAAAAAATCACGCCCAAGAGGGTGAGATAATTAAGAATGCCGGTGCTAAAGGTGCAGTAACTATTGCTACAAACATGGCAGGGCGTGGTGTTGATATTAAAGTAGATGATGAAGTAAGAGCACTTGGCGGTCTATACATTATAGGAACTGAGCGACATGAGAATCGTCGTATAGATAATCAGCTTCGCGGAAGAAGCGGACGTCAAGGTGATCCCGGAGTTACACAGTTTTATCTGTCTCTTGAAGATAATCTTCTTAGAATTTTCGGAAGCGATAAGATTAAAAACATCATGGAGAGGCTCGGTGTAGAAGATGGCGAGTATATTGAGTCAAAGATGGTTACACGCGCAGTAGAGAAGGCTCAGAAAAAAGTTGAAAACATGCATTATGAGGGCAGAAAGCAAGTTGTTGAGTATGATGATGTTGCAAATGAACAAAGAAAAATTGTTTACAGATTTAGAAACCAACTTCTTGACCCTGAGTTTGATATATCTACGAAAATAAACGAGATTAGAGCCGAATATATAGAGCATATTTTAAATAGCTGTGATATCTTTGACGGTGGAGACAAGAGCGATTTTAACTTAGAGAAGGTTTTTAAACTACTCCTTGAAGAGTTAAATATAGAACTTGATCCAAGTACATTCTCTGAGTTTGAGTATGAAGAGCTACTAAATGCAGTGCTTAATAGTATCAAGAAAACATATGATGAGAAAATGAGTGTATTAGATGATAATATCCGTAGTGAAATAGAGAGAGAGCTGTACCTAAAAGAGCTTGACAGCGTTTGGAGAGAGCATCTTTATGCTATGGATAATATGAAAACAGGCATAAGACTTCGTGCCTATAATCAAAAAGATCCGCTTGTTGAGTATAAAAAAGAGAGTTTTAATCTCTTTACGGAGTTAATTGCAGATATTAAATTTAACACAATAAAGACTCTTCATGTTGTTCAATTTAGAGTTGACGACCCGCAGGAAGAGGCAAAAAAAGCAGCAGAGCAATTAGATATTGAGAGAAAAATAAATGAAGCAGCGAGACAGTTTAATCTTTATCAGGAGCAAAGCAAAACAAAAAAAGTATCAAGAAATGAACTTTGTCCATGCGGGAGTGGCAAAAAATATAAGCAGTGCTGTGGCAAGAGTGGTCCTAAGAAAGGGGTGTTTGCAGCTAAAGGTGCATCAGTTTCTTGAAAAAATCTATAGTTTCATATTTAGTAAAACGTTTTTTACGTTTTGATAGTGAGCAGCCATTTATCTTTTTATCTGCACTGTTAGCATTTCTAGGTATAACCTTAGGTGTTATGGTTCTCATGATAGCCATGGCACTTATGAATGGCTTTGATAAAGAGTTTAGAAAAAAGCTAACAATAATGAACTACCCATTAACTGTTATCCCAAAGTTCTATGGAGCTGTTAATGAAGGTCTTCTTTTAGAGCTTGAATCAAAATTTCAAGATTTAAGATTTAGCCCCTATATACAATCATCTGTTATGGCAAGAAGCGGTTCAAAGCTTGAAGGCGGCTATATATTTGGCGTAGATTTTGAGAGTGAAGCCAAAGTAAACAGTGTTCTTTATGAGGCTATAAAAGAGAATAGCTTTAATAAATTTGATATATTGATAGGGAAATCACTCAAGGAGGAGTTAGATCTTAGCCATGGCGATAAACTGATGTATATTTTTACACATGTCGAACCGGGTGGAATGTCGGTTACTCCTAAGATTAAAAGATTTAACGTAAGTGGGGTTTTTGATTCAGGGCTCTCCGCTTATGACAAAGCATATAGCTATACAACTCTTGCGTCACTTCAAGCTATCATGAATATACCAAGTAATCACTACAGCGGAATCCATATCTACTCTGAAAATCCGCATGAAGATATATTAAAAATAAAAAAGTACCTTCCAAGCAGCGTCTCTATAAAAGGGTGGTGGGAAGATAATGTAAACTTTTTTGCGGCATTAGAGCTTGAGAAAGTCTCTTTGTTTATAGTTCTCATGCTTATCATACTAATTGCCGCCATAAATATCATATCTTCACTTCTGATGACCGTTATGAATAGAAGAAGTGAGATAGCACTACTTTTATCCCTTGGTGCCACCTCTGCTGAGATTAAAAAAGTATTTTTATATTTAGGAATTGTTATTGGAGTTAGCGGTATATTTGCCGGAGTATTGCTTGGCATGAGCGGTTTATGGATACTTAGCACATTTGATATAGTTAATTTACCTAAAGATGTATATCCTACATCTACGCTGCCGCTTGATTTAAGCTTTAAAGATTTTATATCTATAGTTGTCGGAGCATTTGTAATTGTTGTTCTCTCCTCTTTTTACCCGGCAAAAAAGGCTAGTGAAGTAGATATACTCACTGTTCTTAGGAATGAGTAGAAGGTTCTCTACTCACTCTTTTTGTCATCTATTTTAAATAGCTCAAACGGGTACATGAATGTTCTTTTTATTATATTAAAAGGAGCAACTGCGATATCTTTTGCCACTTGAGTAGTTACATCAGGGTCATCGAGTTTGCCGGTTACTTTTAGTGATGTAGAGATATTCTCTTTCCCAAGAAGAATGTATCCGACAAGCGGTATCTTTGATATTGAGCTTCCAAGGTCTGTTTTTAGATTTAAATCTAGATTTATGCTATTTTTTTCTATACTAGCTTCTCCAAGACCGACAATCTCAATCTCTTTTGATTTGAGATATATATCACTCATTTTATAGATTTCATCTTTTAATTTAAAATTAATATATGTCTCTTCTGCAGCTATTCCATTTTTGTTGTAGCCCGGAAGAGAGAATGTCACTAATGAGGGAACGGTATTTACAAAAGCGAGAATATTGTTTAAAATTTTATAGTCAAGAATAGTTGTATTTTTAATATGAGCCATTCCATCATACTCTTTAATTGAGCCGTTTATAAAAAACTCAAAAGAGCCGCCCTTGAATTTAGAAAGTGCAAAAAGCTTATCCATAAACTCATCATTAAACTCATCTCCATATAGATATAGTTTATCTTTATCTAGGCTAAAAACAGCACGTCCTCTATTATGTAGAAGTTCTGCAGAAATAGCCTTATTGATATATTTTAGAGTAATTCTATCAGAAATTATACGTCTATTTTTTGCTAGAAAAAGATAGGAGTTTTTCGCTTCAAAGAAGAGAGTTATATCTTTGTTGCTATCATTAACATCTTCTCTTTGATCAAAGAAATTTATAATCTCTTTGATGTTTATTCCTGCATTGTTTGCACTTATTTTTATATCATCTTCTATCTTGATGTCAACAGAGTTATTAATAGTTAAGTCTATATTTTTTGTATCTATATTATATTTTCCATTAATTAGATAGTTCTCAATCGGTTCATCTATAGTAGTTAAAAACTTATATCTAAAATCGCTCTGTAGAGAAAAATCTATGCTCTCCTGATTTAGTTTTTTTTCTATTTTTAAGCTTCCATTTGTTAAATCATACTTTTTTAAAACTTTTGACTCTTCATAGATTTTTTCTAAAGATTTTATATTTGCAACCCAGCCGCTGTTGTCGTTTAAAAATTCAAAATCGTAATCATTAGAGCCTATTGTAGTCTGATTGCTCTTTTGCTGAATAAAGAGTTCGACTTTTTTGTCTGTTTTAAATACTTCACCAAATGCATCATTTTTCACTTCACTCTCTTGAAGAGTTACAGTCCCATAAGAGCTGCTTAGATTGTAATCTAAAGCTATTTTAGCCTTAAATATATCATCGAACTTAAGATATATATCTTTTGCTTTAAGTGACCCATCTTTAATATTAAACATAATATTCTCAAGAGTTGCATTTTTTTTGTTTATATCAAACGAAATTGTTTTTTTTGAAGAGAGGCTTATATTTTTATTTTCATATATTAAGTCAAAAGAGGGCATCGGTTTGTTAAGTTTTATATTGTTGTCGTAGAGTTTAAGTAGCTCTATATTAAAAGCCGCCTTACCTGATTTAAACGATATATCTCCATAGAGCGAAGCTGAGCCGAGTTTTGGTGAAATTATTGAAGTAGTAGGTATGCGTGCTTTAAGAGTTTTTATATCAAAAGGTGTCTTTATTGCGCTTAAGTTAAATATTTTTTCTTTATAACCCCAAGAAGATTTATCTATAAACAGATAGTCACCATCTGCAGAGATGGTATAGGTTGCAGTAAGCGGTTTTCTCTTATTTATAAGCGATAACGCCCCATCATCTGAGCTAATCTTATCAAACTCAAATGTCAGTTTACCGCTTGACTTTTTTGCGTCAAACTCTAAGTCAACATTTGCCGAAGCAATGTTTTTGTATTTTGCCGACATATTGTCAACTTTTACGTGAGTGTTTTTTAAGTAGACAGCGGCTTCTAATATATCAATATCTAGCCCCAGATATTTAATCTCTGCATCTTTTGCATAAAAGAGCCCATCTGCTTCAACATCAAGCGTTCGCAAGTTTATCTCTAGCTTGAGGTCAGTTTCGACATGACCTCTGTTTTGGATAAACGGCAGTTCAATCTTATATCTCTCAAGCAGAGAAAGAATATCCTTGTTTACCTGCGCTTTAAAAAGTAGTTGTAGCGTTAAAATCTCTTCATCTTTTGAAAAGTCGATTTTCAACCAGCTCTTATCAAGAAAAAAGTTATATGAGTAGCCGTTTTTTGGTCTTATGTAGAGCACTCCATTTTTAAATTCAAGCTGGGTCTCTGCGGAACTAACTGCTGCGAGTTTCTCATCATATCTATATATTGAATCATTTGCCGTTGCTTTTGCATGAAGATTTAAAAACGCTTTATCTATATTTTTATACTCAATCCAGCCATAAAAGCTCTCCAGTGACAGGCTTGACATATCTAGCGCATCATATACCCAATAATTTATCTCTGCATTTAAATCAAAAAGATCTACAATCTCTTTTGTATTGTGTATATTATCCTTAGACTTTAGCTCATAAGATAATCTCTTGGTATCGCCATGCGCAAATAGGTTTAGTTTTGTATCATCATGCAGGAGTATATTTAGAGATGTTTCAAATCCCATCTCTTTTGCATTTAGTACTGCATTACCGTCAATTATCACTCTATTGTTTAAGGCTTTAAACTCATTTAATTCAAGATAGAGCAGACCGTTGCTTGGTAAAATAGAGCTATTAAGAGTAAAGTTTTCTGACGCAAGCTTAATATACCCCTCTTTATCATCTATATATTTTATACTACCCTCTATATCGTTTAGCAAGATAGTATAAATATCTAGCTCCTTTAACCAGCTAGTAAAAGGGAGTATAGTTTTTATAGTTTTGAGGATTTTTTCATAATCTTCTGTAGAGCTCTGCTCATGCTTATCTTCTATAATATTGACTTCATTAGCGCTTAGGCTTATTTTTTCATCCCATTTAATGTATAATTTCTTAACTTTAATGTTTTGGAGCGAGATCTCCTCCAGATATAGCCCGTTTTGAAGAATTATAAAAAGAGCAAAGAGCGATAAGATAATGAATGATAAAGCACTAAGAAGTATAAAATGGATTTTTGAGATTGTTCTGATTATTATATTGTCGTTCATGTACTACCTAAATAAGCCTATAAATTCCCCAAAAATCATACATATTCCTAAAGGTTCTATTAATAAGATTATAACACATTTGAATAACAAAAATATCAATGTAAGCAAACTTGACTCACTGCTTTTAAGGTTTATAGGTTCTCCACAAAGCGGATGGATAAACATTGGCAAAACTATTTCTACAAGGGGTGATTTCTTACATAAACTAACCACGGCAAAAGCTCCACTGCAAAATGTTACTTTAATTCCTGGCGAGACTACCTATATATTTTTAAAACAGCTCTCAAATGAGTTAAATCTTGATCACAATGTATTACAAAGAGAGTATGAGCAGCAGACAAAATATATAGAGGGTGCATTTGTTCCAAATACATATAGTCTGCCAATGGGAATCACTGAAAAAATGGCAGTCAAAATACTCCTAGGCGAATCATTTTCACAAATGAAAGATTTATCGATGAAGATATTTGGCACATTTAATGAGAAGAGATGGTTTCGTTTTGTAACAATTGCATCAATTATAGAGAAGGAATCTGCAAATATAGAGGAGATGCCGCTAGTGAGTTCTGTTATATACAATAGGATTAAAAAGGGTATGAAACTGCAGATGGATGGAACCCTCAATTATGGAAAAAATTCACATGTAAGAGTAACTCCCAAGATGATTAAAGAGGACACTTCTATATACAATACGTACCTACACAGCGGCATTCCGGCTGCTCCAGTCTGCAATGTAAGCTTTGATGCAATTAAGGCTGCAATCTTTCCTGCAAAAACAGATTACCTCTATTTTATGAAATCAAAGAGCGGTAAGCATAATTTCTCACGTAACTATTCTACACATTTAGCCAATATAAAGCGTGCTACAAAATGAAACGTTTTTCTAAAATAAATTAATCTTTTTATCAGCTTGCCCCATATTATTACATCTTAGTGCTATTATTTAGCTTGTAAATTTTCATCTATAAATCATGGAAATAAAAAAAACTTGAGGAAACACTATGTCGAAAATTATTTGGTCAAAAATTGATGAAGCGCCGGCTTTAGCAACATATTCGTTATTACCTATTGTAAATGCTTTTACTAAAGCAGCGGGTGTAGAAGTAGTTACTAGTGATATCTCACTAGCAGGTAGAGTTTTGGCAAGCCAAGGTCTTGCAGAAGATGAGTTGTCAAAACTAGGAGAAGTTGTTCTTCAAGAAGATGCTAACATCATCAAGCTTCCAAACATCTCTGCATCAGTTGGACAGCTTAAAGATTGTATTGCCGAGCTTCAAAGTCAAGGTTATGATATTCCTAACTACCCTGAAAATCCAGTAAATGATGAAGAGAAAGCTATTCAAGCTAAATATAGTGTATGTCTGGGTTCTGCAGTTAATCCTGTTCTTCGTGAGGGAAATTCAGATCGTCGTGCCGCAGTTGCAGTTAAGAAATTTGCACAGAAAAATCCACATCGCCTTAAGCCGTTTGCTCAAGACTCAAAAGCATACGTAGCACACATGGGAGGAAAGGGAGATTTCTACTCAAATGAAAAATCTGTAACTTCTGATAAAGATCAAAAAGTAACTATTGCACTAAACGGCAAAGAGTTAAAAACCGTTGACGCATTAGCCGGAGAGGTTTTAGACGGTACTTTTATGTCAGTTAAAGCTCTTCGTGAGTTCTACAGAAAAACTATTGAGGATGCAAAAGCTAAAGGTCTTATCTGGTCACTACACCTAAAAGCAACTATGATGAAAATCTCTGATCCAATTATGTTTGGTCACGGTTTTGAAATCTTCTTTGAAGAGGTGTTTACTAAATATGCAGATACTTTCAAAGAACTAGGTGTTAACCCTAATCAAGGTATGTCTGATTTAGAGAAAAAAATCAAAGGACACGCTAAAGAGGCTGAGATAAAGGCTGCTTTTCAAGCTGTAGTTGATTCAGACGCTCCTAAAATTGCTATGGTTGACTCTGATAAAGGTACTACAAACTTTAATGCTTCTAATGATATAATTATTGATGCTTCTATGCCGGTTGTAGTTCGTGAAGGTGGTAAGCAGTGGGATAGAACAGGTGCAGCGGTAGAGACTGTTGCTGTTGTTCCGGATTCTACTTACGCTATGTTTCATGAAGAGATGGTAGCTGATTGTGTTAAAAATGGTCAGTATGATGTTGCAACTATGGGTACTATGCAAAATATTGGTCTTATGGCGCAAAAAGCTGAGGAGTACGGTTCTCATCCAACTACATTTGAATTAGCTGAAGATGGAACTGTTACGGTTACTACAGAAGATGGCAAAGTATTAATGAGCTTTGAGTGTGAAGCAGGTGATATCTGGAGAATGTCTCGCACTAAAGATATTCCAATTAAAGACTGGGTTCGCCTAACTGTTGAGAGAACAAGACTTGAAAATGTTCCTGCCGTGTTCTGGTTAGATGAGAATCGCGCTCATGATGCTGAAGTTATGAAAAAAGTTAAAAAATATTTAGCTGATTTTGATACAACAGGTCTGGATATTCAATTCATGAATGTTACTGATGCTACACGTTTTACAAATGCCCGCGTGCGTGAAGGCAAAACTACTATCGCTGTAACAGGTAATGTTTTACGTGACCACTTAACTGATATGTATCCTATCTTAGAGCTGGGTACATCTGCAAAAATGTTATCTATCGTTCCATTACTTGCCGGTGGTGGGCTATATGAGACAGGTGCCGGTGGCTCTGCTCCTAAGCATGTTGATCAGTTTTTAGCTGAGGGTCATCTTCGCTGGGACTCTTTAGGTGAGTTTTTAGCACTTGCTGAGTCTTTAAGATTCTTAGGAAATAAGCACTCAGATGCAAAACTATCAGCTCTAACAGCTGCTCTAGATGTTGCAAATGATAGTTACTTAGACAACTCTAAAGAGCCTTCAAGAAAATGTGGAGAGCCGGATAACAAAGCTTCTCACTTTTATATAGCTCAGTATTGGGCAAAAGCATTAGCTAAGGGTGACAATGCAGAGTTAGCTGCTAAATTTGCTCCGGTTGCTAAAGAGTTGACTGAAAAAGAGGATCAAATAATCTCTGAGTTACTTGCTGCTGAAGGTAAGCCTCAAGATATCGGTGGTTACTTTCATCCAGATGACGCAAAAGCTGCGGCTGCAATGAGACCGTCTAAAACTTTAAACAGTATTATAGATAGTATCTAAATTATCTACCCCAAAGAAGCCGTTACCGCATATAGTATATGCGGAGGCTTCTACCTTTTATATTTTTCTTTTTTAGTGAAACTTTTTTGGTTTTATTTAAAAGGCAAAAAGTCTTTATATGGTAGTTTAAAGATACCTAAATAGTATTTAACTAAAATATCATAATAATTTACTCAAGGAGTGTATATGAATCAAGGAAAAAGAGTAGGAATAGTAGGCGCTGGAAATGTCGGTGCAACAGTAGCTTACTCTTTAGCAATGCTTGGTTCTTGTCATGAAATAATTCTTCGTGATAATAAGATTGATGTTGCTAAAGGAAAAGCACTTGATATGAGTCAAGCTGCTTCGGCTGTAAGAAGCCATACAATAGTTACGGTAGCAGATGATATGTCTGATTTGACAAATTGTGATGTTATAGTTGTAACTGCAGGAAGCCCTAGGCTTCCCGGCATGAGTCGTGATGATTTGCTTATGATAAATGCAAAAATTACAAAAGAAGTCATAGAAGGAGTTGCAAAATACTCCCCTGATGCAATAGTTATAATGGTATCAAACCCTCTAGATGCTATGACATATGTGGCACTTAAAGAGAGTGGCTTTGAGAGAAGTCGCGTTATAGGAATGGCTGGGATTTTGGATAGCTCAAGAATGGCTAGTTTTATTCAGGAGAAGCTTGGATATGGCGGCGGTCAAATTCGTGCATCTGTTATGGGCGGACATGGCGATGATATGGTTCCGCTTCCGCGTTACTCAACCGTAGCAGGTGTTCCCCTTGAAGATCTTTTAACACCAAGTGAAATTAGTGAGATAGTAGCTCGTACACGCAGTGGCGGGGCAGAGATTGTGAGTCATCTTAAAACCGGTTCCGCGTACTACGCACCTGCAAAATCTACAGCTATTATGGTAGAGGCAATATTAAGAGATACAAAACAGATTCATCCATGTGCAGTTTATCTTGAAGGTGAATATGGCTACTCTAACGTTGTATCAGGTGTTCCTGTTATGCTTGGAGCAAACGGTGCGGAGAAAATAATTGAAGTTACTCTTGATGATACAGAAAGAGCTATGTTTAAGAACTCATGTAACTCAGTTAGCTCTTTAATTGATACATTAAATAGAAATAATTTTTTTAAAGGAGAATAAACTTGAGCAGTCGTATAGAAAAAGACACAATGGGTGAGATAAAAGTTCCAAAAGATGCTTATTGGGCAGCACAAACTCAACGTTCAATTGAAAATTTTGCAATTGGCGAAGAGATAATGCCTTATGAGATTACAAGAGCTTTCTCATATCTTAAAAAAGCAGTAGCGCTTGTAAACAGAGATTTAGGCAAGTTAGATGCAAAGAAAGCAGATGCTATTGCACAAGCTTGTGATGAGATGCTAGCAGGAAAGCTTGATGGAAATTATCCTCTTGTTGTTTGGCAAACCGGTTCGGGTACGCAGTCAAATATGAACAACAATGAAGTTCTTGCGAATCGCGCTACAGAGATACTTGGAGGCGATTTTAGAGTAGAGAAGCTAGTTCATCCAAATGATGATGTAAATAAGTCACAAAGCTCAAACGATACTTATCCAACAGCCTTGCATGTAGCTTCGGTTATAGCTGTTGAGACACGTGTTTTACCGGCTATTGCAAAATTAAAAGCGACTCTAAGTGAAAAATCTAAAAAATTTGACTCTATTGTTAAGATAGGCAGAACTCATCTTCAAGATGCAACACCTTTAACGTTAGGTCAAGAGATTGGCGGCTGGGTAGAGATGCTTAATAAGTGTGAAAAGATGGCAAAAGATTCTTTAGAGGCAGTTCGCGAACTTGCTCTTGGAGGAACTGCTGTTGGAACGGGGCTAAACGCTCATCCGGAACTTGGAGAGAGAGTAGCACGCAAACTGACAGAATTGACGGGGCACAACTTTATTACCGCTCCAAATAAGTTTCATGCTCTTACTTCTCATGATGCTCTTGTGTTTGCTCATGGTGCTCTAAAAGCGTTATCTGCGGATATGATGAAAATAGCTAATGACGTTCGCTGGCTAGCGTCTGGTCCTAGATGCGGAATAGGAGAGATTACAATTCCTGAGAATGAACCAGGCTCTTCTATAATGCCCGGAAAAGTAAATCCAACGCAGAGTGAAGCTGTAACTATGGTTGCTTGTCAAGTTATGGGAAATGATGCGGCAATAGGCTTTGCGGCTTCTCAAGGTAACTTTCAACTTAATGTTTTTAAACCTGTTATTGCATACAACTTTCTACAATCATGTCGTCTTTTAGGCGACTCAATTGTATCTTTTAATGATCATTGTGCAGTAGGTATTGAGCCTGTAGAAGAGAAGATAGATTTTTATTTAAATAACTCTCTAATGCTAGTAACGGCACTTAACCCTTATATTGGATATGAAAATGCGGCGAAAATTGCCAAAACAGCTCATAAAAATAGTTCAACATTAAAAGAGACGGCTATTGAACTTGGACTTTTGACCGCAGAAGAGTTTGATAAATATGTAATCCCACAGGATATGATTGCACCAAAAGCTTAAAAAGCTTTCTTTAGAAAAGCCTAGAGGGCTTTCTTTAAAAAAGTGTAAAGTAAATTTAAAAGAAGGAAGATAGATGAATATACATGAATATCAGGCGAAGCAGATTTTTGCTAAATATGGTGTCCCTACACCAAAAGGCATAATGGCAGAGAGTGTAGAGCAGGCAGTTACAAATGCAAAAGAGCTTGGTGGACCTATTTGGGTTGTAAAAGCTCAAATACATGCAGGTGGTCGCGGACTAGGCGGCGGGGTAAAGCTTGCAAAGAGTATTGATGAAGTAAGAACATTATCAGAAGAAATCCTTGGAATGACATTAGTTACTCACCAGACAGGTCCTGAGGGCAAATTGGTTCAAAAACTCTACATTGAAGATGGCGCAGATATAAAAGATGAGCTTTATCTTGGTGTTGTTCTTGATAGAGCACGTGAGATGCCGGTAATTATGGCTTCTACAGAAGGCGGTATGGCGATTGAAGATGTAGCTCATGACACTCCGGAGAAGATAATTAAAGTAGCAGTAGATCCCGCTATAGGTTTTCAAGGTTTTCATGGTCGTGAGCTAGTATTTGGTCTTGGTATTACAGATAAAGTAGAGCAGGGCAAGTTTATTAAACTTGCAGCAGCACTTTACAAGCTTTATCTCGAAAACGATGCTGAAATGATAGAGATAAACCCTTTGATTAAAACAGGTGAGGGTGATTTTATCGCACTTGATGGGAAAATGGGCTTTGATGATTCGGCACTTGGGCGTCACCCTGATATTGAAGCTATGAGAGATATAAGTGAAGAGGATGCGGATGAGCGCGAAGCTAGTGAGTATGGTTTATCTTATGTCTCACTCGATGGCGAGATTGGTTGTATGGTAAACGGTGCCGGTCTAGCGATGGGTACTATGGATACGATTAACTACATGGGCGGAACTCCTGCAAACTTCCTTGATGTCGGCGGAAGCGCAAATGCACAAACTGTTGCAAAAGGCTTTGAAATAATTTTAAAAAATCCAAATGTAAAAGCTATATTTGTAAATATTTTTGGTGGGATTGTTAGATGTGACCGTATTGCAAACGGTATTTTAGAAGCTACTAAGCTTGTAGATGTTCACGTACCTGTTATTGTTCGTCTAGACGGAACAAATGCACCTGAGGCAGCAGAGATTCTAAAAAAAGCGAATATTGCAAATGTTATAGCAGCTACAGACTTGGCTGATGGTGCTGCAAAAGCAGTTGCTGCTGCAAAACAAGCTAAGTAAGAAGGATATTTATATGAGTATATTAGTAAATAAAGATACAAAAGTAATAGTTCAAGGTTTTACTGGAAAAGAGGGCTCTTTTCACGCCGAGCAGTGTCTGGCTTATGGAACTAAAATCGTAGGTGGCGTGACTCCAAACAAAGGAGGAACTGAGCATTTAGGACAACCTGTTTTTAACACTGTAAAAGAGGCTGTTTCATCTACCGGTGCTACTGTAAGTATGATTTTTGTTCCACCTGCATTTGTAGCAGATGCAGTTATGGAAGCAGCAGATGCCGGAATTGAACTTGCTGTGATTATTACAGAAGGTGCTCCGGTTCGTGATATGCAAGCTGCAAAAGCTTACGCAACAAAGCATAACATGAAAACTATAGGACCAAACTGCCCCGGTATTATTACGGCAGAAGAGTGTAAGATAGGAATCATGCCGGGGATGATTTTCAAAAAAGGAAATATTGGACTTATTTCAAAGTCCGGAACGCTTACTTATGAGGGAGCGAACCAAGTTGTAAAAGAGGGCTTTGGGATTTCGACTGCGGTTGGAATTGGTGGAGATCCTATTATTGGACTTTCATATAAGCAACTTCTTGCAATGTTTGAAGAAGATTCAGAGACTCAAGCAATTGTTATGATTGGCGAAATCGGCGGAGACCTTGAGATTCAAGCAGCCGCATTTATTAAAGAGAATATTAAAAAACCTGTTGTAGCATTTATTGCCGGTCAAACTGCTCCAAAAGGTAAAAGAATGGGTCACGCTGGAGCTATTGTATCTGGCGGGGCAGGGACTGCGGCTGAGAAGATGGCAGCACTGGAAGAAGCAGGTGTAAAAGTTGTAGTTAGTCCGGCAGATATTGGAAAAGCTGTAGCGGAAGTGTTAGCTAAGTAATAGTACTCTTTTGTGCGAGCCTCATTACGTAACATCATATGTTATTTAGTAGGCGCTATTAGCACATTTTAGAGAGTTATTAATTAAACTTAGTTAATCTATTTATGAAAATAAATTGGCATTGATTAAATTAGTTAATGCTAAAACGGTATGGTTAAACGTCGTACTTTAAATAAAAGAGGAGAGTAAATGGGAACTTTTAAAACTGAAAACCCAGGTAATGAACCTGTTTGGGTGAATACAAACAACTGTAAAGCATGTGATATTTGTGTTTCTGTGTGTCCATCGGGTGTACTTGGAATGAAATATGATCCTACATCAACACTTGGTGCAATGATTTCTGTTGACAATCCAGAGGCTTGTATAGGCTGTATGGAGTGTGAGTTATCATGTCCGGATTTTGCTATATTTGTAGCGGATGCAAAAGAGTATAGAGCAGCTGGATTTAGCTTTGCTAAACTTACTGATGAAGCTAAAGAGCGTCAAGCAGCAATTGTTGCAAACAATTATATGTCACTTAGTGAACAAGGAGTTAAATAATGGCAACAAGAGAGATAATATCTACCGGTAACCAACTAGCAGCGATTGCGGCAGTCGATGCCGGCTGTAAATTTTTTGGCGGATATCCAATTACACCTTCATCTGAAGTTATGCATGAGATGTCAGACCTTCTGCCAAAAATTGGCGGTACTGCAATTCAGATGGAAGATGAGATAGCAGGTATATGTGCTACTATAGGTGCTGCAATGGCAGGAGATCGCGCGTTGACCGCTACATCTGGACCCGGCGTATCACTAAAAGCAGAGAATCTAGGTTTGGCTCAGATGGCAGAAGTGCCTTTAGTGCTTGTTAACGTTATGCGTGGTGGTCCATCTACAGGTCTTCCGACTCGTGTATCTCAAGGCGATATTCTACAATCTAAAAATCCGTCACACGGAGATTATAAGTCAATTACTCTATGTGCAGGCTCATTAGCAGAGTGTTATACTGAAACAGTAAGAGCATTTAACTTAGCAGATAGATTTATGCAGCCTGTAATTGTTTTACTAGATGAGACTATTGGTCATATGCATGGTAAAGCAGATATTCCGACGGCAGAAGATGTAAAAGCCGGAATTGTTCCGAGAAAAAGATTTGATGGTCCGGCTGAAGAGTATTTTCCATATGGTGTTGGAGATGATGAGCCAGCAGTTCTTAACCCTATGTTTGAAGGTTATAGATACCACTTTACAGGTCTTCACCATGATAAAAATGGTTTTCCAACTGAAGAGATTGAGACATGTCGTAAGCTTATCCAACGTCTAGAAGATAAAGTTGCTATGCATGAAGATGAACTCGAGTCATACGAAGAGTTTATGATGGATGATGCCGAGATTATGATTGTTGCTTATGGTTCAGTTTCGCTAGCAGCAAAAGAGGCTATTCGTCACTTACGTGAAGATGGCATTAAGGCAGGTCTATTTAGACCGATTACAATTTGGCCTTCACCTGCTAAAAAAATTAAAGAGCATACAGATAAGATTAATAAAGTTTTAGTTGTTGAGTTAAATATTGGTCAGTACCATAGTGAAATTCAACGTGCTGCTTCAAGACTTGATATTGAGGGCTTATTTAAAGTAAACGGTAGACCAATATCTCCTTATGAGATTGTAAACAAAGTAAAGGAGCTATAAAATGGCGTTTAATTATGACAAATATTTAAGACTACAGAAGATGCCGACACTATGGTGTTGGGGTTGTGGCGATGGCGTTATTCTCAAGGCATTTGTAAGAGCAATTGAAAAATTGGGCGTATCTCAAGATGATGTTTGTGTTGTATCGGGAATAGGGTGCTCTGGAAGATTTTCATCTTACGTTGATTTTAATACAATTCATACAACTCATGGACGTACTGTTGCATATGCAACCGGCGTAAAGCTTGCTCGTCCCGATAAGTTAGTTGTATGTGTTGCGGGTGACGGGGATGCTCTTGCTATCGGCGGTAATCATACTATTCATGGTTGCAGAAGAAATATAGATATGACTATGATTATAATCAATAACTTTATATATGGTTTAACTAACTCACAAACTTCTCCAACTACACCAAAAGGTATGTGGACTGTATCTCAAAAAGCAGGTAATATCGATCCTACTTTTGATACTTGTAAGCTTGCAATTGCAGCAGGAGCCTCTTTTGTTGCTCGTGAAAGCATGATAGATCCTAAGAAGCTTGAAAAAGCTATACTTAAAGCTATGCAGCATAAAGGTTTCTCTATGATGGAGGTGCTCTCTAACTGTCATATCAATCTTGGAAGAAAAAATAAAATGGTCTCTGCTATGGAGAATCTTGAGTGGATTGATAACATCACTGTTTCTAAAAAGAAATATGACACCATGACTCCGGAAGAGCAACTCAATTTACTTCCAACCGGTATCTTAAAACAAGATACTGAAGCTGATGAGTATTGTGAAATGTATGCAGAGATTCAAAAAGTTCATCAAGGTCAAAGAAAGACTATCACTCAAGATGACTTTGCAAAAAAAATATAAGGAGACACGATGGCTAAAACTTTAATGAGATTTACGGGCGTTGGCGGACAAGGTGTTCTCCTTGCTGGTGAAATTTTTGCAGCTGCAAAAATCAAAACCGGCGGAAATGGACTAAAAACTGCAACTTATACATCGCAAGTGCGTGGTGGACCAACTGTTGTTGATATTCAACTTGACGATGAGGAGATTTATTATCCATATGCAAATGATGGTGAAATCGGCTTCATGCTCTCAGTTGCAAATGTAAGTTACAACTCATTTAAGAATGGTGTTCAAGAGGGTGGAACAATTGTTGTTGATCCAAACCTTGTTCACCCAACTGACGAAGATAGAAAAAGATGGAAAATCTATGAAATACCTATCATTACAATCGCTAAAGAAGAGGTTGGGAATGTTATTACTCAGTCTGTTGTAGCACTAGCAATTGCTAATACAATGATGAATGCAATTGATAAAGATGTTCTTATTGAGACAATGCTCTCAAAAGTACCTGCTAAGGTTCATGATGTAAATAAAGTAGCATATGAGCTTGGAGAGAAGTACGCTAAAGAAGCGATGAAAAACTAGCAGAGTTTTCAAAGGTAGCTCCAAAAAGAGCTACTTTTTTTTAAACCTCAAGTGTAATATTAAGTAATATCATTTAAATATTAAACAATATTAGAGCTTAATGCTTTCCCAAAAAAACTCAACATGCTTCTCAAACTGAGTAGAAAGGGCTGTTGTAGGTGTATTATCAAATCTCAATAGAGTTATCTGCAATCTAATATAGAATAGGGTGGATATAAACTCATACGCAACCATCATTGGATCTCCTGAGCGTATCATTGAATTTTGCATCATAATAAAAAATGCTTCTGAGAACATCTTTATATTGTTGTCATGAAATTCAAGCATAAACTGCTCTCTTAGCTCTCTATTTTGAAACAACTCTAGCATTAGAAGCCTAAACATATTCTCATTGTTTTTATCAAAGGTTAGAAGCTTGTATTGCATTGCAAATTTTTGTAAAAAAGCCTTTCCTCTTAAGGCAGATTCTTTAATATCTGCACTATCTTTAGAGAAGGGTGTTGAAAATATCTCTTTTGCAACACATAAAAATATCTCCTCTTTATTTTTAAAATGATTATATAAAGCACTCTCTCTTATGCCAACTTCAGAAGCAATTTTTCGTACACTTGTACCTTTATAGCCTTGCTCAGAGAAGAGTTTTGAAGATACTTTTATGATCTTTTGCTTTGTATTTGCCTTTCTTGGAAGTGCTGTATTTTCGGACATCTACGCTCCTTTTTGTCAATATGAACAATTGTTAATTTAAAAGTAATTATATATGAACAGTTGTTAATTTATTCTTATATATAATGAACAATCGTTCATATCTCTATATTGTTTAGTGAACAATTGTTCACAGGAGAGTAAACGTATATAAAACAATTTTTATATATAATTGCACAGGTACAACAGATAGTTACTTGATTTATTTCAAGAGGAAAGTCCGAGCTGCTATAAGACAGTGTTCCATTTAACTAATGGCCGTAGTAATACGAGGGAAAGTGCAACAGAAAATAGACTTCCGCTTATAAGCGGTAAAGGTGAAAAGGTGGTGTAAGAGACCACCAGTCTCTATAGCAATATAGAGAGCTTGAAAACCCAACATGGCAGCAAGAAACAGATGGTCAGCGTCTTATGGGTAAACAATATGGTGTATAGCTATATTTTTACTTCTAGCTACTGTTTCGCTAGAGTTACTATGTAAATAGTAAAGTAGATTAATGCTATCAAAACAAAACTCGGCTTACGTTGTGCCTAATTTACGCTTTATACTGTTTAATATCAGATGCTTTTATTTACTAATACTAGATTTTTATCTTTTTTATATATCTTCTTCCAAAATAGAGCAAAATAACTTTCAAGAGAATTTACATTATGTTAACCAAGTAGTAAGGTGCTATATAAAATAGCAGACGATTTTATATCTACCAAGTATCTTTAATTATATTTGATACTTGGTATTTAGATAGATGTCGTTTTATTTAACAGACTTTATAAACTTCAGGTAAAGAAGCGGCAGTACAATTAAAGTCAATAGTGTTGAGCTAATTAAGCCGTTGATGACAACAATTGCAAGTGGCTTTTGAATCTCAGATCCCGGACCGGTAGCAAAAAGTAGTGGCAGTAAGCCAAGTGCAGCAATTGTTGCTGTCATAAGAACCGGACGAAACCGCTTTATAGAACCTTCACGTACTGCATCTATAATTTTATAGCCATTTTTTACTAGATAGTTAAAGTAGTTTACAAGCACCACACCATTAAGTACGGCAATACCAAGCAGTGCAATAAAGCCGACTGATGCAGGTACGGAGATATACTCACCGCTAAAGTAGAGTCCTGCAAAACCGCCAATAAGAGCTAGCGGAACATTTATCATAACAAGCACGGCTTGTGTTAAGGAGTTAAATGAGACAAAAAGTAGTATGAAAATCAAAAAAAGTGCAATTGGGACTATTATCATCAGTTTGCTTGCTGCTCGTTGTTGATTTTCAAACTCTCCTCCGTATGCTGCATAGTAACCAGCCGGCATTTTTACCTCTTTTTCAATTCTCTCTTTTGCCTCTTCAACAAAACCTACTAAATCTCGCCCTTCAACATTGCTTTGCACTACTGTTTTGCGGTAACCGTTTTCATGCTCTATCTGCACAGGTCCTGTAGTTTTTGTAAATGTTACAAAGTCAGCAAGAGGAATGCTTGAGCCATCTGCTAAAATATAGTATAGTTTTTCAAGCGAGTGAAGTGATTTGTTAAGTAAATCTTCGCCTTTTAGCATTAAGTTTATACGGCGCATCCCCTCTTGAACAATACCAACCTCTATTCCTGTAACCATCGCTTTCATGAAGGTGGCAATTTCACGCTCGCTCAACCCATAATAACCTAGAGCCTGTTGGTTAAAACTAAGCTCAAAGTATTGAATTCCCTCGTTGCTTTTTTTGTAAACATCACTATTACCGGGAATCTGCTCAAGAATACTCTTTATCTCCCCTGCAATACGCTCAAGCTCATCATGGTTGCTACCAAAAATATCTATCGCTAAGTCTCCTCGTACTCCGGTAAGCATCTCAGAGACGCGCATCTCAATTGGCTGGGTAAATACATACTCTATGCCAACTAAGTTATCAAGAGATTTTCTAATCTGCTCTTTGACCCAATCCCTAGATTGAACTCTCCACTCACTCATAGGTTTTAAAACAAAGAATGTGTCTGTGTCGTTTAGGCTCATTGGATCAAGCCCAAGCTCATCAGTACCTGTACGCGCGATTATAGAGCTTATCTCGGGCACGTCCGCCATAAGCTTTGTCTGAATTTTTCTATTTAACTCTATACTCTCCTCAAGAGATATTGATGGTAATGATTCTATCATTGCTATTAAAGTGCCCTCATCCATTGTCGGCATAAAGGCTTTGCCGGTTTTTGAAGCAAGATATATTGATCCCGCAAACATTAAAACGACTGTTACAAAGACTGCTGTAGTATGTTTAATTGCAAAATCAAGTGAAGGTTTATAGAATTTCAATAGAGTTCTGATTAACCAAGACTCTTTATCAGGGCGTACCTTCATGATAAATGAACTAACTACGGGGATAAAAGTAAGCGCTAGTATAAGGGAGCTAAAAAGAGCAAACACTATGCTGAGTGCAACCGGTTTAAATAATTTACCTTCTAGCCCTTCTAGAGTCAAAAGCGGCATGAAAACAATGATGATAATAAGCACACCCGTAATTATAGAGGGCGCCATCTCAACTGCGGCTTTAAGGATAATATCTATTTTGGTATGTTCTTTATGTTTTTCATTTCCAAGTTCTGCGGTAATATGCTCAACCATTACAACAGCCGAATCTACAAGTATCCCAACGGCGATGGCAAGACCGCCTAGGCTCATCAGGTTGGCACTAAGTCCAAAGTAGTCCATTGTAATAAAACTCATCAATAGTGCAAACGGTAAAATAAGTGCAACGCTTAAAGCCGAAGCAAAGTTTCCAAGCATAAGTAAAAGTACGATTATAATAAGCACACCGGCCTCAAAAAGAGCATTTTTTACACTCTTTGTTGCAAGATCTACAAGAGTGGAGCGATCGTAGAAAATATCAATCTTTGTTCCGCTTGGAAGAGTCTCTTGCATCTCTAGCAGCTCTGTTTTTACTTGCTCTAGCACTTTTTGGGTATTTGAGCCTTTTAGCCCAAGCACAACTCCTTGAACTGCCTCACCCTGCCCGTTTTTTGAAGAAAATCCTGCACGTGTTAGACTGCCGACATGTATATTTGCTACATCGCTTATATTAATAACTTTACCGCCAATAGCTGCAACACTAATTTTACCGATATCTTCTATATCGTTAACTCTGCCTACACTACGAATTAAAATTCCCTCTACGCCCTGTGTAACACGCCCTGCTCCATCATTTATATTATTTTTTTGCAGAGTATCTATAATTTGAGTTAGAGTTATTCCATACGTACGCATAGCCTCAATATTTGGTGTTACTTCATAAGTTTTTACTTTCCCACCTAGGGCATTAACCTCTGCAACACCGCTAACAGAACGAATCTTTGGTGAAATTACCCAATCAAGCAGAGAGCGCTTTTGTGTCAAATCAAGTGTATCAGACTCAACTGTAAACATCAAAATTTCACTCAGAGGCGTACTGATAGGAGCAAGCCCTCCTTCAAGATTTTGAGGTAAATCATCCATAATAGAATTCAGTCGTTCGCTTACCTGCTGACGTGCCCAGTATATATCAGTTCCATCTTCAAAATCAATAGTAATATCACAGATGCCATATTTGGCAGTTGAGCGCATTACTGTCTGGTAAGGGATACCTAGCATCCCCATCTCAACCGGAATTACAATGCGTGATTCAACTTCATCCGGTGTCATACCGCTTGATTTCATTATTATTTTTACTTGAGTTGGCGATATATCCGGAAATGCATCTACGGGGAGTTCGTTGTATGATTTAACTCCAAAGCCCAGTATAACAAGAGCCAACAGAGATATAAAAAGCCGCTGAGAAAGCGTAAATGAGATTATCTTATCCATTAGTCGCCTTTTTGTAACATATTTTGCAATATGCTTGTTGCGCCAACTACAATCGGTTCATGTAGTGCTGCGTTGTAAGCAAGGTAGCATCTGTCTTTATCTTCAAAGATAACTTCTACCTCCTCTGCCTTATATAGTTCTCCTTTTTTGATAAAGACTACTGTTTTGTTTCTATCTTGAACTACTGACTTTTTATTGACAAGAAAGGCTTTTTGTTTAATGCTAATCTTTGCCTTTGTTCTAAGACCTGCTAACAACTCTGAGTCTTGAGGTAGAGAAAAACGTGTATATCTGGTTTGATTAAGTGGATCAAGAACCGGTGACATATGCAGTAGTTTTGACTTTATATCTTTTTCATCAATTGTTATAATTATCTCTTTTGATGAGCTAAGTTTAGAAGCGGCAGATCTAGGCAAACTACTCTCTAGCCAGTTTGCACCATCTGTTTTTATAACAAAAAGAGCGCTTGAAGGGGAAATACTCTTTCCCGGTTGAATATTAACATTAAGCAAAGAGCCGTTAACCGGAGATTTTAGCTCCACGTTCGGAAAAATAGTCAATTTTTCTTGTAGAGTCTCTATCATACTCTGGTTTGCCCCGTATGCTTTTAGTAATGTTTTTGACGCTAAAAGTTTAATTCTATTACTCTTAACTTCTGCATCTATCTTAGCGCACTCTTTTTGAGCAATAATCTCCTCTTCGCAAAGTTTGGTATTTCTCTGTGCTAAATGTTCATTATGTATTAGCTCTATTGTATTTGCAATTACTTCTCTTTGCGCTTCAATCCACTCTGATGCCGTTAAGAGCGCTAAGGTGTCGCCTCTTTTAACCTTCTCAAAATTTGTTTTATTTAACTGCACAACCTGAGCTTCGTAAGGAACTGACATTGTATGCAAAAGATTTGGCGGAACTGTAATAGTTGTCATGTACTCCCCAATAGGCACAAAAGAGACCTCTTTGCCAACTGCTGCTTGGAGATTCCAATTTTTTTCATCCTCTTTGCTTAAGGTGATCTCTGCTAAGAGCGAGATACTTAGCAGTAGTTGTAAAATAATCTGTTTTTTCATAGTTAATCCTTAATTTGCAAAACACTATAGAGCTCAAATAGTATTTCATAATATTTTTTGTAGTTCTCAATAAGCTCTTTTTTATACATCCACATCTCTCTTTGGCTAAGCAGATACACAATAGCAGAATCTTCTCCAAGCTGATACCCCCTCTCAATTAGAGGCATAAGCTCATTTTCATACTGCTTTAATATAGATGCAGAGAGCTCTGTGCTTTGAAAGGCTTGTGAGAGTTGCTTTTGCAAAAGTTTAATTTCAGACCCTCTTTTTAGTTTTAACTTCTGCTTTTCATACTCTAAAGCACTCTTTTTATGCAAAGCAACCGCTCTGCTCTCTTCATTAAAAGAGCTTGTGAAATTAAGCGGAATGGAGAGTCCAACAACATATTTTTTTGTATCAATCTCATCTTGATATGCAGCAGAGAGGGTAAAGGAATCAAACTGTTTATCATATCTGCCAAAGTCACTCTTTAGACTCTCTATTTTCTTATCTAAAGACTCTTCTTTCATAGACTCTTCTACTGTATCAAAAGAGAGCTTCTCTACAACCGAATATGTATCCTTGCAAGATAGTGTCTCATCTTTAAATATGGGCATAAGAGTTTTAGATGCCAAAGCCTCTCTGGAGGATTTTTCTTGGTTTTGATAGTAATTAAGGTCGCCTTTTAGGCGTTCTAATTCGATTTTAAGTTGTAGAAGCTCTTTTTTGGATATTTCACCATATTGATATGCTTTCTCTTTTTTTATATATAGCGTCTCAAATGCAAGATATGACTCTTTGTACTGCAAAATCGCTTCTTTATCAAGACAATTAAGATGATACAAAAGACGTACATCATTTTGAAGAAGTAAAAAATCATGCTTAAGATTTAATATCTCAGCATCATTTAGGTAGCGAGCCGATTTTGCTATGCTCTTTTTAACAGAAGGGTTAATAAACTTCTGCTCAACCCCTATACTATACTCATAACCGGATTTCTCTAAATCCGGTTTGGCATAACTTCCATCCGTATTTAATTGAAGTGCCTCATTTGATAAAATCGCCCTATTCTCAGCACTATATGCAGCTTCATATGCCTTAATGGCTTTTGCCGTTGGGTGCTCCTCTTTTAATTTTTGTATTATCTCATTCAAGCTTATATCTGCTGCTTGTAGAAATATATTACATGTTAATAAAAATAGTATCAATCGCACTTATTGTTCCTTATGTCTCTTTTTTCTATCACGGTTGCATCTAATGCGTTTATTGTTAATCTGTAGTTATTTGTGCTTATTGCGTAAATCAAGTACTTCCCATCACGCTTTAGCTCTACAGACTCGCTCTGTTGATCTGTTAGTTTCTCTTGTTTAAAGGGTTTTTTATCTAAGTTCATAAAAAACATATAGTCAGATGTATTCATAGTCCGACCTGATGCAAAAAGCATAAATGGCATTATTAATGTAATTAAAGTTTTCATGACGACCCTCCTCTTGTAGTGCAATAGCCGTTGCGATGATGGGCTTATAAAGCGTGCTCAGCGGGCTATTGCTAATTTATTTTATTTTGGTTTATGCTGTAGTTGTTAAAAAAGGTTAAGCGATAGGAGGTTTTAGAAAATTAAAAGATTGATATGAGAGCACTACTTTGTTGTGCTTAAAAATAGATTTTGTCTTTATTGTATTTAGGATAGAGTGTGGTTTTGCAGGACTTATGTCCATAGCATGATACTGCGTATGAATATCATGCATAAGTCCATCTTTATTTGAGTCAGAAGTGTAAAACTCATCAAAGATATACTCAACTGCAGAGTGGTAATCCTTTTCTAAAGTCACAAAAATATAATCGTGTACTAATGAAAAGCTTAGTGCAAATAACAATATAAAGGAGCTTATCTTTTTTACATTCATAATCACATTTTAATGTATAATTATTAACAGATGTGTAATAAAGTAGGTATTGTAATTACAGATTTATTTTAATACACTTCTATAATCAAAATAGAAAACAAGAGAATCATGATGAGCAGAAAAGAACAATTAATACTAGATATTCAAAATTTGCTTAATAGCTACAAAGGAATAGAAAAAACATCAATAAACCCAGAATTATTACAATTTTTGGATGAAAATACTCTATTAAGCATCATAGACTCTCTATTAACTCAAAAAGAGTCTTCCAAAGAGTCAGATTTAGAGTGGTTGGAAAAATTTAAAAAACATAAGGCGTAGAGTACGCTGTTTTGTGCTTTTTAGTTATGTTTCAATTCAATTTAATTATAATTTGTTTGATTTGTTACCAGAAAGTCTGATATAATTGCGCTATATTCAAAATGAAGGACTTTATTATGTCTAATGTAGATTTAATTCAATTAACGGAAGAGACAAAAAAATTATCTTCCATGGTCGTAGAAGATGAAAAAGTAGCTAATGAGCTTCTTAGCTCTACTTTTAAAAACTTTTTTGCTAGCGTGAAGTCATGCTTTAACGGAAAAGAGGCTCTAGAGGCTTATAAAACATCAATGCCTGACATTGTTTTTGTTGATATTATTATGGCGGGAATGGATGGTATAGAGCTTTCACGTAAGATTCGTGAAATTAGTCCTAACCAGATTATTATCGTTATCTCTGCAAGTAATGATATAGAAAAAATATCTGAGTCAATCGAGGTTGGTGTTAATAGCTTTATCCAAAAACCGATTGATACAAAGAAGATAGTTGAACTTTTATCTAGTATCGTTTCGATGATTAACAAAAAAAAGAAGATAGAGACGAAAACATTCTCAATATCTCTCCCTTTAGATCTATATGAAACAGTAAACGAAAATGCAAAGGCCGAGAGTATCTCTAAAAATGCAGTAATAATCAGAGCGTTACGTAACTTTTACGAATAAAGCTCTTTTATCTACCGAGTTTACGCAATTTTATATTTTATTAAGAAATAAGTATATATAATTTCGGCTCGGTAAATAAGACCGACAAAGTGGCCCCGTCGTCTAGCGGTCAGGATCCATGGTTTTCATCCATGTTACAGGAGTTCGATTCTCCTCGGGGTCACCACTTCACAACATACAAAACAATCAAAATAAATTATCTCCTCAGCTAAAATTTGGTACTATTTCAAAAACCATTTTTAGGAATTTTAATGTTAAGATTTGCGCCCAGTCCTACCGGCGATATGCATATAGGTAACCTAAGAGTTGCACTATTTAACTACATAGTATCAAAGCAGAGAAAAGAAGAGCTCATTATCAGAATTGAAGATACTGACAAAGATAGAAATATAGAGGGCAAAGATCAAGAGATATTAGATATTTTGGGCGTTTTTGGCATTGAATACTCACAAGTTATATATCAGAGTCAAAACATGCGTTACCACTCCGCTATGGCGCTACAGCTTCTACATGAGCTAAAAGCATTTAACTGCTTTTGTTCTACAGATTGGCTAGATAAAAAACGCCAAGAGGCAAAAGAGAGTAAAGTTGCATATAGATATGATGATGCATGTGCATCTCTACCTGATGAGCTTGTTATTGATAATGAAAACCCTTTTACCGTAAGAATAAGAAAGCCCATGGAAGCGATAGTTGTCAAAGATTATATCAAGGGTGAGATAAAATTTGAAGCAAACGAGATAGACAGCTTTATAATTATGAGACAAGATAAGAGACCTATGTATAACTTTGCCTGCGCAGTTGACGATATGATAAGTGATGTATCGTTGATAATACGCGGCGAAGATCACATGAGCAACACGCCAAAGCAGATTCTAATCAGAGAAGCCTTGGGTTATACCAAAAAAATAGAGTACGCACACTTACCTATCATACTAAATGAGAGCGGTAAAAAAATGAGCAAACGAGATGATGCTTCAAGTGTAAAGTGGCTTCTTGAAGAGGGGTATCTACCATCTGCTATTGCAAACTATCTTATACTAATGGGCAACAAACCTCCAAAGGAGATTTTTCATCTAGCAGAGGCTATAGAGTGGTTTGATTTAAAAAACATATCAAAATCCCCTGCCCGCTTTGATATAAATATGTTAAAACATATAAATAGAGAGCATATAAAAATGCTTGAGCCAAAAGAGCTCTCTCGTTATGTCGGTTTTGCAGATGAGGAGATTGGAGAACTTGCAAAAATTTATCTAGAAGAGTCAAATACGACTAGGGATTTAAAAGCAAAAATAGCTTCTATCTTCGCAGATAAAGAGATACCTGATGAGATTAAAGAGTCTGCGCAAATCATAATAAAAGCTATTAAAGACGCACCCTACTTTGAGGAGTATGATGAGTTTAAAACTTATATTATGAAGGAGTCGGGACTCAAAGGCAAAAACTTTTTTAGACCGCTTCGTCTAGTATTAACAGGAGCTGAGCATGGCCCTGATATTTCATTGGTTTATAAATATATTAAAAATTATTTAAGGGAGATTGTAAAATGAGTATCTTAATAGACATAGCTCAGGGCATAGGTTCAATAGCTCTTACGCTGATTAATGTATACATATGGGTTGTTATCATAGCTGCTCTTCTTAGCTTTGTAAATCCTGACCCGTTTAATCCGATTGTTCAGTTTTTGTACAGAATAACAAATCCTGCATACCATTTTGTTAAGAGATACATAAGAACGGACTTCAACGGTCTGGATTTGGCACCATTGGTTATCATCATTGGTCTACAGATAGTAAGCGTGCTGCTTAGCTCTATCTTACGTGCTCTCTAGCCTAGAGCACTGCCTTAATGCTTTAATCTTTTTTATATTTTATAATCTCTGAAGATGACTCTTTATCTTCTAGAACAAGCTCTAAAGTGTCTGATTTCTTAAATGAGACAATATAGTATTTATTCCAATCACTCTTTGTATCAACAAGGTAAGAGAATCTATTCTCTTTGGGAAGTTCTTCTACCTTAATAGGGAGCTGCGAATTTAGTTTAAGAACTAAATCGGTATCTGTAGGTTTTTTTGGATTGTAAAACTCTTTAGGCTCTTTTGTAAAAATAAATATAAAGAAATACTCATTTTCATTAAATGATTTTGGATAGACCTCATTTAGGTATATAATAGAAAAGATACCGCTAATTTGACCATCTTTTGATAAAATTTTTGAACTTTGCAGACTTGAGGCGCTCATTTTTTGAGCTATGTCCATCTCAAACCCAAAAAAAGCATCTTTTCTGGAGCATCCGCTAAAAAGTATCAAAAAAGCCAAAAGAGTAAAAAAAGTTTTCATTCAAATTCCTATAAATAATCGCCGAATTATATCTTATTAAACAAGCTTTTAACGACTATTTTGTATAATCACCTAAATTTTAACTAAAGTATTTAAATTGAAGAAAAGATTAGCTGTTGCTTTTACCGGTCCATCAAACAGCGGTAAGACTACCCTTATATTAAAAGTTGCCAGAAAGCTCTTACATGACTTTAAAAAAGAGGTCGCAATTATTAAGCATGACCCAAAAGATAAAGCTCGTTTTGATGTTGAAGGAAAAGATAGTTATAAGTTTTCAGATACCGGTGCGGAAGTCATAGTAACCTCGCCAAATCGTACTACATACTTCTCTAACAGACATAAAGAACTCGATGAGATGATTAGACTCTTTAATGATTTTGATATTTTGCTTGTAGAAGGTTTGAAAAACTTACCGCTACCTAGAATCAGCGTATTTAGAGATGTTTTAGATGAGGATTATTTTCCGTATATGGATGCGCTTGCGACTGATGGCAGTATAGAACTCGGTAATTATAAATTGCCAAAAAATGTTGATATTCTCGATATAAATAACTGTGAAGATGTAATATCTTGGATACTTAAAAATGCAAAGGAAGTATAGATAAATGACTGATATATTTAGTGCCATACAAAGAACAGCCATTAGAATTAAAGATGCTATAGACACGAAGGATATTGGTTATTCACAACAAGAGAATAGCTCAGGCGAGACTCAGCTTCAGCTTGATATTAAGTGCGATATGATTATTCAAGAGGAGTTCTCCGGCGTAGCTTCCATCAATACAGTTGCTAGTGAAGAGAAAGAAAAAGAGATAGTGCTAAATAGCAGTGGCAAATATTTTATTGCTTATGACCCGCTTGATGGCTCATCCTTGGTAGATGTAAATCTTAGTGTTGGATCTATTTTTGGTATCTATGAAAAGAGTTTTGAGGCAAAAAATATGGTTGCTTCATGTTACGTTGTTTTTGGACCGCGTGTTGAGATGGTTTTTGCTCATAACAAAACAAAGCTTCACCTGCTTCAAGGAGAAAACTTTGAGTTTGTAAAAGAGATTCGCCTGGGTGAAAAAGGAAAGCTTAATGCACCGGGAGGTACTCAGCAGAACTGGGAACCTTATCACAAAGAGCTTGTGGATAGTTTCTTTGCCGAGGGCTATCGTTTAAGATATTCGGGCGGTATGGTTCCGGATCTGCACCAGATTCTTCTTAAGGGCGGCGGACTTTTTAGCTATCCAAGCACTTCTGATAGACCCAAGGGGAAACTTCGTAGACTTTTTGAGGTATTTCCTTTTGCCTTTATATTTAAAACTGCCGGCGGAGATGCAACAGATGGAGAGAGGGATTTAATGGAGCTAGGTTGTGCACACATACATGATACTTCCCCATGCTTTTTTGGTTCCAAACATGAGATACAGAGAGTAAAAGAAGTTTATGCAAACAATAAACAGCGCTGAGATGGATAAGTTTGAACTCTATCTTGATGAGATGATAGAGAAAGTCCAAAATTGCCAAAAATCCAAAACTTTAAATAGTTGTAGCAGTTGTGAAGAGTATCTAAGATGCGAGTTAAGAAGCGAGTACGTAAAAGCAGTTTATAACAGCATGTCCAAGGGTGACACCGGCGGATTTGAATTTTAAGGAGATAAAATTGAGTAAATATATAACAACACCCATCTACTATGTTAACGGTGAAGCTCATATCGGGCATGCATACACTACCTTTATTGCCGATAGCATAACTAGATATGAGAAGTTAAAAGGGGAAGATACCTACTTTCTTACCGGTACAGATGAGCATGGTCAAAAGATTGAGGAGTCTGCTCAAAAGAGCGGCAAGCCTACTCAGGTATTTGCGGATGAGATAAGTGCCGGTTTTAAAAATCTATGGGATGAGTTTGAGATAAGTTATGACAAGTTTATCCGTACTACCGATGAAGATCATAAAAAAGGCGTACAGAAAGCTTTTGAAGTTATGTATAACAAAGGCGATATATATAAAGATTTTTATGAGGGTCACTACTGCGTAAGCTGTGAGACATTTTTTACCGAGACTCAGCTTGTTGACAATGAGTTTTGTCCTGATTGCGGTAGAAGTACAAATGTAATAAAGGAAGAGAGCTACTTTTTTAGACTCTCTAAATATGAAGACGCGCTTCTTAAGCACTATGCGGATAATCCAAATTTTATTATGCCTCGTTCACGAGCAAGCGAGGTTGTTAACTTCGTAAAAGGCGGTCTGCGTGATCTATCAGTGACAAGAACATCTTTTACGTGGGGAGTTGGAATGCCTGAGTCAATAAAAGATGACAAGCATGTCATGTATGTTTGGCTAGATGCACTCTTAAACTACATAACTGCTCTTGGTTATGGAGGGGATGAGAAAAATATGCGCTACTGGCCGGCTTCAGTTCAGTTTGTCGGCAAAGATATTCTTCGTTTTCATGCTATTTACTGGCCTGCATTTTTAATGAGTTTAGAACTCCCTCTTCCGCAGCATATCGGTGCACATGGGTGGTGGACAAGAAATGGGGAGAAGATGAGTAAGTCAAAAGGCAATGTCGTATCTCCTAGGGAAGTCTCTAATGCTTATGGAGTTGAAAATCTAAGATATTTTATGCTCAGAGAAGTTCCTTTTGGGCAGGACGGTGATTTTTCTCAACGAGCATTTATTGATAGGATAAACTCTGAGCTTAGTAATGATTTGGGCAATCTTTTAAACAGAATCATCGGCATGAGCGGCAAATACTCCGACTTTGAGATAGATAGCAAGGATGTATTAAGATACCATAAGCAAGAGCTCGATGCCATGAATATAGTCCTAGATTCACTCGATGCCTATATAGAAAACTTACAGACACATAGATATCTAGAGGAGCTATGGAAGCTCTTTTCAATCGGTAATAAAGCAATAGAAGAGCATGCTCCATGGGTTAAAATGAAAGAGGATAAAAAAGATGAAGCGTTAGCTACTGTTGCACTTGTTGCAAATATTTTAGCTAAAGCTTCTATAATGCTCTCCCCTGTTATGCCTAAGACAACAGAGACTATTGCCGATGCTCTAAGCTTTAACATTGATAGTAGTAGTTATAAAGAGCTTGTTGTAGAAAAGAAACTATTGAAATTATTTAATATTAAAGCAGTACCGCCTCTTTTCCCTCGTGTTGAGGAGCCGTTAATTGCAGAAGCTCCACTGGCACAGCCAAGTATGCAAGATAGCACTAGTGAGTTGCAAGAGGATTCAAAGGAGCAAGATAATCTCATAGAGATAGGACAATTTTTTGAGACCTCGCTAAAAGTAGGTGTTATTGTAGAGGCAGAGGAAGTCGCTAAGAGTAAAAAACTTCTCAGGCTTCAAGTTGATTTAGGCGAAGAGAAACCTAGACAGGTTGTTGCCGGAATAAAAGAGTTTTATAGTGCCCAATCTCTGTTAAATACGCAAGTTTGTGTTGTTGCAAATTTAAAGCCCGCAAAACTTATGGGTATGATCTCTGAGGGAATGCTTCTTGCTGCTAAGGATGAAGATGGTCTATGTTTAATCAGACCGGAAAAACCTAAAAAAGCAGGCACGCCTATTGGATGAGACTCGAAAACTTTCTAGCATTAACACAAGCTACCCTTATTAATGAACCATGTATATATAGCTTTGAAAACATTGTTTTTGAGGCTTCAAAAGTAAAAAGAGGAGATCTTTTTTTTGCTTTTGATAAAGAAAATATACCTCTTGCGGTTGCAAATGGTGCTTATGGTGTTGTGTTTGAAGGTAAGGCAGATATAAGTGACGGTGAAATTGCTTGGATAAAAGTAGAGACTCTTGAAGGTGCTTTAAAAAAACTTCTTAGATTTAAGATGATTGAAAAAGAGGTTGTGGCGTATGAGTGCAATGAAATTGTCCTAAAACTCTCCCAACAAGTAATTACCCAGACTAATTTTCTCTCCCTTAGTGGAGATTTAAAGTCAATTTTTAAATCTCTTTGGGATATAGAGAGTAGAGCTATAGTACTTTTTTCCCCTGCTCTAACAGATGAAAAAATCTTTGCAAGTGTAAAGAAGATGCCTGGCAGACCTTTTTTGCCTATTGAAATTATGGAGCAGACTCTATTTGAGACATCATTTATATATGATAATATATTTTATGAGAGGCAGTTAATCTCTCCTTTTTTTATCTCCTACTTAGAAGAGCTACTGCATTTTTTTAAAACGGCAAAGATAAACTATAAACTCAAAAAATTTACTCCGATAGAGCATTTTGAAGCTGTATTTACAAACAAAAAGCTTGAGGTTAAAAACTTCGGAACAAGCGACAAGGTGCTTATATTTGAACCAAATGTCGGACTGATTGATTCTCAGATACTTTTTTTAAAGCGCCATGCATCTTGGGCAAATATTATCTTTATAGTTCCATCTCACTCAAAAGAGCAAAAGAGTGAGAATATTTTCATATATAAAAACGAAAAAGATATTATAAAGATACTAAAGGAGAATAGTTTTCATTTTGCTTTAATCGCGGGTGTCGATAAATCAATACTAAATAAACCGCTCTCTAAGCAGACTCAGCTTATAATGGATTTTTAAAACACCGCTCTAATCGTTGAGCGGTTTTACGGATTGAAGCTTCATAACCGCAGTGTTAACATCTCCTGCATATTTTACTTCAGTGGTTGGCATCATTACCCCCTCTTTTTTTTCATAGTTTTTATAAAGCGTTACAAACCCCATGCTTTTAGCGCCAAAAGATAGTTTTCCTATGACTTTTTCAATTAAATACTCTCTCTTTGAGACAAAATACTTTGTCTCTATATTGCCCTCTTTAAGTATAAATATATAATTTGTATCATCGCTGCTAAACTCAATATTTTGGGCTCTGTTTTTAAGTACCAAAGGATTATAAAGACGCATTAGCTGTAGTTTCATAGCATCAAGCATTGGACCGCTTGCCACTACTTTTTTATTACCGAACTCTTTTGTCCCATGCCCTTCAACAAGTGTCCTCGTCTCTTTTTTATCCGGATAGGTAAGTTCGGTACGAAGCGAGCTTGGCAGCGATACTCTTCTATGATCACTCCCATTTCTGTTGCCGGCTTTTGCTTCTACAAGCCACACTTGCTCATAACTGCTCATTTTTATAATATTTTTCTCTCCGCCATATACGTTTATCATCTTATTTAGTATCTCATCTAAAGCGGTATCTTTTGCATTTAAAGATGTCAAGAGCAAGGCTGTTGCTAGAGCTGATTTTATTGGGTTAATCATTGTTGTTATTTCCTTTTTTTATACACAAATATGTGATTTTTTTGAATTATACTAAAAAGAGTGTTGTGTTTTTGTTCACACTTTGTGCGAGATGAATTTTGGGTACAATATGCAATTGAAATTAAATTATAAATATTAAGGCAGCACCAATTATGAATCGTAGGGATTTTTTAACAGCGGCTACCGTTTCTACAGGCGTAATAGCGCTTAGCGGTTGTAACGATAGTAACAGAGAAGCGATTGATTACTCAAAACATCCCGGCAAAAAAGAGAGTGACGCAAAGAGAGTAAATATAAATAGAAATAAAAAAACTACAATTAAGCTTGCGACAAGCTGGCCTGCAAGCTTTCCGATTATGGGAGTCGGTGTAGAGAGATTGGCAAAGAGATTAGGTGATATTAGCGGTGGCTCTTTGGATGTCAAGATTTATCCAAAAAATGTTCTTATTCCTGATTTGGCGGTATTTGATGCCTGCTCTAGCGGTCAGATTGACGCTTTTCACTCCGGACCTTACTACTGGAAGGGAAAAAATAGCGCTTTTTCTCTATATAGCGGAATACCGTTTGGTTTTACGGCGGAAGAGATAAACTCATGGATGCTTTTTGGTGGTGGAATGGAGCTTTGGAGGGAGCAGTATGCAAAATATAACCTTCATCCGTTTATGGGAGGAAACACCAACATCCAGATGGGCGGATGGTTTAGAAAAGAGATAAACTCGCTTGCAGATATGCAGGGACTCAAGATGAGAATACCTGGGCTTGGTGGAGAAGTTTTCTCCAAAATGGGAGTAAACTCGGTTCTGTTGCCCGCAGGAGAGATATATACCTCTTTGGAGCGCGGGGTTATAGATGCGACGGAATGGGTCGGACCTGCGTTGGATATAAAGATGGGGTTTTATAAGGTTGCTCCTCACTACTACTCCGGCTGGCATGAGCCCGGTTCTATTTTAGAGCTTACGTTTAACAAGCAGTTTTATGCTAAATTGTCTCTTGAGCAGCAATCTATGATCGAAGTTGCCGCTAGCGAGATGAACTCCAATATGACGTATGAGTTTCATAGTGAAAATATAAAGGCTCTTAAAAAATTAAAAGAGTTAGATATATCTATTTTGCAATTTCCCGAAGATGTAATAGATGCAGGGAAAAAAGCTTTAAGAGAAGTAATAGCAGAGCTTGGTGAAAAAAATAGTGATTTTAAGAGAGTTTACAGCTCCATAGAGAGTTATCTTGCCCTCTCAAGAGAGTGGAGTGATGCAAGTTTGAGGTATTTTTTAAATGAGAGATAGAAAAGGAGCTACAAATTTGAGATATATTATATTTTTTATTTTTATATTTAACACTGCTTTGTGGGGCTCTTTTAGTGGAGTTATCATAGATAGAGTTACATCTGCACCTATAGAAGGTGCGATTGTTAGTGATTCCAATTTTAGCACAAAAAGTGATATAGGTGGAAGTTTTTTAATCAATAGCAATGAGGATAGAGTTTCTATAAAGGCGTATGGTTATAGACCATATAAATTAAATAAAGAAAACAACGAGACTGTTTTTAAATTAGAGCCGATAACAGTTAAAGCTCTTTATCTTAGCTTTTGGCGTGCAAGCAACAACTCTCCAAGATTAAAAGAGATTTTAGATATTATTGAGAAAACTGAAATCAATACTATTGTTGTAGATGTTAAAAATGAGTACGGCTCAACTTCTTATAAGACCTCTTATGAGAAAGCAAACAGTTATGGTGCTCATGAAGATAGAACAAACAGAGATATAGCGCAATTCATGGAGCTAATGAAGTCAAAAAATATATACACCATTGCTAGAGTAGTAACATTCAAAGATGAGCTTCAAGCTTCAAATAACCCTGACTATGCTATAAAAAAAGAGGATGGTACACTCTGGAGAAACCATGACAATATGGCTTGGGTTGATCCGTTTGATAAAAGAGCACATGAGTACACAATCTCAATTGCCGAGGATGCCGCAAAAGTTGGTTTTGATGAGATTAATTTTGACTATATACGTTTTCCTGCAAAGACCGGATTGTTGTTATCTAAAGAAAACAGCGAAGAAAACCGCGTAGAAGCAATAGGTGAGTTTTTAGAATTAGCACAAAATAGGCTTAGAAAATATGGTGTTTTTATCTCTGTTGATACTTACGGAAACGTATGTTGGGAAGATAATGACGTAGGGATTGGGCAGAAGATAGAGTCACTATCAAAATATGCGGATTATATCTCTCCAATGCTCTATCCTTCGGGTTTCTCAAGTGGCTCATTTGGATTTGAAAATCCATCTGAGCATCCACATACCGTCATCTTTAGAAGTATTAAAAACATAGAAGATAAGATTGATTCAAAGAGACTCAGACCATGGCTTCAATCTTTTAAAGATTATGCTCATAGGAAAATAGAGTATAGCTACTTTGAGATAAATGAGCAGATTAGAGCGGCTGCAGATGCAAATACAAGCGGATGGATGCTATGGTCACCATCTAGCAGATATGAAATAAGCTATTTTACACAGAGAGAGAAAAAAGCTTTAACCTTTGATTTAGTTCGTGAGACTCAGGAATATATTGATTAACAAGAGCATGAAATCTCTTTGAGTGGTTCATGTGAGTTAGATGGGCTATCTCATGAACTACTACAAAGTCAATTAGCCTTTTGTCTATTTTTATTAGCTCTATATTAAAAGTTATAACACCTCTTGAGTTACAGCTGCCCCATCTGCTTCTCATTTTTCTGAACTTTATGTCACTATAGTTTAAATTCATCTCTTTTGAGTAGTGAGCTGCTCTTTGGATAAGATAATTTTTTGCATACTCTCTATAGAACTTATCATAGCACCTTTTAATGGCTTCTACATTTGAAGTATCTGCTCTTTGCAGATACTCTCTTAGCTTGGCTGCCTCATTAGAATCAACACTAATAATCTCTCCAAAGAGCATAACTTCATCTTGAAGATTTATACTCTTTGGAGGATTCTCCTCTATAGTTCTTAACTGTTTTCTTATCCAAGGCTCTCTTTTTAAAAGAAGCTCTTTAATATAATTTTTAGAGACAACCGGAGTCTTAAGCGTAATATCACCATTTTTTTTAACACTTATATAACTGTTTTTAAGATTTGCTTTGCATAGATGCAAGATTTCTAAATCATTGAAGTTTATCTTATTCGTATGCAATTGGATCTTTAACTCCTGCAGCTTTAAAGCCTTTTAGTCTTAGACGGCAGCTGTCACATACTCCGCAGGCTCTATCTTCATTTTTATAGCAGCTCCATGTAAGATGTAAGGGAGTGTTTAGTTCAACTGCATGCTTGACAATCTCGGACTTTTTAAGGTGCACAAGCGGCATATGGATTGTTATATTTGTCTCATCTTTTGTACCGAGATTAATACTCTTCTCCATACTTTTAATAAAGGAGTCCCTACAATCAGGATAGCCGCTACTATCCTCCTCTACAACGCCAATAGCAATAGCCTCAGCGCCCTCTTTCTCTGCAATAGCGGCTGCCATACTTAGAAATATACCGTTTCTAAACGGTACGTACGTAATCGGCACTCCCTCTTCTAGTCCGTTTGTCGGAACCTCTATATTTGTATCAGTTAGTGCCGAAGCTCCAATTTGAGTAAAAAAATCTAAGTTTAGAACATATCTATTTAGAACTTTTAACTCATCACAAATCGCATTAAAGCACGAAAGCTCTTTAGCCTGCGTTCTTTGTGCATAGTTAAAGTGCAAAGCTATAATCTCATAACCCAACTCTTTCATCATGTAAGCACTAAGTGTCGAATCCATACCGCCGCTCATGATGCAGAGCGCTATTTTATTTTTCATCTTCATAAAAATATTTTAACATAATATTTTAATCTTCATTAAAAGAAATAAGCAATATAATCATCTTATAGAGTAAATAAAGGGGATATTATGAATGTTTCATCTTCTGGAGCAACGGCTCAATCTTCAACTCAAGTTGAAGCTATGAAAAAATCTATTGACACGCAAGAGCAGCAAGTTTTAAAAATTTTAGAAAATGCCAATAAAGAGTCTCAAAAAATGGCTGCACAGAAAACAGGTCTTGGAAATAATTTAAATATAACCACCTAAACTTCTGCATATAAAATTGGCGAATTTAAATCTATCTTTGATATAATTTTGCCCATGATTGAACTAGACAACAGAACCGCACTAACTATTGATACCACAACAATTGACGCTATAGCTAATTATCTTACAAAAAAAGAGATAGAACTATTAATTACCGATAGCAAAGAGATGCGAGATATAAATAAAACGCATCGTAACATAGATAAAGATACAGATGTTCTAAGTTTTCCATACGAAGAGATGCCAATGAGTCCACTAGGAAGCATAGTTATCTCATCTTCGCATGTACAGACAAAGGCCAAAGAACTTGGACATAGTACAGATGATGAGATAGCACTTCTCTTTATCCATGGGATGCTGCATCTTCTTGGATATGACCATGAAGACGATAGCGGCGAGATGAGAGAAAAAGAAGCTGAGCTAATTGAAAGATTTAACTTGCCAAAGAGTTTAATAATAAGAACACAAGGATAAAAGCGTATGGATTTTATAATTTTTATAGTTGCTATGACAGCGCTTATTTACGGAGCAGACTTTGTAATTAAGGAGTCAGAGAGAATAGCTCTACGCTTTAATATATCACACTATGTAATAGGTGCCACTCTTGTAGCATTTGGAACATCTCTGCCGGAGATGGCAGCTTCCATGGTGGCATCATATAGCAATAAAAGTGACATGGCAGTTGCAAATGTTGTCGGCAGTGTTATTTTTAATATTACTCTGGTGCTTGGCGTTGTTTTTTTTATCTCAAAAAAAATGGTTCCAAAAAGAGATCTCTTCTCTCTAGATAGCGCATGGGTTGTTATACCGGTAGTGCTCTTTTTTATAATGATTCAAGATGGAGAAATAAGTAGATTTGATGGGTTTTTATATCTACTTTTAATGGTCTCTTATATTATATTTTTATTTGGTAGCTCTAAAGAGACTCTCCAGAGTGATATAGATGAGGAGCTTCTTAAAGAGAAGTTCAACTGGCTTTTGACAATATCGCTTCTTCTTGTAGGTTTTGTTTTAACTATTGGCGGAGCCAATTTTGTTGTGGAGAGCGGTACAAATATAGCAAGGAACTTTGGCGTTAGCGAGTGGGTAATAGGTCTTTTGCTTATAGCTCTTGGAACGTCTCTTCCGGAACTTGTAGTGTCTATAGTGGCAATAAAAAAGGGAAATGCCGAGATGAGCATAGGCAATATCATAGGCTCAAATGTTGCAAACTTCTCAATGGTTCTGGGTTCTGCGTCACTACTAAATCCCTTAAGTATAGATTTGATTGCGACAAAGTTTGATCTCTTTATAATGGCTGCTGCCTCAATAGCTCTTGTTTTTATCTTAGCAAACAAGCTTTACAACAGAGCCGGAGCAATATTTTTACTGATAATATTAGCTCTTTTTATACAAAACGCAGTATAAGTTTCTTTAGAAAACGCAGTATAAGTTTCTTTTAAAAAGTGCTCTTATATTAAAAAGAGCGTTTATTTTTCTATATATCCCATCTCTAGAAGTTTATTGTAGATATCTGAGACAATCTTACCTGCTGCAGAGCCACCATGCCCGCCATGCTCTACCATTACCGAGACAACATACTGAGGATTGTCATGCGGTCCATAGGTTGAAAACCAAGCGTGGGAACGTGTATAGTACTCCATCTCATGCTCTAGTTCTCGCTCCTCAATATCTTGTAAAATACCTACAACTTGAGCTGTTCCTGTTTTACCGGCAATTTTAACTTTTGAGCTAAGATATCCTGTTGCCGTACCGCTTGGATAGTTACATACTTGATACATGGCTTTTTGAATTAGAGGAAGTTTTTTGAGCTCATCTTCATTGAGTACATACTCAAATTGAGGCTCAATATCCTCATTTCCTACCCTCTTTGCGAAATGAGGGCGAGGAAGTTTTCCAGTTGCCATAAGTGCAGTAAATTGTGCCATCTGCATAGGTGTTGTCAAAAAATCGCCCTGCCCGATTGATGTATTTACCGTCTCTCCTATATACCAAGGTTTGTTATACTTATTTCTTTTCCATTCTCTTGAGGGCACCGTGCCTACAAACTCATTTGGCAAATCGATACCTGTTTTCTTGCCAAGTCCATATCTGGTAAGTCCTTCGCTCATCTTTTTTATGCCAAGTTGAATACTTCCTTTATAAAAATAGTCATCACAACTCTCTCTAATAGCTTTGGTAATGCCCGTGTTTCCATGTCCGTCTCTTTTCCAACATCTAAAAATTCTTTTGCCAAGCGGCATTGACGCTGTACAGTAAACACCCCAGTTTGGACCGATTTCAGGTGCTGTAATATACAACAGCCCAAGTCCTGTTTTTATAACAGAACCTGGAGGATAAAGACCATGAACTAGCTTATTTGTAAATGTCTTCTCAAGGCTGTTGGATAGTTTATCCCACTCTTCATGTGTTATGCCGGTTACAAATTTATTTAAATCATATTCAGGAAAACTGCTTGCAGATAAAATAGCTCCATCCATGCTCATAACTATAACTGCGCCCGACTTATTAACAAAAAGAGACGATATATATTTTTGAAGTTCAATATCAATGTTTAACATCAGTTTTCTATTTTCTATAGGAGCTTGGCTTGAGAGTTCTTCTATCTCTTGATTGTTAGCATTAACTTTAACCTCTCTCTTTCCGGCTTCTCCTTGAAGATATTTATTATAATATTTCTCTATCCCTGATTTACCGGTATAGCCTATTAGCTCTTGGAGTTTATCATCTTTTATGTCACTCTTGTTTGCACGAGCAACATAGCCAATGGAGTGCGCAGCAACCTCGCTATATGGATAGAATCTTTTAGGGGAAGATACTATATTTATGTTTTCTCTGAGGTTAAGAGTAGAGTATACCGGCATAATATCTTCATAGGAGACAAACTCAACTATATCAATAAAATTATGATTATAATATGAGTCACTTTTCTTGTAGTTTTTTATAACTTTTTCTCTATCTATTTTTGGCAAAAATTTAAGAAGAGTATTAACCTCCTCTTCTAGCATGTTTTGATTTTTTTTCAAACTCAAATGCGGAGCTAACTGTATTTTAAAGCCAAGCTTATTTATGGCTATAGGCTTGTTGTTAATATCTACTATTTCACCTCTTACAGGTGGAATCTGTTCGGTTTTTATACTATTATCGTAGGATAATTTCTCATAGTATGTGTTAGACTCTACTGAGAGTAAAAAAACTCTCACTAAGAGTGCAAGCCATGTTGTAATAAATATAAAAATTATAAATTTAATCTTCATAATAGGCTCAAAATTAAAAATTCTACTGCAATATAGTAAATTATATAGTAGTTCATACTAGGCATCTGGAGCAAAAAGATATTTGCTAAAAGTGAGCAAAAAAGAAAAAAACCGATATATACTAGCACTACAATAGATAACTTTACACATAAGTCACAATTAAAATTTTTCTTTATTTTTGGAACAATGTATCTATAAATAAACGAAAAATATATAATAGTGCTAAAGAGCAAGTAGCTATTTTGTGCTTCAAAGAAAAGAAGACAGATAGATACCAAAAATAGAGAAAAAGCATCCTCTTGTTTTAGGGCTTTTGCAAAATAGATATACAAAATTGCAAAAAGAGGAGGCAAAAATAGGTATATGCCGCTAAGCGCAGTGTATATAATAAACAGCGCAGTATAAAAAAGCGGTGTTAAAGATTTTTTATCAGAGATACTTCGTTGCATACGGGAAAGTGTTTACATTTTATACAATCAGCCCAGATTTTATGTTCTGGCAGGGACTCTTTTGGAATTTCGACAAACCCAAGTTTCTCAAAAAACTCTTGTCTATATGTTAAACTAAGTAGCTTTTGAAGACCAAGTGTTTTAGCCTCCTCTATTGCTTTTAAAACTAAGCTTTGACCTATTTTCTCTCCTCTTTTACTCTCTTTGACAACAAGAGACCTAATCTCAGCTAGCGATGGCGTATGGATATGAAGAGCGCAAAAACCGACTATCTCACTACCCTCTTTAGCTAATATATAAGATCTTATATTTGTTGCTATCTCATCTGAACTTCTTGGCAAAATCAGACCGGATTCAACCTCGGGTATAACTAGTTTTTGCATATCTTCTATATCAGATAATTTTGCACGCAATAACTCAATGTTGTTCATCAAAAGTTCCTTTTAAAACATCATGTATTATCGTAACAATCTTCTGTAGGCCCTTTTTTTTGGAACTTGAGACCATAAGGGCATCCGGAAACTCTTTTTTAAGAGCGGTTTGCTCTTTTTGATTAAGTTTGTCTATTTTAGTAAATATTTGCAATATATGTTGAGACTCATCAGCATGTTGAAGTAAAAAATCACTTACTGATTTATCAATCTCTAAAAAAGGGTGTCTACAATCAACTAAATGTACAAAAAGCTTTATCTGTTTTCTCTGTGCTATAAAATCGGTTAGGTTTTTTTCCCAATCGCTCTTTATAGACTTTGATACTTTTGCATAGCCAAAGCCCGGTAAGTCAACAAATTTTGCAAAACTCTTTTGGGCGTTTTCTCTATCTATGAAAGTAACTTCAAAATAGTTGATAAGTCTTGTTTTTCCCGGAGTTGAAGAGACTTTTGCCAAGCCTTTGTGGTTAGTTAGGACATTTAAAAGCGAGCTTTTACCGACATTAGAGCGAGCCATAAAAACAACTTCATCTTGCACATCTGTATCTGGTGCACCACCAATATTTGCAGCTGATGTCAGAAACTTTGCATCAACAATCTCAATCATTTTTGCTCTTATTATCATCTTTTGGCATGTTGAATATCATTATAACAGGCTCTTTTTGTGCACCTTTTGCATATGCTTTGCCCTCAATTGTTTTTAGGATAACCTCTTCTCCTATAATCTCTTTTTTCTCATTTATCTGCTTTAAGTGAACCTCTTGAAAGAAGTGATACTCCTTCTCATTTGGAAGATATACTACTTTTTGTGCTTTTCCTTTATAGAGTGCGCCTTCTATAGTTTTTATATTAAATGAAGCATCTCCTTGAGCTATAAATTTTGTCGGCTCTTGCTTCTCATCTGTATAAACTGTAACTTTTGATGCGTTTAGCTCATCGTTGCCTCTTATAATATTAACACTGCCCTCAAAAACAGAGATTCCTGTTTTTTGATCCGAATGGAAAGTATTTGCCTTAATTTTCAACTCTTGTGAAAATAACGATCCCGTTAAAAAAATTATTGTAAAAAATGTTTTTTTCATCTATTTGCTCTCTTTTAGTTGATATACTGCTCTGACGCTTTTTGACTCTATTTGCTCCGAAGAGCTATTGTGTTTTAGTCTCTTTCCTACTACCCTATTTGATCCTCTGTAGAGGACAAACTCTCCATCAGCAGTGGCTATACTTGTTTTTTTATCATAAACCGCTTTTTGAGTCTCAAAAGTCAATCCATCCTCTCTAGAGTAAATTATGTCGCCATCAAGATAAACCTTGTCATTTTTATATATACCGCTGTTTGCTTTCATGTTTGCAATAAGCTTTTTTGAATTATCCGTATAATCCATATTGTCAATAGTATATCTGTTTGTAAACTTGTTAGCGTTTGTACCATTCATCAATGTAACCAAACCGTTAGAGTCAAGCTCATGCATAACAAAAGATGATATTGTAAACATGGGTACTTCGCCGGTTGCTTGTTGCTTAATCTCTAGCGGCTTAAATAGAAAGAGAATCATCAATAGAGATAAGGAGAAAAATATAAAAAAGTAGTTTATATTCACAACTATAACCACAAAGATAAGAATTGATCTCTTGTATCGTTCTCATCAACTAAAATATCTATCATCTCTCTAACAGCAGCTTCCCCGCCTCTTGCAGTTAAGACCGTATCAACAGCTTCTCTAATCTCTTTTACGCCATCTTTTGGAGTAAAGCTTCTACCAACATAGCGTAGCATCTTGTAGTCATTTAAATCATCGCCTATAGCAGCGACCTCATAGCTTTTTACTTCAAGTTTCTCCATAAGTTTTTTTAACACACTCTCTTTATCTTTTACATGTTGAAATAGATATTTTATTCCAAGCTCTTTTGCTCTTTTTTCAACTATTTTAGACTCTCTACCCGTAATGATTGCAGCATGAAATCCCATTTTTACCCATGCACTTATGGCTAGACCATCTTTAACATTAAAGTGCTTTATCTCTTCACCGCTTGCGGAGTATATAATATCTCCACTTGTTAGGCAACCGTCAACATCTAAGACTATAAGTTTAATCACAGCATCTCTTTTGTGCTTGGGATACCTACTCTATCATTTCTTTGCATTGCACGACGAATTGCAACTGCAAGCGATTTAAAAGCCGCTTCAATAAGATGATGTTTGTTTTTTCCTCTAAGCGCTATAATGTGCGCACTAATTCTAGCATTTGAGATGAAAGCTTTAAAGAACTCTTCAACAAGCTCTATATCAAACTGCCCTACTTTGCCAAAGATATTAATCTCGTATACTAAATATGGACGATTGCTTAAATCTAAATCACAACTAACACATGCCTCATCCATGACAATATTTGCACTTCCAAATCGCTCCATGTTTTTAACCGGATATATTGCCTCTGCTAAAAGAGAACCCAAAACTATTCCTATATCTTCAACACTATGGTGATCATCTATGTGCGTATCGCCCTTACATGAGATATTTAAATCAATTAAAGAGTGTTTAGAGAAGCTCTCTAGCATGTGGTCTAGAAAACCGACACCGGTGTCTATATTAGACTTGCCCTCTCCATTTAATAGCATCGAGATAGTTATATCCGTCTCTTTTGTTTTTCTACTTTTACTAATCATCTCTTAATCCTCTCTAACAATAAATGAATCTTTAAAATTTCCAAGTGATTTATAATCTCTGGCCTCTTGTTCACTTCTAAAACCTTTAAGCCATACTTTGAACATTCTACCGTTTTCTGTATCCATATCTTTAATGATAGTTTTGTATCCATCAGTATCATCATACTTCTTTTGGGTAAAAATTGCACCCTCTATTCTAGAAAAAGATGCAATCTGAATAGCAAATCCATCTACCGGCTGATCTTGAGGCGAATCTCTTAGCTCTTTATTGAGTGGAACCTTTCTCTGATCTTTTGAGTGAAAACCTAGGACTTCAACGCTAACTGGTGCCGTTCCATCATTTATCATATCTATTTTTCGCGCAGCCGTGTTTGAGAGGTCTATGATTCTTGTTGCTATAAAAGGACCTCTGTCGTTTATCCTAACAACCGTGCTTAAGCCGTTTTTCTTGTTTGTGACTTTTACAATGGTATTCATAGGGAGGGTCTTATGTGCAGCAGTCATGTCGTACATATTGTAAGTCTCCCCGTTTGATGTAAGTTTACCGTGAAAATCAGGACCGTACCAACTTGCATTTCCGCGAAACTTGTCACCTACGTTTACGACGGTAGGGTAGTACTTCTTTCCTCTTATTACATATGGTCTCATAGTCGGGTGTTTATAATCTTTTTGATTAATCACAGAACTATGCGACCTACTATCAGAAGAGTATGTTTTTGTATCTCCGTAGTTTGTATATGTTCTAGTGCCTCTTGTGCTACATCCCGTAGCTAAGATAAGGGCAAAAATAAGTAAAAAAAAAGAGAACTTACTCATATAGCTTTAACCTCTCGCCTTCTCTTATTAGAGTATCTTTGAGATTGTTTTGTAGCTGTATGCTTTTTACACTTACCTTGTATCTTTGCGAAATTGACTCTAGAGTGTCGCCTCTTTTAACAAAATGATAAATCTGTTTATTTATTTTTTCAATACTTTTTTTATTATCTATAGGGATGATTAATCTCTGTTTTAAGTTGATAATATTGCTTTGAAGATTGTTAAAATCTTTAATCATCTTAAATGAAACACCATACTTTTTTCCTATATCATAGAGGCTATCTCCTTTTTTTACAATATGTACCTTGTATATATTTTTAATCTCCTCTTCAAAATATTTTTGTTTAAAGTCGGAGAGCTTAATGTATGGAATATATATGTCGTAACCGCCTAAATATGGAGGTACAAAATCATATTTAAGATGTCTATTTAATTTCTGGAGTTCTGCAAGCGGGATTCCAACTAGCTTGGAAATTCTCTTTAACGACTCCCCTCTTGGTACTCTAACAGTAGAGATAGAGTAGGCATTTGCTCTGTTTAAAAGATGTTCATACTCACTTTTTAACAAAAACTGCTCATCATTCCCCATTAAAGCAAGAGCGACTATTTTTCTAATATAGAGCCTGCTCTCTCTTGGAATATACTTTTTTTCAGGGTCTAGCAAAATAGGCAGTTCATCGCTTTTTGCAGCTTTAATTGCTCTACTTAATCTTCCACTACCGCAATTGTAAGCAATAGCAGCCAAGTACCACTTCCCAAATCTATCATGAAGATCACGAAGATGTCTTGCAGCTGCTTGTGTTGATTTTATAAGATCTCGTCTCTCATCTACGTATTCATCAATTTTTAGGTCATACATCTTGCCTGTCTCAGGCATAAATTGCCATAAGCCTGATGCACGTTTTACAGAGTATGCTTTTGCAGAAAAGTGCGATTCTGCCATAGCAAGAAAAAGAAATTCAGCAGGAATACCATGTTCTGCCAAAATACTCTTTATAGCAGGAATAAAAAGATAGGCATCATTCATCGCTTGAAAAAAGCGCTTATCTTTATAGATAGTCATGTTGCTGTTTTTCATTTTATTCATAATCGGATCATAAAGAAATGACGCCTCTATATCAAAAGATTCCAATATGGATATCTCTTTGGTGTGGTTTGAAGTAAAATTAAGGCTCGCACTCAACAGAAGCGGCATTAAAAGCAGTAGGAAATATTTCAAGATAGCGACTCTTATTTTAAATTTTAAAGAGTAGATTTTATCTAAATCAACTTTAAATATAGTTAATAATTTTTGATATTAAGAAATATCAAAGAGCTTAAGGGCGTTTTGAGTGGTTGTTTTCTTTATATCTTCAAGTGAAATTTCTAGAATTTCAGACATTTTTTTTGCAATAAAGGTTGTATATAGCGGCTCATTTCTCTCACCTCTATGCGGGGTTGGTGTTAGATATGGTCCATCAGTCTCTATAAGAAGCCTTTCATTGGGTATTTTGGGTAGTACATGCGGGAGTTTTTTTGCATTTTTAAATGTCAAAACTCCGCCTATTCCAAAGTAAAAACCCTCTTTTGCAAGGCTTAGCAACTCCTCATCAGCATTATAGCAGTGAAGAACTCCGCCCACCTCTTTTGCACCGTGTGCAAGAAGTATCTCTTTTGAATCTCTTGAGGCGTCCCTTATATGCACTATAAGTGGTTTTTTATACTTTTTTGCAACTTCTATTTGGGCTATAAAGATCTCTTTTTGCCTATTTTTTTCTCTCTCTTTCTCCTCATCTGTCCCCTCAAGCCTAAAGTAATCAAGTCCGCATTCACCTACAGCCACGCATTTTGGGTGCTCAATATAGTTACTGAAATCAAGAGTATCAAATATATCCATATCATATGGATGAACACCCACTGCAAAGTAAACATCGCTGTTTTTTTGGGCTATCTCAACGGCTCTATCAAGGTTTGCGGGATCTGCTCCCGGAATTATAAAGCGCTCTACACCACCCTCTCTAGCTCTATTTAAAACCTCTTGCAAGTCCTCCTCATATCTCCTGTCATCAAGGTGGACATGTGTATCAATTATCATATATTTAACTCTCTTTTTACTTATTTTACGTGCAGACCTAAGAGCTCTTTTGCAAACCCTTTTGCCTCTTGCGTAATACTCTCACCGCTTATAATTCTAGCTATTTCATCAACTCTGTTATCAAAATCCAGCTCTCTTACATATGACTCATCATCTTTTTTATATACTAAAAAGTGCTGATCGCCCATTGAGGTAAGCTGCGGTTGGTGTGAAATTACAAATATTTGAAAATATTTTGAGAGCTGCTTTAATACCTTAGCAACGCTCATAGACTCTTCCCCGCTTAGATTTGCATCTATCTCATCAAGCATCAGTACACCGCCGTTTTTGCTCATAAATTCTGATTTAAGAGCTAGTATTGCCAATCTAAACCTGTTAAATTCGCCGGTACTTACTTTTTGCAGCTCTGTTGAGTTTAGTTTTAAAACAATTTCATCTTTTCCTAAGACTCCATAATCAGTTTGAACTATCTCAACTTGCGCATCTCTTAAATATAGCTCTTTTAAGTATCTGTTTAAATCAGCTATAAAAGGCTTTAACTCGGCATGTCGAAGCTGAGTAAGAGTGTTTGCATAATCTTTTACTTTTTTACTTAAGGTAGCTTCTCTTTGCTCTAAATTACCTTTTGTAATCTCTATATTTTCATACTTTTGAAGCTCTTGTATCTTCTGCTCTTTATACTCAAGAGCATCTTCTATGCTTCCGTATCTTCTTTTTAAATCCCCTAACTCCTCAATGCGACCTAGAACCTCTTCAATATCAACTTCATCAAGCGCATTAAATCTCTCCTCTGCACTCTCCATGATGGCTCTTAGCTCATTCATGGTATCGCTAAAAAAAGAGCTATCTATATTTAAGAGATCTAAAGTACTAAAGACATTGTGCTCTTGCTCAAAAATAAGACTTGCCCTAGATATAGCCTCCATTGCCTTCTCTTTTTTTGAGAGCTCTTTTTTTATATCTAATAGTTCAATATCTTCGGAGATTTTAGGGTTTACATCCTCTATCTTTTTAATCTCATAAGCGGCAAACTCTTTTAACTCGATGACTCTTTTTTGTTCATCTTCAATTGATAAAAGCTCTTTTTTAACCATTTTATACTCTAAAAAAGCCTCTTTGTAGTCGTTTTTTAACTTATCTATATTTTGATTCTGTTTTTTTATTCTCTCATCTAAAATAGATAAAAGGTTTTCATTCTCAAAATCGCTAAAATCTCTCAAAGAGAGGTGTCTTAAGTAGCCAGAAGATAAGTCAGTCATGCTTTTTTTAGAGATGCTTTGGTTGTTGATGAAGTATCTTGATTTCTCTTTTTTAATATGTTTAAAAATATACAAATCATCACTCTCTATGCCATACTCATCTGCATCCAACTCCCAAGAAACAGTTGATTCACATACCGATGCATCACATGAGGCAGTGCCAAACGAAGATAAGATAGAGCTCATTAAAATCGACTTTCCGCTTCCGCTTGGACCGGTAAAGACAACCAGTCCTGATTTTAAATCCAACTCAACCTCTTTAAAACTAAGGTACTCTTTTAGGTAAAATCTCTCTATCATTCATTAGTGCCTTGCTAAAATATTTTCAAATTATACTTCTTTATTGTTAAAAATCTATGACTCTTTACTTACTTGAGTGAGCAGGAAACTCTTCAAGCATAGTAGCTACAATTTTATTGAAGTGCTCCTTGCGCTCTTGCGGTGACTCTAACTCTTTTATCTTACTCTTGAGTGTTGCATACCAGAATATCTTCTGCGTAGAGGGATCGAGCATATTTATAAGAGTAGTTCCTTCATCGCTCGAAAAACCACGAAAAGTTCCAAGAGAGAGACCTAGTCCGCTTGAAAACGTGCCTAAACCGACTCCAACACCGACATTTGAGGGTACATCCTCTCGGATTATGCTATGAAAACTCACATGAAACTCAGCCTCATTTTCAGGTACGCTTCTATAGCCCTTTGACTCCATTTCATACTTTATAGCCTCTGCTATGCGCTTATTATCTAATAGATATAGCTCATTTGTATTTTTGTTAACTACGGCAAATGTCGAAAGTGAACTTATCTCAAATAAAGGATCGTAATCTACAGCTACTTTTTTAGATGAACATCCTGATAAAATTAGAATTAGCAAAAATGGGAGTAGATATCTATACATGTTTATCTCTTTCGGGCTCTATTCACCCCATCTTAATTTCTCTTTTAATACCTCAAAGTAGTTATACTCCTCTTTGTGTATCAACTTGACTGTTTTGGTTGCTAGCTTTATATGTACACTCTCTCCGAGCTCTAGCTCATGCACATCTTGCCCATCAATGATTATTAAGGCTCTCTCCTCTGATGTCTTCATCTCTATGGCATATTTTCCGGGAAGCACAACCGGTCTTTGCGTCAAAGAGTGCGGACAAATCGGTGTCAGTGCAAATACATTACTCATCGGAAATAAAACAGGTCCACCTGCTGAGAGATTGTAAGCAGTTGAGCCCGTCGGTGTCGAGACAATCACTCCATCGCCATAGTAGGTATTGAAGGATTGCGAATCAACAAGAGTCTCTATATGTATCATGTTTGAAACTCTTGTACGAGTTAGCACTATATCGTTAAAAGCATAATACTTTACCTCTTTGGTGTTTTTTATAACTGTTGCTTCAAGAACCGCTCTCTCATCTACTCTATATCTGTTTTGAATTATTTTTTGCACAAAAGGGTCAAGCTCATCTACGGATAAATCCGCTAAAAAACCTAGATTACCTGCATGAACGCCGAGTATTGGGATATCAAAATCAAATGATTTTCTAACAGTTGATATAAGTGTTCCATCACCGCCAAAGGTAACTATGAAGTCACACTCTTTGCATATATTTTTAAAACTTTCTCCTGTCATGCCAATCATTTTAGCACTTCTGCTCTCTAGTAGAACTTCTATATTATAATTTTTAAAAATCTGCTCCACTCTCATGTAAGCATCTTTTATCTCCGGTGTTGAGGGTCTTAATACAACGCCTACTTTTTTTATATCTTTATTTTTCAAACATATCTCTTTATAAACATTTTACTAATTATACACTTTTGGTATTAAAATCAAAGGGAGCTCAACAATATTACTACTCCTGATGATTTAAGATTGATTGATTATAATATTTAAAACAGTTAAAGCAGAGGAGTTTTTTATGAAGATATTAGTCGTTTACTACTCAATGTACGGACATGTTTATAAGTTGGCACAAGCAGCGGTCGAAGGAGCTCTGTCGGTAGAAAATGTTGAAGTTGTGCTTTGTAGAGTTCCTGAGACTCTTCCTCTAGAGGTATTAGAAAAAATGGGTGCGGTTGAAGCTCAAAAACAGCAAGCACATGTACCTGTATGTACCGTAGAAGAGTTAGGCAGAGCCGATGCGGTCATCTTTGGAACACCGACTCGCTTTGGCAATATGTGTGCTCAGATGAGGCAGTTTCTTGATGCTACCGGTGGATTATGGACAAAAGGTGCATTAGTAGGAAAAGTCGGAAGCGTCTTTACAAGCTCAAACACGCAACACGGCGGTCAAGAGTCTACTATTCTTAGTTTTCACACTACCCTTTTACATCATGGCATGGTTATTGTCGGACTTCCATATACTTTTAAAGGACAGAGTACAATGGATGAAATCAGCGGTTGCTCCCCATACGGTGCATCTACTATTGCAGGTTCTGATGGAAGCATCTATCCAAACGAAAATGAGCTTGCAGGAGCACATTTTCAGGGAAGACATGTTGCACAAATAGCAAAGAAACTTATGGCTTAGGAAAAAAATATCTAGGTAAGAGCAAAATAATTGCCCGATAAGTCAAGTTTGGATATAATCGCGAAAATTATTTACTAGGACTCTATTTTTATGAGAAGTCATTATTGTGCGAATTTAAGTGAAGCAAACATTGGAGAAGATGTTGTTCTGACGGGTTGGGCGAACAGTTACCGTGACCATGGCGGAATTATTTTTATTGATTTAAGAGACAAGAGTGGCCTTATTCAGCTCACATGTGATCCCGAAGACAATGCAGAGGCGCATAAGGTAGCAGACAGTGTTCGTGATGAGTATGTTCTTATAGCTAAGGGAACTGTTCGTCATCGTGGGGAGGGACTTGTTAATCCACGTCTTAAAACCGGAGCTATAGAAGTTATAGTAAAAGAGCTTATAATTGAGAACAAATCAGCTCCAATCCCTTTCGTTATCGGTGATAAGAATGTAGGCGAGGAGACAAGATTAAAATACCGCTACCTAGAACTTAGGGATCCTTCAATGCATGAGACATTTCGTCTTCGCTCAAAAGCGGCAATTGCTGCTAGAAACGTACTCGATGCAAACGGCTTTTTAGAGGTTGAGACTCCTATACTTACAAAATCTACCCCTGAGGGTGCAAGAGATTATTTAGTTCCTTCACGTGTTCACAGCGGCGAATTTTATGCACTTCCGCAATCTCCGCAGCTTTTTAAACAGCTTTTAATGGTCGGTGGATTTGACAGATACTTCCAAATTGCTAAATGCTTCCGTGATGAAGACCTAAGAGCAGATCGTCAGCCTGAGTTTACTCAAATAGATGTTGAGATGAGTTTTTGTAACCAAGAAGATGTTATAAAAGTAGCAGAAGATTTACTTACGGCAATGTTTAGTGCTTGCGGTATTGATGTTAAACCTCCATTTAACCGCATTGCTTACAGAGATGCTATGGAATGGTATGGCTCTGACAAACCGGATTTGAGGTATGACCTTAAGATGGTTGACGTTATTGACATTTTTCTTAGATGCGACAATGAAATCTTTACAAACATCGCTAAAAAACCACATACAAACCGCATAAAAGCTCTAAAAGTTCCAGGTGCAGATCTTGTCTTCTCAAAAAGAGAGATGAAAACATTTGAGGATTATGTAAGAAAATTTGGTGCACAAGGTCTTGGCTATTTCCAGATGAAAGAGGATGGGCTTAAAGGTCCTCTTATAAAATTCTTTAGTGAAGATGATATAGCACTTTTAGTTGAGAGGCTAGGCATGGAAGTCGGCGATGTCGTATTTTTTGGTGCAGGCGATAAAAAGACCGTTTGGGACTACATGGGACGCCTTAGAATTTTTATAGCTGAGCATGAGAAGATGAATCTAGTAGATAAAGATGCTTTTGAGTTTGTTTGGGTTGTAGATTTTCCTATGTTTGAAATTGAAGATGGACGCGTAAAAGCACTTCATCATCCATTTACTATGCCAAAAGATACCGATAAAGAAGATATTGAAGAGATAGAGTCTATCGCTTATGATATAGTATTAAACGGAACGGAACTTGGAGGCGGAAGTATCCGTATCCATAAAGAAGATATTCAAGAAGAGGTATTTAAACTTCTTGGAATTGATGAAGAGGAGGCTGGGGAAAAATTTGGCTTCCTTCTTGATGCTCTTAAGTTTGGTGCACCTCCACATGGCGGCTTTGCTATCGGCTTTGATAGACTTATGATGCTTATAACTAAAAAATCTAGTATCCGAGACGTTATAGCATTTCCTAAGACTCAAAAGGCTTCATGTATCCTCACGCAAGCTCCGAGCAGAGTTGATGCTACCCAACTTCGTGATTTAAATATCCGTCTTAGAGAGCAGACTAAATAGACCAAAACTTCAAGGATTTATCTTTTGAAAAAACTATTCCTAATTATCGGAGCACCCGGCTCCGGTAAGACTACAGATGCAGAGTTAATAGCTAAGCAAACTGACAAAATAACACACTACTCTACCGGCGATATGTTAAGAGCAGAAGTTGCAAGCGGCAGCAAACTTGGAATTGAGATAGAGAGCTATATATCCAAAGGTCTTATTGTTCCTATAAAAATAGCAATAGAGACTATCGTAAATGCCATAAAAAATGCTCCGACTGACATAATCATAATTGACGGTTATCCTAGAAGCATGGAGCAGTTAAATGCTCTGGATGAATACATGAGCAAAGATGCCTCTTTGGAGCTTGCAAGCGTTATAGAGGTTCGTGTTAGCGAAGAGACGGCACGAGATAGAGTTCTTGGCCGTGCCCGCGGTGCCGATGATAACACAGAAGTATTTGACAACCGCATGAAAGTATACACCGAGCCATTATCTGACATACAAACTTTTTACAAGGCCAAAAATCTTTTACACGTAATAAGCGGTGAAGATACTATTGAAGAGATAGTTGCCGAGATGAGAACTTTCATAAACTCTAAGATTATCTAAGTTTTTTGATGATTTTTTGATACTTTTTTTCATCTTTGTACCGAATAAGAAGCACGTCATGCGCATTTAAAATTGTTGAGCCTGTTGGTTTGAAATATTTATTATTTCTATGAATGAGTAAAATTAAAAAATCTTTTGGTATATCAAGCTCCACTATGCTTTTTCCTATAATTTGAGAATCCTCTTCAATATAAAACTGCTTAAGTGAACTAGTTAGTAGCGGGGAGAGTAAAACCTCTTGTGTTTTTGGTTTCTTTGACTCTACTTTTAGCCATCTAGCTACATAGGGCAAAGACATCCCTTGAATCAAGATGGAGAATAAAACTAGAAAAAAGACGGTATTAAAGATCAAAGCAGAGTGCTCGAAATTTACCAAGTAAGGATATGTAGCCAAAACTATGGGTACCGCTCCTCTAAGCCCAACCCAAGAGATAAAGAACTTCTCTCTTATACTAAACTTACTAAACACCATACTTAAAAATACACCAATTGGGCGAGCAACAAACATAAGCCACAAAGCAATAGCCAGAGCCGGTAGTGCTATGTCGGGAAGCTGTGAAGGAAATACTAATAAACCTAAAGCCAAAAAGACTGTAATTTGCATAATCCAAGAGAGAGCGTCATGAAATCCGACCAAGTTTTTTTTGTGTGCAAACTCTTTAGTATTTGCAACAATTCCTGCTAAATAAACAGCCAAAAATCCATTGCCGCCTAACATTGAACTAAGAGCAAAAAGAAGTAAAATCCAACCAATCGTAAAGACGGGATAGAGTCCATAAAAACTCAAATGTATGCGGTTTAAAATCCTTGGTAGAACGAAACCAAAGGCATAGCCTAAAACAGCACCGATAAAAAATTGTAAAAAGAATTTATAAATCCACATGAGAACAGAAGAGTCTTGTGGGAAGAGTATAATCTGTAAAATAGCTACTGTAAGAAAAATAGCCATAGGGTCGTTACTTCCTGATTCAAGCTCCAAAAGAGGTGCGAGACGCTTTTTTAAAGCTATGCCTTTTGCCCGCAAAATCGTAAAAACAGCAGCTGCATCGGTTGATGAAATGATAGCTCCAATAAGCAGAGCTTCTAAAAAACTAAAATCAAGAAGAGCGTAAACTCCTATGGCAACTACAAATGCGGTCAAAAATACACCAAGGGTGGCAAGTACGATACCTTGTCTTAAGACAGGTTTTATAGCCTTCCATGTAGTATCGAGTCCGCCACCAAACAAGATAAAAATAAGAGCAAGAGTCCCTATGTTTTGCGCCAATTTAACATTATCAAAAGCAATACCTAGCAGACCGTCAGAACCTGCAAGCATACCTAATCCTAAAAATATAAAAAGAGAGGGCACTCCAAAACTGTTAGAGAGTTTACTTGCAACAACACTTAGCAACAATAAAAAAGCAGCTATAAGTAGATAAATTTCAATTGTTTGCATAATTCTCCCTATACTATTTTCAATAATTGATTGTTTCTTGCAAGCTAATATTTATTAACCTAGTTTAGAAACTATAGCTGCTTCTACTTTAGATATATCAGCAGTTCCATCAACAGTTATGTATGTCAGAGACTCCACTTTTTGCGCCTGCTCTTTATAGTAGCCTATAAGAGGCTTTGTCTGCTCATGATATACTTTTAACCTATCAAGAACAACCTCCTCTTTGTCATCATCCCTTTGAACAAGATCTTCGCCTGTTATATCATCTTTGCCATCTACTTTTGGCGGATTATATACGATGTGGTAAGTCCTGCCGCTTGCTAAGTGTGCACGGCGACCCGACATGCGCTTTACAATCTCGCTATCTGGAACATCTATCTCTATAACGGCATCAATCTCTATGCCTGCATTTGCAAGAGCGTCCGCCTGTGCGATAGTACGAGGGAATCCGTCTAGTAAAAAACCACCTTTGCAGTCATTCTCTTTAATTCTCTCTTTTACAAGCCCTATTATAATATCGTCTGTAACAAGCTGTCCTGCATCCATTGCAGCTTTAGCTACTTTACCGAGCTCTGTGCCTGCTTTTATCGCAGCACGAAGCATATCTCCGGTTGAGATTTGAGGAATATTATATCTTTTTGTTAAAAAACCTGCTTGAGTTCCTTTTCCTGCACCTGGAGCTCCTAGTAAAATTATTCTCATATTTTATCCTATCTGTTTTATTGATGATATTATATAGAAACGAATTTAAAATTGGCTATATTCAAATTACATAGACTACTCTTGCTCCGTAAATCCAAAATCCTCATCTAAAGAGTCGTTTTGAGCCTCCAAGATATCATCAATAAGCTCTTTGCACTCATCTTCTTCGATATCCCCGTTTTTAATATCCTCTAGCACATCTTGCAAATCAGCTTTAAACTCTCTTAACTCTTCTATCTCCTCTTTTGAGTCTTGAGCAGCCTCTTTGCTATCGGCAATCTCCTCAAAAATCTCATCTAATCTCTCATCTATATCCGGAATAACGCTTTTTGTTATTAACTCTTCTAGTTGTTGTGAATATGACATGTGATTTCCTTAACTCTTTTTAGTATAATACATAAAAAAGATATAACGGTAGATAAAAATGAACTTTTATGCTTGCATTATCGGCAGTGAAATATTAAACGGTCGTAGAGTTGACAAACATTTTGAATTTTTAAAAAATGAACTTCAAAAATATGGACATGAACTTTTTGCCTCTTTTATCATAAAAGATGATAAAGAGCTAATTAGAAAGATATATAAAATGGTAAAAGATGATGCCGATGGAGTAATGTTCTCCTTTGGCGGTATAGGTGCTACTCCGGATGACTTAACTAGAGAGATTGCGGCAGAAGTCTTTACCTCAAAGCCACTACTAAGGCACAAAAAGTTTGAACAAGATATTATTCAGAGATTTGGCGAGGAGGCGTATCCACATAGGATATATATGGCAGATCTGCCGCAAGATGTCAAGCTTCTGCCTAATCCGGTAAATAATATGTCCGGTTTTTCTCTGCAAGATAGATACTTTTTTACTCCCGGATTCCCACAAATGGCACACCCTATGATAATTGTAGTTATAGAGCGTCTCTTTAGTGAGTCAAAACAAAAATATAGAGCCACTCTACTAGCAAAAACAAGTGAGAATACGCTTATAGAGCTTATGAAAGAGATTCCCCCTGAGATTGAACTCTCATCTCTTCCCATATTAAACAACAATGGTGCATCTGTTGAAATATCACTCTGTGCGGCAGACAAAAAAAGCGTAGAAAACTACTTTAAACTATTTACTGATTTTTTAGACAAATCAGAAATATCATATAATTTAATATAATCTCAATCCGGTCGATTTGCCTTAGAGTAAGTAAAAATCAAGGAATTGCATCATGGTAATTTGGTTATTGGTACTTTTATTGCTTAGTCTGTCTCTATATGTTGCTTATCGTTTCTTGTTTCTCAATAAAAAAGAGACAAATCATAAAAGAGAGCATCATTACACTTTTAAAATATAAGAGGTAGTAATGGCTATTATGCGTAACAATCATGTATTTAAAGGGCATAAGACTCTCCTTGGAGTTAGATATGTAACCTACGCTGAAGTGGAACTTCCACTTAGATATGATATGTTTTCTATGTCAAGCAGTGGCTTTGATTGGGGGCACTCAGGAGGCGCGGCGCAACAACTTGCATTCTCTATGCTTTATCAATTAAGCAACGAAGAGTTTGCAAAAGAGAACGTAACCCTTTTTACAACAGAAGTTATCTCAAAGTTTAGCGGCAGAGACTGGCTTATCTCAGCATCAGATGTCCTAAGCTGGATAAAAGAGCATACAGTTGAAGATAAAACTATCAAAAAACAAGAAGATAAGAGAGAAGAACCTGCCAACTCTTTAATATTAAAAGCGCAGAAAACATCCAAAAAGTCAAAACAGAAAAATAATGTAGTCAAAGATATATGCAAAGAGTTGCAGATAACACAAAAAGATCTCGCCGCTATTTTAGAAATTCCAGAGGGAACGGTAAGTAGCTGGGCGGTTAAAAATGAGATTCCAAGACTAGGTAAAAAAGCTATAGAGTTTTATATTCAGAGTCAAAAAAATGAGCAGATTATAAAGAGCTACAAAGATTTCGTTAAACTACTTGACGTATCATAAGAAGTAAAGAAAAGTTTATAGCATCTATCTGGCATAGTTAGTGTTTTTAGGTGCCGACTCGTCATAACCAAGCAGAAGCAGTATACTTTTTTTGTTTGTCTTTCTTGCAAAATCAATAACACTTATTCCCTTAGCATCAACAGCATCTCTATCTGCACCATGTGCTAAAAGTAGCTTCGCAATCTCTAGGCGTCCATAACAAGCAGCAGCCATCAATGGGGTAAACCTACTTCTTCTTGTAGTGCTATTTACATCAATCCCTTTTGAGATCAAATACTTAACCATCTCAATGTTATTGTAGGTAATTGCCATATCAAAAATGCTAACACCCTCTTCATCAAAGTCAAAAATATCTGCTCCGTTATCAATTAAGAGCATTATCAAATCAAAATCACTGCCATGTCTTAGTGATGAAGCTAAAACGGACTCTCCGCTTTCGCTTGCTTCATTAACATCAGCACCCTCTTTTATATACTTCTTTACACCTAATAGGTCACTGTTTTTTAAAAGTTCAATCCATTTATTCATAAGAGAAGTATATATAAATTGCTATTAATAATGTTTAAGTATAATGACTTTATAAAAATTATGTAAGCGAGAATTAAATGCAAATCATTCAGACAACAGATGCCTTTAAAGCACTTATTCAAAATATCAAATCAACAACAAAGGGGTATAAAGACCCTTTAGCGTTTGGTATATGTAGAGTAGATTTAGGACAGATGAATCTTACAAAAACACTCCAAGCCACCTACCCTGTTATAAATTGGAATGAGAACTTTGGAAGTGCTGCTATTTTTATTAGAGCACTTCAAGAACAAGGCATTGAGATAGACTTCGGCAAGAGTGAAGTTGTCTGCAACATCAATACTTCGTTTTTAAAAGAGTGTTTAAATGCGTTTACGCCTTACGCAGATGAAGCATACGGTGATGCACATAAAAATATTCAGGTTGTCTCTGCCCTATACAACCAAATCATGAATAGCGGTTCTTTAGAGGGTGAATTTAAAGTCACGTTTATCTTTGCAGATGAAGAGCTAAAGAGTGTTGAGGCAACTTATCTAAAGCTTTATGCACTATCTGAGGCAAAAGTTGAGCTAAGAAGCATAAATCTTAACGGTGCATTTGGCGTACTACCAAATGTTGCTTGGTCAAACGGACAACCAATTGAGCTTGAATATCTTCGTGAATTTGAGATAGAGCTAAAGCTCTCAAACGAGTACCCGCATATCGATTTTGTAGATAAATTTCCAAGATTCCTGCAACATATCATTCCTGCTGATAATACAAGGATTTTGGATACATCAAAAGTGAGATTTGGTGCTCAACTAGCAGCAGGTACGACTGTAATGGCTGGCGCATCATATATTAACTTCAATGCAGGAACAACAGGTCCGGTAATGGTAGAGGGTAGAATTTCAAGCTCTGCTATAGTTGAAGAGGGAAGCGATATTGGAGGAGGAGCTTCAATCCTCGGTGTTCTTAGCGGAACAGACGGCAATCCTGTAACAATAGGTAAAAACACCCTCTTAGGCGCAAACTCTACTTGTGGTATCTCTCTTGGTGATGGGTGTATTATTGACGGTGGCTTGGCAATTTTAGCAGGTATAAAAGTTAGCATTAATGACGCAGAAATAAGAGAGATTCAAAAAGTAAATCCAGGCGCAAAACTATCTCCTATCATGAAAGCTTCGGAACTTGCGGGACTCAATGGATTACACTTTAGACAATACTCCTTAACAGGACAATATGTTGTGCAAAGAAGTAAAAGAGAGATAAAGTTAAACAGTGATTTGCACTAATATTAGTTTGCAAAAGTAATTACTATCTCAGCTCTCTAAAGTTAAAATTAATTATAAAGGAGTTTTTATGAATGTATCTAGCAATATATCTTCAATACAAGCTCATCAAACATGGATGAATACAACCGCAAATAACGTCGCTAATGTAAATAGTGATAGGTATGTGCCGACAGACACTAGAGTTGTAGGTAGTGAAAACTCCGTAACGGCAAATAGCCGTAAAGTAGATGACAACGGCTCAAAAATGAGCCAAACAGACCTATCTAAAGAGATGAGCGATCAGATTATAACTCAAGGTGCAACGGCAGTAAATGTCACTGCAATAAGAGCACAAGATGAGATGTTAGGCTCGCTCTTAGACACTAAAGCCTAACTAAAACATTAAGGCTCTTTAGTTAAAATATTCATACTTATGAGATTTTTCAAAATCTCTGCTTCCTCATCATAGTTCTCTTGATACCTACCAAGCTTTAGTGAGCTAAAAATAGGTCCTCCTATAACAACCCTACCCTCAGCCTCATCTTTTTTTGTTTTAATACCCCATGTGTTGTGAAATACAACAATTTCATCACTGTAAGTACCCACATAAAGAACTATATGCCCTTTTTTGTAAAGAAGTGTCTTAAAAGGGATGGCTCTCTCTTTTATGGCTCTTATTTTTTGCTCATCGGATAAATTTTCCAAAGAGATAACACTTCCTATTTTACTCTGCTGATAGGAGTTTCTAGGTAGCCATATACCAAAGGGTGTAAACATATCTCTTAGCATTGAAGAGCAGTCTCTTTGTTCATACATTCCACCCCATCCATAATTTGTCTTTGAGACCTCATTGATTATAGAGACAAGGTTTTCTCTGTCAAACTTAAGTATCTCTTTTGTTGCTATACTTTTAGATATTTTTGATTTTAAAAAGAGAGGTTTTCTATTTTTATATGAAGATACAGCTAGGATAGTATATGTATCTTCATCTTCAGAGATAAGCGCAAACAACATTCCTATTTTTGATTTAAATAAAAAGTTACCGTCAATATCATAAATAGGCTCATTCTCTAGAGTAATAGCAACCTGCTTAGCTTTTTGCCAATCTTGAGTGTGCTCATCTTTTAAAATAACAAACTCATCTGATTTTAGCCATCCAGATGCATAACTACTAAATACAAATGCCCACTCTTTATCTTTTGTATAGTGTGATATAAAAAGAGGCTCATTTGCATGTATTGAACTATTTTGAAGATAATCAAAAGGGAAGCCTTCCCCTGCTGCCGTTGGGTCTTTTAGTAGAGGTCTTATCGTCGGGAAAGCTCTCATGTTGCTATATTTTAGCGTCACCGCCTTTTTATTGATAGTGCCATACGCCTCAAAATTTGCATTTTCTCTCATCTCATCAAAAAAACTTTGCTCTAGAAGTTGAAGATTCTCTCCATAGCTTTTGTTAAATGTAAATGATACAAACGGCCACATTGCAGATTTTAAATCCTCTTTTGGTTCATCAATATTCCATACGCTAAAATAGTTTCGCTCATACTTTTGTTGAGCATCTTGTATATTTGAATCTTCAACAATGTTCTTGGCAAAATAGCTCACATCCTGAGGAATATTGAGCAAATCATATATCTCGATATCTCTAGTCTGTAGTTTTTCAACACTCTTGCTTGGGAGATTTATTGATGTTGCTTCAACTTCAGCTAAAACATCTGACTCAACTATCTTTGACGTACATCCCGCTAATAAAAAAATCAACAATACTAAAAATAAATACTTCACTATTAAACCTTTTTTAGTCAACACTGCCAAATCTACTTACTACTCTTCCTACTACCTCTATCTCTGAGGGATTAAGCGTCTGGGTTGAGTAGACTTGATTATCGGATATTATATCTATTTTTCCGTCAATTCTCTTTTGTACTCTCTTTATAAATAGCCCCGCTTCTGTTCTTATAGTAAATATTCCGCCTCTTTGCAAATCAGTCTTGCTCCTGTTAATAAAAACTATATCGTTATAACTAAAAGTCGGCTCCATAGAGTCTCCTGTTACATTTATGGCTTCTATATGCTTTAACTCCCTCTCTCCCCCTAGCATCATAACAAACTCATGAGGAATCTCTATACCCTGAACCTCTTGCTCATCTACATCTGCTCCACCACCGGCTGAGGCATTGACATCTCCAAAGTACTTGACCATAAAAAATCTATTTGTTGCTTCAACAAGACTCTCCGGGGATTGACCGTAGAGCATCCAGTTTATAGATATGGACTTTGTTGCACAAAAATCTAAAAGTTCACCAAAAGGAATTTTATTTCTTTTTTTCATTGTCGCAAAATTCATCTGAGATATGCCAAGAATATCTGCAACATCCTTATCATATACCCTTTTGTTATTAAACTCCGTAGAGACTATACTTTTAATCTCTTCTACAATCTCAAGAAAACTTTTCATCCCATCTCCTTTATAGTAAATAGTAAGCTATTATATTGAATTTTTGCAATTTAGTCAAAATAAATATGGCAAAATGCAATACTTTTTATATTTATATGAAATTATGTGTACTATTTATAAAAATAAAAGGATTTAAGATGTCAATTATGGTAAAAAATGTACAAAGCATGTTAGAAAAGTTTGAAGATACTATAGAGAGATGGGCACAAAAGTTTCTCTAAAGGGTATCCTCTTTGTTTTTTTGCTTTTTTTCATCTGCTTCTCTTTGCGCAGATTTATTTTTATGGTAACCGCCAAAGATAAAAACCATAAAAAGTACAAAAAGAATCATCATGACTATATTAACAAACTGGCTCATAGGCTCCCTTTAAGTGCTGTGTAGTTTTGTCGTATGGCCTCATAAAGCACTATTCCCGTGCTTATTGCTAAGTTTAGGCTTCTGCCGTCTTTAGTCATAGGTATAGTTACATTTTGCTCTTTATATGCATTTAATATTTTTTCAGGAATTCCTGCCGTTTCACTTCCAAAAAAGATATAATCGCCATCCTTGAACTCTGCCTCAAAGTACAGTTTATCAGTTTTTGTAGTAGCAAAATGGGCATTATCTGTTATTTTATTATTTTTAAAAAAATCATCCAAACTCTCCCATACATGAAAATCTAGCTTATGCCAATAATCAAGCCCTGCACGTCTTACGGCTTTTTCATCAATATCAAACGCTATGGGCTTTATGATATGAAGAGATGCCCCGGCATTTACACATAGGCGACCTATAGCTCCTGTATTGTTTGGGATTTGAGGATTTACCAAAACAAGATTGAACAATCTTATCCTTGAAAAATTACGGTTTTGTTGGCATTGACAAAGATTCTATCTTCAAGTGCCAGCTTTAGTGCTCTAGAGAGGACGACTTTTTCCACATCTTTACCTAAGCGCTGCATATCTTGCCACCCGTAAGCGTGATCTACATGTATAACATCTTGAGATATAATAGGACCTTCATCTAGATTATTATTTACAAAATGTGAGGTTGCGCCTATAATTTTAACACCTCTTTCATAAGCCTGCTTATAAGGGTTTGCGCCTATAAAAGCAGGTAGAAATGAGTGGTGTATATTGATAATTCTGTTTTCATGCGCTTCAACGAATTTAGGCGTCAATATTCTCATATATTTTGCTAAAACTATATAATCTACCTCTTCAAACTTAGATAAATACTCAACAATCCTATTCTCATGCTCATCCCTACTTAGTCCTACATGAGATATACAGACAAATGGTATATTAAATTTGCTAACAAGCGACTCTAGATTATTATAGTTTGATATTACACACAAGATATTTGCTTCAAGCTCTCCAGCCTCATTTCTGATTAAAATATCGCCAAGAGCATGCATCTCTTTTGTTGCCATTATAATTATATTTTTGTTTTGTGGAGCAATAACCTCGATGTTTGCGCTCTTGGGCATAACATCACTTATAAGCTGGTGCAGTCTATCTAAAGTAATATCACCTTCAACGACACTTCTCATAAAAAATTTATTTTTCTCTTTATCAACAAACTCGCTATTTGAAAGAATATTCATATCACTTTTATAAAAAACTGTAGAGACTTTATGAACCAAACCTTTTTTATCATCTGCATCTATGAGAACTCTGTATTGACTCATCTGCACTCACCTCTTTGCAACTCTTCGACTCTTGAGTCGATAGTAACAAGCACATACTCTAAAAAATTTAGCGTCAAATCTATTTTTGCCTCTATATTTGTATTGTTTGGTGCCTGAAAGCCCTCAAAAAGCACAAGCAGTCTCTCTCTTATAGAGTTTAAAAAAAGCAGTTCACTATTTATGGAGTGCTCTCTCTTGAAATCATCCTCATTATCAACCTTTGACTCATCAAGAGGGTCTGCTTTTGGCTCTTTTTGTTTTTCCTCTTTTGAAGTATTAGTCGGCTTTATGCTCTCTATAATATTTTTTTCAGGTTTTCTATTTTCCATCTCTGCTAAAGTTGAGAGAATTACATCTTTTAGCTCCATAACTTCAATAACCACCTTTCAAATTCATTAAACTCAACATCATCTTGCATCTTTATAAAATAGTCCCTCATTTGAGTATCCACATTTAAGAATTTTTTTCTCATACCCGAGAGTCTTCTAATAGCAATCTTTGCATCGCTATTTGAAGGATCCTTTTTTAAAACATCTTTATATATTTCAAGAGCCTCTTCTTTTAGCCCTTGAAGTTCATAAATATTTGCTAGAGTTAATGTCTTCATTTTGCCGCATAATTAGCAATAATTGAGCCCATTTCACTTGTTGAACAAACCTCTTTAGCATCATACTGTGCTAAATCTTTTGTCCTATATCCCTCTTTTAATGCTCTTTTTATAGCGCCATCTATCTTATCAGCCGCTTCGCTTAGACCTAATGCATAACGAAGCATCATAGAAGCAGATGCAATCGTAGCAATTGGGTTTGCTATGCCTTGACCTGCAATATCCGGTGCAGAGCCGTGAATAGGCTCATAAACACCTATTTTAGCTCCTACTGATGCTGATGGAAGAAGCCCGATAGAACCTGAGAGCATACTTGCTTCATCACTCAAGATGTCACCAAATATATTTCCCGTAAGCATTACATCAAACTGTCTAGGGTCACGAATAAGCTGCATCGCGGCGTTATCGACATACATGTGCGAGAGTTCAACCTCCGGATACTCTTTTGCTACTTCCGTAACAACCTCTCTCCAAAGCTGGGAGACATCAAGAACATTTGCTTTATCTATCGAGCAGACTCTCTTGCTTCTTGTCATTGCAATTTTAAATGCCTCATGAGCAATGCGGACAATCTCCTCACGGGTGTAGACCATGGTATTCCAGCCTCTATTTTCGTCACGCCCTTTAGGCTCGCCAAAATATATTCCGCCTATTAGTTCACGTACAACCATCAAGTCAACGCCCTCTACGACTTCCGGCTTTAGTGATGAAGCGTTGACAAGCTCATCATATACAACGGCAGGACGAAGATTTGCATAGACTCCCAACTCTTTACGGAATCTTAAAAGTCCGCTCTCGGGTCTTTTTTCACGAGGAAGATTGTCCCATTTTTCTCCACCTATTGCACCAAAAAGCACTGCATCGCTATTTAATGAGATTTTAATCGTCTCCTGCGGAAGCGGGTCACCTGTAATATCATAAGCGCATCCACCCATAAGAGCCTCTTCGTACGAGAAATCTATATCGCAACATGAAGCTACCGCATCTAATACCTTAACAGCCTCATCAATAATTTCAGGACCGATTCCGTCACCTTTTATAAGTGCAATTTTATATCTTTTCATTACTTGCCTTCTATCTCATTTTTTGCAAAATTCATAAGTCCACCGGCATCTATAAGCTCTTGCATAAAAGCAGGAATAGGAGTAAAGTTATAAGTCTTGCCTGATGTTTTATTTGTAATTGTTCCTCTGTTCATATCTACGCTTATCTCATCGCCCTCTGCTATCTCTGCGCTCTCTTTGAGCTCAAATATAGGAAGTCCCATATTAAATGCATTGCGATAAAATATTCTTGCGAAAGTAGGAGCAATAACTGCGGCAACACCGGCAGCTTTAAGAGCTATCGGAGCATGTTCACGAGAGCTACCGCAACCAAAATTCTCATCTGCAACGATAACGTCGCCTCTGCTCATTTTATTTACAAACTCAGGGTCGGCATCTTCCATGACATGCTTTGCCAACTCCTCCGGTACAGACGTGTTTAAATAACGAGCCGCTATAATTAAATCTGTATCGATATCTTTCCCAAATCTCCAAGCTTTACCGTTAATATTTGCTTTTTGCATATAAAATCCTAATCATCTTATTATAAATTAATTTTGCGATTATACCCAAAATGATATTTTAGTTTTATAAAGAGCCTTTATGCCCTAAATATCACTTTTTAAGCCTTACTTCATACAAATCTTCTCTTCTATCTTTTAGGTTTGTGACTCCCCCAAAAGAGTGGAGCTCTTTTAAGAGATCCAAATCAACATCTGCAACAAGTATCATCTCCGTATTTGGTGTTGATTCTGCCTTTATTCCGTTTGAAGGAAATGCAAAGTCACATGGAGTAAAAACTGCTGATTGTGCATACTGTATGTCCATATTACTTACCTTTGGCAGATTTCCGACACATCCGGCAATTGCTACATAGCACTCATTCTCTACCGCTCTTGCTTGTGAACAGATTCTCACTCTAGAGTAGCCGTTTTGCGTGTCTGTTAAAAATGGAACAAATAGTATCTCCATCCCCTCTTTTGCAAGTATTCTTCCAAGTTCGGGAAACTCTGTGTCATAACATATTAGAACTCCGATTTTCCCGCAGTCGGTATTAAATGTTTTTATTTCATTTGAGCCTTTTAGACCCCAAATTTTTGTCTCATCTGGAGTTACATGTATTTTAGAGTACTTCTCATGAGTTCCGTCTCTTCTGCATAAAAATCCAACATTATAGAGATGACCATCAACTAGCTCAGGCATACTTCCCGTAATAATATTGATGTTATATGAAATAGCTAATTTTGAAAATTCATCTCTAAATGTATGAGTATAGCCCGCTAACTCTCTTATGGCCTCAGCTTCATTTAGATGATTATATTTTGACATAAGCGGGGCATTAAAAAATTCGGGAAAAACTGCAAAATCACTTCTGTAGTTTGATACTGCATTTATAAAGTATTCCGCTTGCTGGAGCACCTCTTCAATATTATTATAAGGTCTAACTTGCCACTGAATAAGTCCAAGCCTGATAACCGTTTTTTGAGTAATTGGATTTTTCTTTGGCTTTGTGTAATATATATTGTTCCAAGCCAAAATCGCTGCATATTCACAACTCTCCTTATCACCCTCTAAATAGTTTTTAACAACACGTCTGACATAAAAGTCGTTTGAGAGCTGAAAATTTAGTACATGATCATCAATCTCTTTCTCTTTGACTTTTTGAATATACTCTCTAGGGGACATTTTTTTTGCATATTTTTCGTAGTTTGGAAGTCTGCCGCCAAAAATTATAGCCTTTAAATTAAGCTCTTCACAAAGCTCTTTTCTATAGTCGTATAATCTTCTACCAAGCCTTAAACCACGATATTGTTTACTTACAAAAACATCAACTCCGTATAAAACATTGCCAAGAGGATTTAATGTTTTAAAGGTATAGTCACCTGTAATCTCTCTATATGTGTGTGAATCTTCAAACTTATCATAATCAACAATCATGCTAAGCGCAAAACCGACAAACTCACCGTCAATCTTAATACTAACCTGCCCTTTTGGAAACTTGTTTATCAAAACACTAAGCTCTTCTTTACTCCATGTAGAGTCTTTGAGGTGTCTATACTCATCTTTCATAAGTTTTGCTACAGCCATGTGATCATCTATCTCTAAATAATTTAACTCGACCTTCTCTATATTTTTTAAATTCATTAATATTCCTACTTAAATACTCTTGGTTTTATACACAATTATAATGCACATTGTACTAAAAGTAGTTTGATGTTTTGTTGATTAGTAAATAAAGCATGATAAATAACTTGATATCAATTAGTATCAAGCTATTTTAAGGAGCTTGATTATCTTTTTAGATTATTTGTAGTTTGAAGCATTTCATCACTTGTAGTGATTACTTTTGAGTTGGAATCATATGCACGCTGACCTGTTATGAGGTCTGTTAATTCAACAACAAGCTCAACATTGCTAAGCTCAACAAAGCCCTGTCTAAGAATACCAAGTCCATCTAATCCAGGAGTTCCTTCAACCGGTTGACCGGAGCTATCTGTCTCAATATATAAGTTGTCTCCCATAGAGTGAAGTCCTGCAGGATTTATAAAATTAGTCAATGTAATTTGACCTATTTGAGTTGCCTGAGTCTGTCCAGGCTGAACAACACTTACCGTACCGTCAGTACCTACGCTAATATTTGTCGCATCAGGTGGAATAACAACCTCAGGGACCATTCTGTAGCCGTCACTATTTACGATTGTTCCATCTTCATCTATCTTAAAAGCGCCGTTTCTTGAGTAAACTTCAGTTCCATCAGGAAGCTCTAGTTTAAAAAAACCTTTTCCCGTTACCGCCAAGTCTAATTCATTATCGGTCTGCTTTAGGCTGCCCTCTGAGAATATCTTGTTTATCGCAGTAGGTCTAACGCCAAGTCCAATCTCAATACCGGTAGGACTTTTTGTAACATCACTTGTGGATGTTCCCGCATACTCCATGACTTTGTACATAAGGTCTGCGAACTCTGCACGAGACTTTTTAAAGCCTATTGTATTTACGTTGGCAATATTGTTTGCCGTCGTATCTATCTGTGTCTGCATACCCAACATTCCTGTTGAGGCAGTATAAAGTGATTGCATCATCTTCTAAACTCCTTAAGATTTTCTAGCAATTTTTTCAATTGCATCACGGTTCATATCGTTCATCTGTGTATCCATCGCTTTTTGGTACATTCCAACTAAGCGGTTTGTCTCTATCATCTGTGTCATCATCTTAACGGCATTTACATTGCTTTTCTCTACAAAGCCTTGCATAACGGCACCGCTCTCCTCCATACTCTCAAACTCCTGTTCGCCGTCATATCTATAGAGATTGCTTCCCTCTTTTTTAAGAAACGCGATATTATCAGGCTGTGCGACAAATAGTTTAGAGTTTGGTGCAAAGTTTGCACTATTTGGAATATTTGTATATATCTGTCCGTTCTTATCTATCTCAATTATGCTATCCTCTTGATTGAGGGTTATTGGCTGCTTTGTTTCAAAATAGTCACTCGGCAACACCTCGTAACCGCTTTTTGTTATAAGCCTGCCCTGATCATCTCTCATGAAGGTGCCGTCTCTGGTAAATCTTACTCCCTCGGGTGTCTTGACCAAAAAGAAAAGTCCTTCTCTTGAGAGAGCCATATCTAGAGGATTGTCACTTTTTTGCATATCCCCAAGGGAGTGATCAGTGTATGAATCAACAACCTGCGGAGCCTTGTTCATCGCTCTATTTAGAAACTGTGCCGCCTCTTTTGTTTGATTTGCATTAGGCAGTTCGTCTCTTGCTTCTTTGTAGAGACGCATAAAATCACCGACTACTAAATTATCCTCTTTAAAACCGACAGTATTAACATTAGCAAGATTGTTTGCAATAGTATCAAGACGATTAAACTGAGTAACCATACCGGCTGCTGAACTATAGTATCCGCTTTGCATAAAGTACCTTTGAGAAATATTTTCAAGTTAAAAGCAATGTCTGTTCCAATTTAAAAAGAAGGATACATTAAGAGTGTTTGGGTATAATCCACCTTTGAAAAAACTTAATAGATAACAAGGTGTATTTTATATGACAGCTAAAGAACTAAACAGAGCTATTGAATCATTCTTCCTAAATCAAAAACCAAAAGAGTGCTTAACTTACGAATCACTAATAGAACTTTTTGATAAACAACCTACTGCCTCACAAGCCGCAAATATATATAAACTTACACAAAAGCACAAAGCTTGTATCTATACGGCATCCGAGCACGCAAAGCTTCTAAACGATAAAGAGGCGGAAGCAAGAAGAAGTGCTCAAAGAAAGATGATAGAAAATAATGAAACGGACAACTTTGATATACTAAAAGAGCATGAGCTATTAGAGTGGTCCCGCTCTGACTCTCCGGTTAGAATGTACCTTCGTGAGATGGGTCAAATACCGCTTCTTACAAAAGAAGAAGAGATAGAGATAAGTAAAAAAATAGAGAGCGGAGAGAGAATCATTATAGATGCAATATGCTCCGTTGCATATCTAATAGATTTTATCCTAGACTATAAAGAGCCGTTAATCAATCGTGAGAGAAGAGTAAAAGAGCTATTTAAAAGCTTTGAAGATGAAAAAGACGATGATGCTGATGAGTCTGATAGCGGTGACGACAAAGATAGTGAAAGCGAGGATATTGAGGAGCCTGTAGATAAATCGCTTACAGTAAAAGATAAAACTAGAGTCGAAAAAGTCACAACAAGCTTTAAGGCTTTAGAGAAAGCTAAAAAAGAGTGGGTAAAATTAACTGAAAAAGCACCCCAAGATTTAGATGGGGAGCTAACGCCGGAGATAGTACACTACTTTTTATCAGTTACATTTAAAAAGAGTATCTTAAAAGAGAAGTTACTAGATTTAGGTCCTACTTCTAAGCTTATAAACGAGCTAGTAAAGGCTATGGAGACTGCGCTTAAGAGTGATGAAGGGTATGAGAAAGAGTTAAAAAGATTGGAGTACAAACTTCCCCTCTTTAACTCAACTCTAAAAGCAAACCATAAAATTTTAGTTGGAAAAATTTGTGATTTAAATAAAGAAGATATCGCAGGTATGGTTCCTGAAGCTACAATGGTTAGCACATATATGGAGATTAAAAAACTAGTTCAAACTAAAGAGGCTTCAAAAAATAGCTTTGATATGGAGCCTGAAAAACTCTCAGATATTCTAGAACAGATAAAGCGCGGTAAAAATATCTCTGAAATCTCAAAAACAAAGATGGCAAAATCAAATCTAAGACTTGTCGTCTCTATCGCAAAGAGATATACAAATCGGGGACTCCCTTTTCTTGATTTGATTCAAGAGGGAAATATAGGGCTTATGAAGGCTGTTGATAAGTTTGAGTACCAAAAAGGGTATAAATTCTCAACATATGCTACATGGTGGATTCGTCAAGCAATATCCCGCGCAATCGCTGATCAGGCAAGAACGATTCGTATTCCAATCCATATGATAGAGACTATAAACCGTATAAATAAAATTATGCGTAAACATCTTCAAGAGCATGGAAGAGAGCCTGATGTAGAGATAATCGCACAAGAAGTGGGTCTCTCTATTGAGAAGGTTAAAAATGTTATTAAAATCACAAAAGAACCTATAAGTCTTGAAGCTCCTATCGGTAGTGAAGATGATGGACGTTTTGGAGATTTTATAGAGGATAAATCATCACTCTCCCCATCTGATTCAATACTCAAAGATGACCTGAGGGTTCAGATAGAGAATGTTTTAGAGCAACTTAACGAAAGAGAAAAAGCAGTTATCAAACTTCGTTTTGGAATTATGGATGATGAGAGCGATAGAACACTAGAGGAGATAGGTAAAGAGCTTAGTGTAACACGCGAGAGAGTTCGTCAAATCGAATCAAGTGCTATTAAAAAGCTGAAGCACCCTAAAGTTGGAAGAAAACTTAAAAACTACATAGAAGAGTAGATAAAATGACATTTGAGCAGCAATGGGTTGAGTATGACTACAACCCGTTTGTGCTCTTTAATTCAAATGGAAAAGTTATATCGCTAAACGAACAAGCTCAATTCTTGCTTGGCTCTATCACTACAGAAGAGCTTTTTAATCTTGCTACTACTTATGCAAATGTCTCATTTGGATTTAAGACTACTTTTGTTGAGTTAGGTTTTGGCCGCTATAAATTTTTTGCGCTTACAGTCGGATATGAAAATGATGATATTATAGGTATAAAACTATATCAAGCTCCATCTTTTAAATTAAACGCTCAAAGCTCACTTCTCGGCGAATTAGCTAATATCTATACATTGGTTGATTTGTGCATATCGACTTACTCTATAAACTCAAAAATAGTTTTTGAAAAAGATTTTGATCCAACTATTCCGGAAGTTATGCTTGATTCAAATAACTTCATAAAGATATTAAATAAGATATATCACTGCTATGAAGATAGCCAGAGAATATTGACTAAAATATTTTACAGAGTCGGTGAACATATAAAATTTGATAATAAAAAATATAGTATATTCTCTATTGAAATTAGCGGTAGTGATATAAATAACAAGAGAGTTGATGAGCTAAAGAGTATATCAATAAATAGTAGTTTTTATATAGATATTGAAAAAAAGATAACTATTAATATACCTATGATTACCTCATAGCTCTTTTGCAAAAAAGTATCCGGCTACAATTCCAACCAACAATGAGGGAAGATAGATAGAGATATCTAGTAGTTCATTGTTTTTAAGAGCTATAAAACCTAAAACTAAAAACAGATACGGAACCACTCTAAATAGGGAGACTCCGGCTCTGGAGCCCTTTTTTATATCTTTTATATTTAATATTTTTATCTTTTTCTTCTCTTCTTTGACAATTGCCTTGATATCTAGCTCATCAATAGGTCTATTATCTATCTCGATATCTTCATAAAGCTCATATGGATCTTCGATTTCATCTAGTATGTCTCTTTTTTCATCTCTGTTTTCAAGCTCAACCTGCTCTTTTATCATTTTTTTATAGGCATAAGCAGAGCCCGCTATTATAAAAAAACTACTTAAAAATGCTATTTGAAGATTTATAAAAAATTCAAAAGAGATGATATTTGTAAGCAGAACAAGAGATTGGATTATAACTACTAATTTAATAGTTTTTTTCACTCTCATCCTCATCTTCATCATCTTTGAGTTTTTTCTTTACGGCATAACGAGGCTCTTTTGCAAGCTCTTCATACTCTTTATACTGTTTTGAATAGGCTTTATAGACATTAAGTACTGCTGCTGCTATACCGATAAAAACGCCTATCCAGAGAGTCCAGCCGGCACCTGTTAAATTTTTAAGTAAAATACCAATACCGACACCCATAAGAATTGCTACAACTATAGAAATTCCCAAAGAGAGACTATCTGCCGCTTCGATTATGGGTTTTATTTTAGGAGCTTTTTGCTCCTCCTTATCACTATTATGCATTATCTGTTATCTCTTTAAATACTTTTGCGCTTGCTTTGATTGCATCTTCTATCATCTCATCTGTAGTAGCTGTTGAGATAAAGCCTGTTTCATAAAGTGAACAAGCAAAATAGAAGCCCTCTTTGAGCATTTTGGAGTGGAATCTAGCAAATAACTCTGCATCAGAGTCACAAGCATCGGCAAAGTTCTTTACAGGTTTTTCATTAAAAAAGAAACCAAACATGCTGCCTCTTGTGTCTATCTGCATAGGAATATTAAAAGCTTGTGCCTCTTTTTTCATTCCCTCTACCAATCTTTTTGCTCTTTGGTTTAAAACAGATATAACTCCGGGATTATTCTTCAGCTTAGAGATTGCAGCAAGACCTGCTGCCATTGCAACGGGGTTACCGCTTAGTGTTCCTGCTTGGTAAACCGGTCCTTCTGGAGAGAGTTTTGCCATAACATCAGCTCGTCCGCCAAAAGCGCCGACCGGCATGCCTCCGCCTATGACTTTACCCAATGTTACAATATCGGGCTTTACTCCCGTAATAGACTCTGCACCGTTTATAGTAGCACGAAAGCCGCTCATAACTTCATCAAAGATAAGAAGAGTTCCGTTTTTATCACACAGCTCTCTTAATTCATGTAAAAACTCTTTATCTGCAGGAACAAGACCCATATTTCCGGCAATAGGCTCAATAATAATACATGCAATATCGCTTGAGTCTGCAAAACACTTCTTTACACTATCAATGTTGTTGTACTCTGCTAAAAGTGTATGTTTTGTAAAATCAGCCGGTACACCGGGTGAACTTGGGTTTCCAAATGTTGCCGCACCGCTTCCGGCTTGCACTAAAAGAGAGTCACTATGCCCATGATAACATCCTGTGAATTTTACAATATCATCACGTCCTGTATATCCACGAGCAAGACGAATAGCGCTCATAACTGCTTCTGTTCCGCTGCTTACAAATCTAATCTTATCTATAGAGTCAAACATCGAGATTACAAGCTCTGCCAAATCACTCTCCGCTTGCGTTGGAGCACCAAAACTTAGCCCGCGCTTTACAGCTTTGATAACAGCGCTTTCTATGGCTTCATCTCTATGCCCAAATATAAGCGGCCCCCAGCTTTGAACAAAATCCACATATCTATTTCCATCAATATCTTTAAGGTATGCACCCTCTCCCTCTGCTATAAAAAGAGGTGTCCCCCCAACACTGCTAAATGCTCTTACCGGCGAGTTGACACCGCCTGGAATTAAATCTTGTGCCTGCTCAAAAGCCCTTAGTGAACCATCTATACTCATAAAACACCCTTAATAATTTTTTATCATTATAGCAGAGTTGTATTAATCTATATTTGTTATAATCACTCAAATTTTCATAACTGGATAAAATGTCTTGAATCGCTCATATTTTGCTCTGTTTGTTGCACTTTTAATTCACTTTGTGTTGCTACTACTCTTCTGGCTTCTTGGCACTATGGCTCCTCAGATAAAACAGCAGCCAAAACCAGAGGAGAAGAAAATAAAAGTTTCACTCAAGGAGATGCCAAAAATCTCTAAAGATGCAGGCGATAAAAAAGAGATTATTAAAAAGCCTCAAGACATTGCACCTCCAATGCCAAAGGGAAGTCAACTAAAAGAGATAGTGACTCCGCTAAATAAGAAACCACCGATAAAGTATGAGCCAAAAAAAATTCAAAAAGAGCACAAGCCCTCTGTAGAAATACCAAAAGAGGTGCAAAAAGAGCAAGCAGTACAACAGCCAAAAGTAGAGCCGATTCCTCCAAGAAAACCATATATACCTACTCCACCGCCTGCTAAAAAGTATATTCCAACAGCTCCGCCGCCACCTAAAGAAGATAAAGAGGAAAAAGAGGCTTATAGCTGGCTTTATGAAGATAAATCAGCAGAAGAAGCTAAAGAGAAAGAGGCTAAACAGAGCTTAGGCAGTAGTATAGGTAGCTCATCTCTAAAAGAGCTCTACGGTGATGAGTTTGGCAAACTCACACCCGGGCAACAGAAGTATCTTATTGATAATCAAGAGATTATGAGAAGAATAACTCAAGAGGTTTTAAATAGAGTAGCTGGGGTAAACCTAACTAGAGATATGAATGTCAATAGAACCAATGTTGTTGAGTTTTATCTTCATCCAAACGGAGATATAAGTGACTTTAAATTCCTTCAAAAAAGTGGATACTATATTCTAGATGATACCACTAAAGAGACAATTGAGTTTGCATACAGCAGATACCCGAGACCTGATGAGAAAATATTGGTCCGGTATAATGTATTTTATAATTTAGCTAGATACTAAAGGGATGCTCATTATCGTTTGAATTTAGTAGAGCTAATGCACCCTTATAGATAGGCTCATCTATAAATCCAAACTCCTCATCTTCAAAGCCTGTAATACCCTCTTCTCTTTTGAGTTCAAACAGTTTTATGATGTTTTTTGCTCTTAATATCTCTTTTTTATCATCTGCAAAAACTTCATTTACAATTTTTGCTTGTGTCGGTGACACACACCCTTTTGCATCATATCCCATTTTTTTTTCTAAATAGAGCCACTCTTTAAACTCGTCTAGCTTCTTAAACTCCTGATAAACAAATGAGACAGGTCTAACACCGACTACTCTACAGGTAACTAAGAAATGAGACAGTATATAGAGTAGAGTTGGGTTATCTCTTTTTATGAGGCTTTGTGGAAGTTTCATATCCGCAAAAAGATCTAAAACCCCAAGATAAAATGTCGTTACTTTTTTATTGACTCTTAATGATGAGAGATTTTTCCATGCTTCATTGGTCTCTATTGAGAGATGAAGTTCTATTTTTTCATCTAGTAATTCGTAAACGGTCTCGACCTCTTTTGCTTCTCTAATTTTTGGTACTCTTATAGCATCGGGCATAAATTGGTTTAGGTATGTTATCTCTTCAAAACCGCCATCATCAAGAGCATTAACCCTTACAATAAGCTTCTTGTCACATCTTTTATGATGAGATAAAAAAATAGCACATAACACAAGTCCAAAAGGCTTCTCTTCTTTGCTCACACCATCTTCAAGGTTCAAAACTATGCAGTCAGCCTCAAGAGAATCTATCTTCATTAAATGCGCAAGATTATTACAGGAGAGCATAAGCGCAGACTTAAAATCTCCTCTTCTATTTATCGTTCTGTGTGTTGGAATAGCCAGCTTGTCTAGTGCAGCTAAGTCTCTACTCTCATAAGCCTCTTTTATCTGCTCAAAATTACTTAACATTTAAAGAGCTCTCTGTTTTTTTCTCTTGGAGATAAAAGTATAATGCCTTAATCTCTTGTTGTGTTAGAAAGTACCTAGGCATGCCATTTTTTCTAACATTAAGCGAGTTGAAAAAATCATTAAAGTTCATGCTGTTTATTACCGGGCCTATAAAACTTTTCTTCTCGTTTTTGTGCTCATACTTAGCAACTATCTTCCCCTCTCCAAACTCTCCATGACACCTGTGACAACCAATGCCTCTTGGGTTTTTATAGAGGGAAGAGGCGTACTCCATAGGAGTTATAAAACTACTTTGTGCCAGTAGATAAAACGGCAATAAAACCAATAATATACTCCTCATAAAGCCATCCTTTAACATATAAAGGTATAATAACAAAAAAATAATATTATGAGGTTTAAATGCAACTTCTTGATGGAAAAGCGCTATCTGCAAAAGTAGAAAAAGAGATTGCGGATGAAGTAAAAATTTTAAAAGCCGATACAGGGTTAGTTCCGGGTCTTGCAGTTATTTTAGTTGGACAAGATCCGGCAAGCGCGGCTTATGTGAGAATGAAGAAAAAAGCGTGTGATAGGGTTGGTTTTTACTCGGTAACTCATGAGATGCCCGATGACATTTCACAAGATGCAATAGAAAAGACTATTACCATGATGAATGACAACCCAAATATTGACGGAATCTTGATTCAACTCCCTCTTCCACCGCAAATAGATACAACAAAGATACTTGAGCTTGTAGATCCAAGCAAAGATGTTGACGGCTTTCATCCATACAATGTGGGAAGACTCACAACTGGACTTGACGGATTTGTTCCATGTACTCCTCTAGGAGTAATGAATCTTTTGCATGAATATAACATAGATGTAAAAGGAAAGAACTGCGTAGTAGTAGGTGCCTCAAACATAGTAGGAAAACCTATGGCTTCGCTACTTTTAAACGCTAACGCAACTGTTGAGATTTGCCATATTTTTACAGATGATTTAAAAACACACACACTAAGGGCAGATATCTTGTTTGTTGGCGTCGGCGTAATAGACCTAATTAAAGAGGATATGGTAAAAGATGACGTTATTGTTATTGATATAGGTATAAATCGTGCAAATGACGGCACTCTTGTAGGCGATGTGGACTTTGATAGAGTTAGTAAAAAATGCTCATATATAACTCCTGTTCCGGGTGGAGTAGGACCTATGACAATAGCAATGCTTCTTAGTAATACGCTAAAAGCTACAAAAGCACACGCAGACGAAAGAGAGTAGATGAAAGAGATTTTACACAAAGCATACAAATTTTCAAACTCATGGACGGGAACTATTGTAATAGTTCTATTTGTTATATTTTTTATTGCGCAAGCTTTTAAGATTCCAAGTGGCTCAATGAAGGACTCCTTACTTATAGGAGATCACCTATTTGCCAAAAAATTTGCATACGGTATTCCTATGCCTCACCTACCGTTTTTAGAAGTATCTATAATGCCTTGGAGCGACAAGCTTCGTCTAATGGACGGAGATAGACCGCAAAGAGGAGATATTGTAATATTTAGACCTCCTCACAATACAAAACAGCACTTCGTTAAAAGATGCGTAGCGCTCCCCGGGGATGAACTCTTTGTGGCAAATAAAGATTTATATATTCATCACAACGAGGGCGATGAGTGGATAAAGAGCAATTTTGACAAAGAGGATATAGTAATCTTTGCAGAGAAACTCTGGGTTAAAAATCCATACATGAAAAAACATCACGGCATCCATCATGATGAAAAAATAAAATATAATGAACAATACCCGATGCCGATATTTAACTTTGCTCCAATCAAGGTTGATGAGGATCACTACTTTATGATGGGTGACAATCGTGATCACTCAAACGACAGCCGTTTTTGGGGAGCTGTTCCTTATGAAAATATAGAAGGAACACCTTGGTTTGTTTACTTCTCGATTGATGAAGATTGGGAAATAAGATGGGATCGTATAGGAAAATCACCTACCGACTTAGAGTCTCCTGAGCATTTAAACAGAGCTGTTCAAGAGAGATTAGCAAAAGATAAAGACGATTATGGAATCTATTGATTTATTAAAAATTGCCGCTGCCGTCCTTGCTCTTATAGTAGCAATAGTCGGGCATGAGATAATGCATGGATGGGTCGCTTACATGTATGGAGACAATACCGCAAAAAATGCGGGCAGACTCTCTATAAACCCCATCTCTCACATAGATTTAGTCGGTACGATTTTAGTACCTGCGGCTATGTATTTTTTACCAATGCTTCTTACGGGAGAGAGCGGATTTTTATTTGGGTGGGCAAAACCTGTACCTATTAATATGAGAACAGTTTTAAATAGAGGTGGCTATAATGCCGCAATGCAAGTTGATTTAGCAGGAATAGTTTATAACTTTACCTTAGCAGTAGTAGCTTCTATTGTTGTACTTAGCATGTCTCAACCAAACAATAGTGACAGTTTAATCTATATATTTGCTTATCTATTTATGTTCCAGTTGCTTATTATAAACGTTGTCTTAGGTGTCTTTAACCTCCTACCTATACCTCAATTTGACGGTGCGCACTTTATTATGCACCTCGCACTAAAATACAAAATAAACTCCGTAGCAGAGTTCTTTTATAAAAATGAAAGATATGGAATAATTATAGTTTTAATAATTTTGATGACACCGCTAAAAAATTATCTGTTACTGATGCCTGTGCAGATGATTTTAAATCTGTTATTATTATAAAAGGAGAAGAAGGTGAAATTTTATATAGCTACCGATCATGCAGGAATCGAGCTTAAAGAGTACACGGTTGAACTACTAAAAGAAAAAGGTCATGAAGTTGTAGATTTGGGACCTTTTTCAAAAGATAGGGTTGACTACCCCGATTATGCCACAAAGGTTTGTGAAGCAGTTTTAGTAGATAACAGCTCGCATGGCATCTTAATTTGCGGCTCCGGAATAGGTATGAGCATGGCGGCAAACAGATATAACGGTATTCGTGCCGCACTTTGTCATGACGCCTACACAGCAACTGTAGCCCGCGCGCACAATGATGCAAATATACTATGCTTTGGCGAAAGAATTATAGGTAGAGGCGTGTGTGAGTCTATCGTTGATGCTTGGATTAAAAACAGCTTTGAGGGCGGTCGTCATAGACAAAGAGTAGAGAAAATCGAAAAAATTAACTCTTAATACGCAAAAGGAAAACTTATGTTTCTAGAATGGTCACTTTTAACAATACTATCTATCTTGTCTGTCTATCTTTTTGTTAAGATGTTTTACTTTAAAAGCATCACCAATAAAGAGCAGCGAAATAATGATTTAATGAAACTAACCCTTCAAGAGGCGGAGATACTCATTAGAAAGTATCAGATTCAACTACAGAGGGCTCTTGGAAACGTTGATATTTTAAGTGATGAGTTGACAAAACAGAAGAATGAACTCAAAGTACTAAAGCAGAGAAATACCAAATATAGGCAAGAGACAGATCGTCTCAATAATAAAATTAAAGCTCTAGAGGGTCGCATAGACGCCCTGATATAAGGAAAAAATATGACACTTAGCAACACAGAAAGAAGAATCATAGAGAACTCAATCCGAGATATAAAAGATTTTCCAAAACAAGGTATTGTATTTAAGGATATAACTACTCTTTTAAATGACAAAGAAGCTTACGGCGTAACTATGAACCATCTCTATCAAAGATATAAAGAGTACAATTTAGACTTTGTAGCGGGCATTGACGCAAGAGGGTTTATATTTGCTGCTGCATTAGCACAAATGCTTGGAGTAGGATTTGTTCCTATTCGCAAAAAAGGCAAGCTTCCTTATACGACAATAGGAGAGAAATATTCGCTTGAATATGGTGTAGATGAAGTAGAGATTCATATAGATGCTTTTAGTAAAATCCCAAGTGCCCGCGTACTTCTTATTGATGATCTAATTGCAACCGGAGGAACAGCAAACGCTTCGGCAAAACTAATAAATCAAGCCGGTGCGACTTGTGTTGAAGCATGTTTTATTGTTGCTCTTAGCTTTTTAAATGCACAAGAGGAGTTGAGAAAAACAACTCCTACATACTCTTTGATTGAGGTGAAATAATGTATATGCCATCTGCTTCAAAATTTGATCCTGATGAAAATGGTCATTTTGGAGCCTTTACCGATAATAGTGCTTCTTTTGGAGGTAGGTACGTTCCTGAAACGTTGATGCCGGCACTCCTAAAGCTACAAGAAGAGTATAAAAAGATACGTTTTGACAAAGAGTTTTGGAAGGAGGTAGATTACTACCTCAAAGATTATGTAGGTCGCCCCTCCCCGCTCTACTATGCTAAAAATATATCTGATGAACTCGGTGCAAAGATATACCTAAAAAGAGAAGATTTAAACCATACCGGAGCACATAAAGTAAACAATGTAATTACTCAAGGACTTATGGCAAAGAGACTTGGGTATAAAAAAATAATCGCTGAGACGGGTGCGGGTCAACATGGTGTTGCTACTGCTACTATCTGCGCACTTTTAGATTTGGAGTGTGAGATATTTATGGGTGCAAAAGATGTTGCGCGTCAAGAGCTTAATGTCTTTCGCATGAAGCTTCTTGGTGCAAAAGTAAACTCTGTGCAGAGTGGAAGCAAAACCCTAAAAGATGCTATGAATGAAGCAATACGTCACTGGGTAACAAACACAAGAGACACCTTTTACATTATAGGAACTGTTGCCGGTCCACACCCATACCCTATGATGGTAAGAGACTTTCAGGCAATTATCGGTTATGAAGCAAGAGCGCAGATTTTAGAAAAAGAGAATCGCCTGCCTGATCATGTTATAGCATGTATAGGCGGAGGCAGCAACGCAATAGGTTCTTTTCAGCACTTTTTAGAAGATAAAGATGTTGAGTGTATCGGCATAGAAGCCGGCGGCCACGGCATAACAAGCGGACAACATGGTTGCTCGCTAAATCAGGGACGTCCCGGTGTTTTACATGGTCAGATGAGCTACCTTCTTCAAGATGAAGATGGACAAGTAATTGAAGCTCACTCCATAAGTGCCGGACTTGATTATCCGGGGATTGGACCTGAGCACTCATTTCACCATGACAACAAAACAGTAAAATATGACCATGCGACAGATGAAGAGGCACTAAGTGCATTTGTATGGCTCTCACAAAAAGAGGGAATTATTCCGGCATTTGAGAGTGCGCATGCGATAGCGTATCTTAAAAAGATGTCAGATATTAAAGACAAACTCATCATCGTAACCTTATCAGGCCGTGGAGACAAAGATATGATACAGGCAAAAGAGTTATTAAATTTCGACAATTAAATCAAAGAGGAATATTTGTGAATATTAAATTAGTAGAAAAAAAAGTATCCGATATTAATGCGGATATATTAATAGAGTTTTTAACAAAAGATGAGTTAAGCGGGCATAAAGAGATTAAAACATTAAAGAGTGCAGGCTTTAAAGCCGAGCAGGATTCTACCTGTTTTTTATATGAAAAAGGTGTTTTGCTGTGTGGTGTAGATAGCAAAAAAGGCGATGATATAAGAAGTGCAGCAGCTTGCATGATAAAGATACTTAAATCCTCAAACTACAAATCTGCAAAAGTAATTGCTCTTAGCAAATCCTCTCTTGCTGCTTTAGTTGAGGGGATAGTTTTAGGCGGTTATGAGTTTAACGAGTATAAATCAGAACCTAAAAAAGTAACCCTAAAGAGTATATCTATAGCATCTAATGAGCCTGAGTTTAGTGCTTTTGAGACTATTTTTAAAGAAGCTCTTATAGTGGCTAACGCTACTTGTTTTACACGTGATATTGTAAACAGAGCGCCACAAGAGATAAATCCACAAACTCTATCTGCTCTAGCTCAAAAACTAGCGGATGAAAATTCACTTGAGTGCACAATTTTACAAGAAGATGCCCTAGCAAAAGAGAATATGAATGCAATGCTTGCAGTCGGTCGTGCTTCTATTCATGGTAGTGCTTTAATACATCTGGCATACAAGCCCAAAAAACCTAAAAAGGTAGTCTCTCTAGTTGGTAAAGGGCTGACATACGATAGCGGCGGATTAAGCCTCAAACCTGCTACTTCAATGGTTACAATGAAGATGGATAAGGCTGGAGCTTGCGCAGTTCTTGGGATGATTAAAGCAGTAAGCGAGCTAAAGCTTGATATTGAAGTTCATGCATTTATCGGTGCAGTTGAAAATATGGTTGGCGGGGATGCTTACAAGCCTGATGATGTGCTTGTATCAAGAAGCAAAACTACAATTGAGGTTAGAAACACCGATGCAGAAGGACGTTTGGTTTTAGCAGACGTCCTTGACTACGCTCAAGATGCTGTAAGTGCTGATTATATATTTGACTTTGCAACTCTCACAGGTGCCTGCATGATTGCTCTTGGTCAATACACAACAGGACTTATGGGTCATTCGCATAAATTAAAACATGATATTTCCCGTGCAGGCAGCGATACGGGAGAGTTAATAAGCTCACTTCCATTTAACAAGCATCTTAAAAAACTTCTAAAGAGTGAGATTGCAGATATAAGCAACACTGCTTCAAAGCCTTACGGCGGGGCAATTACTGCAGGACTTTTTTTAGATAAATTCATTCGTGATGAGAATAAAAAGAAGTGGATGCATTTTGATATAGCAGGAAGCGCATATACTGAGACCCCATGGGATTGTAACGTTTACGGTGCCACAGGTTCCGGTGTTCGTCTTATGTGTGGCTATTTAAAAAGCTTATAATCAAAGCCTCTTCTTTCAGTTTGCATTAATAGTTATTTAAATATATTAAATAAAAAAAACTTATAAATTTTATGGTGTGGATACTTAGTATCTATTAGATGCTATAAATATAAAAAATAGAAGAGGTTATATGAAACGTAATATTTTATTTACACTCAACAGAGTATTCTTTACCCTTCTTCTTATCTTTAGCTTTACATCTCTAAATGCTCAAACTAATGATCTCTTAGAGTCAATCTATAACGAGATGGAGCAATTTAATAGAGTCGCAACCGTTACAAAGCAAAATGAAAACTATCAACCCTATATTATCTCTGTATTTCAAGGTGAAGAGCTTGAGAAGCTTGGCGTGTCAAACTTAAAAGAGGCACTTCTACTTACTCCCGGTGTCGATATGACAACAGATAATTTTAATAATCAAACACCTATATTTAGAGGCTCAAACTCCCTCTCATATGGTCAGTCAAAACTCTTTATAGACGGAGTATCTGTAAATAATCTTTTTTTTGATGCCTACTCAGAATATCTCTTTCTTCCTATTGAGATGATTAAACGATTAGAGGTAGTAAGGGGTCCGGGAAGCAAGATTGATGGGGTTAATGCCTACGCAGGTTCTATTAATGTCATTACGTATGCAGAAGATTTTGAGGGATTTGAGTCTAGCGACAAGCTTATTTTTAAATACGGTTCATCTGAGTATAAAATGGGCGGTTTTTTTAAAACTCTAAAAACAGATGAGCTGAAACTTTTTGTTGATTTTTTCTATCAAGAGGATGATAAAAAGCTTCCGTCAGGTCCTGACGGACTATCTTTAGGAGCTTTAGGTGCGAGCAATATTCCACTCTCTAGATCCGGCGATGCTCCCGTGTGGCTCAAAGAGTATTCACTAGGACTAAGTCTTGAGTATAAAGACTTTTCTATAAAAGCAAGAGTGCTTGAGCATGAAAAAGGGAGCGCATACGGCATCAACCTTGCGCTTCCTGAAAATAGTGACAGAGTTAAACTCCCTAGCTACTATCTGGATATTGGCTACGATAAAAAAGTTGGAGATTTTGAGCTAAATGTAGATACGGGCATAAAGTATGATGCATTTGACTCCTACTCAAAATTAGCTCCCGATGATTTAAACTTGAGTAATGTAATTTTTAATGATGGAATATATGGGGAACATTTTGCCGCTCAACAGACACTCTATCACTCACTCTATGTCAAATACGACGGATTTGACAATCATTTAATAACTATGGGATACCGCCTTGTAAGAGAAGAGACGATTGACATGGTCTCAAAACTCTCAAATAGAACAACAGGAGATGTTGAACTAGTTGACTATAGCGATACACTACCATTTTTTGACAAAAATGCAAAGCGAAATATATTCATATTCTCCCTACAAGATGAGTTTTGGTTTAGCGATAATTTTAGTTTTATCTACGGCTTTAACTATGAAGAGACTTCTTACAAGGATGCAGGAGTAGAGCCTAGAGTCTCTATGGTATATCAGTTGGATGCAGGAAATATTTTTAAGGCTATTTATAGCCGTTCACACAGAAATGCTTCTTGGCAAGAGATGTTTACCATGAACAATCTTGCAAGAGTCGGTAGCACAAACTTAGAGCCCGAGATAGTAGATGCATTTGAAGTGGCATATATTAAAAAACTCTCTAGCGACTCTCATGTCAAAACTAATCTTTTTTATCTTATAAATAAAGATCAGATATACAACTCATCTGCAAATCCAGAGTACAAGAATGCAATGGATAGTGACATTTACGGATTTGAGATAGAGTACAAAGGAAATATCTCCAATCTTGATAAGCTATACCTAAACTACTCCTATGTAACCGGGGATTCATATATAAAAGATGAACATAGAAGCGAATCGCTCTCAAATGCTGCACATCACTTGGCAAAAGGGTATTATATATACAATATAGACAGAGGGTTGTCTCTTAGCGCAATAGCTAAATATGTTGGCTCAAAAAGTAGAGTTCTTGGGGATAGACGCGAGAAGGTAGAAGCATACTCCACTTTTGATACTGCAATGCACTACAAAAATATCAAACATGATTTTAGTTTAACTTTTAGTATAAAAAATATTTTCAATAGCACTGTTAAGTTTCCATCTGCAATAGATACATATTCACAAGATTACGAACAAGAGCGCAGAACCTTCCTAGTAACTCTAAAAAAAGAGTTTTAAATGAAAAGAGCTGCTCTTCTTTTTTTTATTTTAGCAAGCTATGCTTATGGTTATACGTACAACAAACTGCTACTTAAAGCTCAAGCTTCAATCTTTCCAAAAATTATAATGCTTGATAAAAAACTTTATGAAAAACTTGTTGATGGAAAGATTGTATATACTATTGTTTATGAGAAGAGTGATTACTATACAGCTTCTGAGATAGGAAAGTTTATTGAATCAAACTATAGGCACACTTCAACCCAATATGCTTTTAAAATAAACCTAGTAGAATTTTCAGAGTTCTCTAGTAAAACTGATGCAACTGCAATTTACATTCTTAATTCCGATACTCAGGTTCAAGAGCTTGCAAAATATGCAAACAAAAAAGGTATTATCACTTTTGCTTACGATATAAACTATCTAAAGAGTGGTTTTTTGTTCTCCTTGATGCTTGAGAAATCAGCCGTCATATATCTAAATAAAGAGAATCTAAATAGTAATAAAATTGATTTTGTCGATTCGCTTTACCAAATTGTTAACTTTATTGATAAAAACAGTATCTAAAGTATAAATTAGTCTTATTTATATGATAAAATAGCTTTAAAAAGTCTAGCTACACGGCTTAAGGTGCTTGTATGAATAAAAAAAAATTTAGTTCGCTCTCTAATAAAATAGTATTTTCTATAGCTTTTGTATCACTTATCATTACTTTAGTAGTTTTTATAATTTCTAGCAAAATCAACAAAGAAGCATTTCACCAAATAGAGATTGAAAAGGCTGATATTATTGCACAAACCATTGAACCGTTAATAGCTGTTAATATCTACCTAGGCATGGAGGAGAGAATCAACCAAACAATACTCCAGCTTACAGAAAATCCAAATATTCTTGCTGTAAAAGTATTAAAAAATGATAAATTAATAGGCTATGTTGAGTCAAAAGAGCACAAAAGTAGTGCTAAAGACTTTTTTGTTATAAAAAGAGCTATAACTCAACCAAATACGACAAAAACAATCGGTGAATTAGTTCTTACTTACTCAAACAAGGGATACAATGAGCTTATAGCAAAATATAAAAATTTAACACTTATGCTTGTATTTACTCTTGTAATACTCTTTATTTTCTTTGGTCTTTATGTAAAAAAACTTCTCTTTCCACTAAGAGAGATATCAAAACTACTCAAAGGCTACTCTGTTAATAAAAATATTGAGGTCCCTTTTTCATCACAAAATAATGAAATTGGATTAATATCCAATACTCTTAACAATATGCAGAAAAAAATTCTTCAATACTCAAAAAAACAAGAAAACATAAATCACTTTCTTGAAGAGAAGGTTAATGAAAAAACTCTCGAACTTAGTATGCAGTTATATATGGACTCACTAACGGGACTGCCAAATAGATTTAGTATTTTTCATGAAATTGCCAAGATAGAAGATGGAGCTTTACTTATAATCAATATTGACGACTTTAAAGAGATTAATGATTTTTTTGGACATGTCGCAGGCGATGGAATTTTAAAAAAGTTCTCAAATAGGCTCAAAAGTATATTTAAAGATAGTGAGTTCATCAATCTAAAGCGCCTCTCGGGGGATGAGTTTGCTCTGCTCTTTACGCAAAAACCTCCGCTTCAAGAGTTTATATACATAGCAGAAAAGTTAATTAAGGATGTGGAAAAAATGATTTTTTTCCATGAAAAAAACGAGATAAGCATAAGAGTTACAATTGGAGGAGCATACCAGATAGAAGGTGCTTTAGAAAAAGCGGACATAGCTTTAAAATCGGCAAAAAAAGAGCAGAAACCTTTCTTACTTTATGATGAAAAGCTAAATATAGAAGATGTATACAAAAAAAATATGGAGTGGGTAAGAAAGCTAAAAAAAGCAATCAAACATGACAAAATTGTTCCATATTTTCAACCTATATTCAATAACTACACAGATGAGATTGCTAGCTATGAGTCTCTTATCCGTTTGATTGATGATGATGGTAACGTTATTAGCCCATACTTTTTTTTAAATATTGCCAAAAAAAGCAGGTTATACAGTACCCTTACAAAGATTATGATTGAAAAAAGCTGTATCTATTTTGAGCATCTCAACTATGATTTTTCAATCAACTTATCGGTTGAGGATATACTTGATAAAGATATTGTAAATTTTATAAAAGAAAAAATACAAACACACAACGTAGAAAACAGAATTATTTTTGAGATACTAGAATCAGAAGGCATAGAAAAGTATGAAGAGGTCTTTGCGTTTATTACCCAGATGAAAAAACTTGGATGCAGAATTGCGGTTGATGACTTTGGAAGCGGGTACTCAAATTTTGAGCATCTTCTTAAACTAAATGTTAATTATATAAAGATTGACGGTACATTAATAAAAAATCTTGACAAAGATATAAGTGCACAGATAATAGTTGAGACGATTGTAGATTTTGCAAAGAGATTAAACCTGCTGACAGTTGCAGAGTTTGTTCACAACAAAGAAATTTTTCAAAAAGTCAAAGAGCTCAATATTGATCGTACTCAAGGATACTATCTTTCTGAACCCCAAAAAAACACCATTAACAATTAAATTTTTTAAGTAAAAATAAAGGCATAATTTATTTTTAAAATCATATAATCCTAACATGCAAGATATATCATTTGAAACCTTTTTATTTGCCTTTATGCTTACTCTACTTGCTGGGCTTTCAACTTCAATAGGTGCACTCTTGGCATTTTTTTCAAAAAGTAAAAACTACACTATTTTGTCAATGGGGATGGGTTTTTCTGCAGGCGTGATGATATACGTATCCTTTATGGAAATCTTGGTAAAATCAAAAGAGTCCTTTACAGAGTTTTACTCAAGCGAGATTTTAGGAGACTCTTTTATGGTCTTATCATTTTTTGCAGGAATTGCACTAACCGCTCTCATAGATAAAGCAATTCCAGAGGATGTAAATCCACATGAGACAAAAAGTAGCAGTGAACTCTTGGAGCTTAAGCCTCACAGCAAGAGTTCTATAATAAAAAACTCAACGCTTAAGCGAACAGGTATTTTTACCGCTCTTGCCATCGCGATACACAATTTTCCGGAAGGGTTTGCCACTTTTATCTCCGCGCTTGAAAATCCTACGCTCGGTATTACAATCGCCTTTGCAATAGCGATTCACAATATCCCTGAAGGTATGGCGGTATCTTTGCCTATTTATCATGCCACAGGAGATAAAAAAAGTGCATTTTGGTATGCAACTCTCTCAGGATTAGCAGAGCCTGTAGGTGCACTTGTAGGATTTTTTCTGCTCTTTCCATTCATGGGAGGTGCAACACTTGGAATCACTTTTGGTCTTGTAGCAGGAATAATGGTTTACATCTCGTTTGATGAGCTTCTCCCTGCTGCAAGAGTTTACGGAAATGCCCACACAACAATAGCTGGAATCACCATCGGCATGCTCGTCATGGCGATAAGTCTAATTAGTTTTAAGCTTATATAAAACAGAGGAAAATATTTCTGATATGTATGTAGATATTGACAAACCGACACTTTTTTTGTTTACAGATGCAAGTGTAAATCCAAAGACCAATGTAGGATACGGGGCATACCTTCTCCTAGGTGAGTATGAACTTAGAGCTCCGCCAAAAAAATTAGATATAAAAGTAAAAAGATTTGAAAATACAACTTCATCTAAACTTGAGCTAGAGACTCTCTTGTGGGCATTAGAAAAAATACCGACAAAAGATTCAAAGATAATCGTATATACTGATTCTCAAAATACAATAAACCTAAAAGATAGAGAGGAGAGAATCAAAAAAAATAACTATATGACAAAAAAAGGCACTCTTATAAAAAACCACGAGTTGTATAAAAAATTTTATGAACTTACAGATCTTTACGAGTGTGAATTTATAAAAATCAAAGGGCATAAAAAGAGCGAAGATAAAGATTATGCAGATAGATATTTTACTCTCGTTGACAGAGCATCAAGAGAGGCTCTTAGGGGTGCACTTGGTTCTTAAAGTGTTCTCTTTGCATATTTTAGCTAGAATTACAAAAAAGTATAAAATAGCAATAAACAAAGGCAAATTATGGGTTTAAGTATAGGTCTAGTAGGACTTCCAAATGTAGGAAAATCAACAACTTTTAATGCACTAACAAAAGCACAAAACGCAGAGGCAGCAAACTATCCATTTTGTACGATAGAGCCAAACAAAGCAGTAGTACCTGTTCCGGATTCTAGACTCCAAGAGCTTGCAAAAATAGTAAAGCCTGAGCGTATTCAATACTCAACTCTTGATTTTGTAGATATTGCAGGTTTGGTAAAAGGTGCGAGCAAAGGTGAGGGACTGGGAAATAAATTTTTATCAAATATTCGAGAAACAGAGGTTATTTTGCATATTGTAAGATGCTTTGAAGATGAAAACATTGTTCATACCGAGGGAAACATTCACCCGCTTCGAGATGTTGAGATTATTGAGGGAGAACTTATTTTAGCCGATATAGAAGTTTTGCAAAACAGAGCCGATAGATTAAAAAAACAGGCTAAAACAGATAAGAGCGCAGCTTCTCTTTTGACTCTAGCAGAAGAGCTTTTAGAGTTTTTAGCTGATGGAAATCTCGCTAAAAACTTTCCAAAAGCAGATAGTGATGAGTACAAGCAGCTAAACAATGAAGTTAGGCTATTAACAGGTAAAGAGATTATGTACGGTGCAAATGTTGACGAAGATGGTCTGCTTGAAGATAGCCAATATGTTCTTGACCTTAAAGAGCATGCAGCTAAAAACAACTGTGAGCTGATAAAACTATGTGCAAAAATTGAAGAGGAGTTAGTTGGTCTTGAAGATGATGAAGCAGATGAGTTTTTAAGCTCTCTTGGCGTTGTCGAATCAGGTCTTAATCAGATAATCCAAAAAGGTTTTGACAAGCTTGGTCTTATGAGTTACTTTACAGCCGGTGTAAAAGAGGTTCGTGCTTGGACAATTCGCAAAAACACTACCGCACCAAAGGCTGCAGCCGTAATCCACAATGACTTTGAAAAAGGATTTATCCGTGCAGAGGTTATCTCATACAGTGATTTTATTGCATGTGGTGGAGAAAACAGAGCAAAAGAGGCAGGGAAAATGCGTTTAGAAGGCAAAGAGTACATCGTACAAGATGGAGATGTCATGCACTTTAGATTTAACGTATAGCAGGCCTCATATAGAGGTCACTTGCGCATAACTATTTTACTACTACCCTGTTTCTTCCGCTATTTTTTGCTTTATAGAGAGCGTCATCCACTCTTTTAAATATCTCTTTTGCATCTTCACCAAAAATATATCTTGTTAAACCAAAAGATGCGGTAACTTTTATATTATTATTAATAACACTTTGTTCTATATTTACCCTGACTTTTTCTATAATATTTTTTGCTTCTTCTAGGGTTACATTTTTTAGCATAATGACAAACTCTTCACCTCCCCATCTTGCAAGCAAATCATCCTCTCTAATTGAGTTTTTAAGAGTTTTTGCTATGGCTATAAGCGCCTCATCACCGACCTGATGACCATAGGTGTCATTTATAGACTTAAAATGATCTATATCTACGATAGCCAAAACAAAATCAATATCTGTTTTCCTTTTATGTTTTACAAGCAGGTTTATCGTCTCATCAAAATGAGCTCGATTATATAATTTTGTAAGAGAATCCGTTATATAAAGCTGGGCAAGAAGTTTTTCATTTGTAATATCATGACATACGGCACTAAACTCATGTAGCTCCCCATGTGCGTTAAAAATAGGCAGTACTCTAGTTTGAAACCATTTCTCTTGTCCACTTAAAGTCTTGTACTTTAACTCCCCGTTCCAAGACTTTTTATTTTGAACTGTTTGCACAAGTTCTCTATAGATAATATTAGAGATATCTGCTACTTTAAAAATAGATATATTTTCTCCTACAAGATGCTCTTTTTCCATTTCAAAATAGTCACAAAAAAATGTGCTTACATCTTTAATAATTCCGGTTGATGAAGTTTTAATTACCATAATATTCTTATCGATAATTTCTCTATCAGCTTCTAGTTTTTCATTTAATTTATTAATCGTGCGCATCTCTTTTTTAATTAAAAGTTTTGCTTCAAAGAGTTCACTTATGTCATAAATAGAGACCATAACTCTATTTTGTGAAACTATATATGGAGAGATTGTTACTTGTTGCTGCATAAGCTTTAGTGAGGAAGTTGTCACTTTATTGCGATTAATCGGTATAAATTTCTTACTGCTGTTGGCATCATAAAAGGTTGGTGTACCGATAGAAAGAGCAGTTTTTATTTTTCTTTGAAGAACTCTGTAGTTAATCTCAGGATAAAACTCCTCTAAACTTTTGCCAATTATCTCATCTTTATGAATTTGGGTATTTATACTAAGCCATCTATTCCAGTAACTCACAATAAAGTTTTCATCAACTACCATATGCCCATTTTCTAGTGAGTCTAGCAGTACATCAGGACAATTAATCTCCATTATCCGTAAATCTCTTCTATTTTTTTATCTATTAAGATTTTTAAACTCTCTATAGCTTTATCTTTTGTAAGAACATATATATTGCCTTTAATTTGCTTATCTTCAAAATCTAAAACGGTGCTTATTATAATAATTTTTGAGTACTCTGCAACATCATCATCACTTACTACAGAAGTTGAATCTAAAAACTGTAGAGATGGAACAAAAAATTGAACTTGCGTATCTAGCTCCTGCGTAAGCCTGCTAATTATTGTTGAAGTCAAAATATTAGTTAGCTCTAAGACGGCATCGCTAATATCATCATAAGAGGAGTTCTTTGCATTATATAGATAGTTCCCTAAATTCAGTGCCGACTCTTGGCTTATAACAAACATACACTCCCCGCCAAACTTACCTGTAAATAGCTGTTTAATAACAAAATACATGGAATTAGAGTCTATTGATGCTTCAATCTTATCTGCCAATTCATCACTATTACAAATCTCTATCTTAGGTATATGCATAGTACCAAAAGCATCCAGCAAATTTGCCATACTTGCCGTAGCAGCACCAATAGAGACATTCATAAACTCTCTTAATGCATCAATCTGATCCTCATTAAATTCTAAATTCAATATTTTTACCTTTTATAATAATATATCTTGTTTAAATATTTTTGCCATTATTTCACCATTTATAGGCTTTGGATACATATTTTTTGCGCCCGCAACTAAAACTCTTAGTTTTGCCTCATTTTGGATATCAGCAGTTATAACTATAACTTGAGCCTCCTTGTTTATCTCCATAATCTTCCCAAGAGCCTCATATCCGTCCATAACAGGCATTGTAAGATCTAAAAAAACAACATCCGGATTCTCTTTTTCATAAAGCTCTACAGCCTCAAGACCGTTTATTGCTTGGAGAAGTTGGGCATTGGGATAAACCTCTTTGATGCTTTTTATAACTCCCATTCTCGCAATTTTTGAGTCATCTACAACTAAGACCTTCAATATATATATCCTCCTTGCGCTATTTATCTTTTTATAAATGGATTGTAAGATATTTTTAATTAACTAGGCATTATAGCTTTGAATCTTTTTATTATTTTAATTTTGCAATCGTATCGCCGTATCTCACATGTTCATCAGCTTTAATACCAAGTTCAAGCATATTATGCTGGGCTAATATTACTATAGTAGAGCCCATCTCAAAACAACCAAAATCATCACCCTTGTTTAGATATAACTCCTCATAAGAGTAGAGAGTGCTATTTTCTGCATCAGCATTTGTTTTTATTTTTGGCTCAAATGAGACCTGCATGACACCTACGTTAAGTGCGCTTACTAAAACCATATAAAATCTTTTTTTCGTTGTTGTTTCACACAATATGACAACTCTCTCATTCTCTACAAAAAGGTTTATCCTTTTTTTAAGAGAAGGTATATTAACCGGATAAAACTTACCGGGAATATGAGCTGTTTTTAGCACCTTTATGTTGGTAGGAATGTGATAGCGATGGTAATCTTTTGGGGATAGATAGAAGTTTATAAAAGTTCCGTTGCTTACTATCTCCCTCTCCTCTTTTGTAAAGTGTTCTCCTATGAGCTCATCGGTTTTATATTTCATCCCTTTTATCTGAAGAGCATACTCCTCTTGTAAATCTCCGCACTCAGTAATAAAGGAGTCACATGGAGATATAAAATCTCCTCCATCAAGAGAGTAAGCTCTATCCTCTCTTAGCTTCCTTGTAAATAGAGCATTAAGAGTGCTGTAAGTCTCAGGGGAGCTAAACTCACTCATATCAAGACCCATAATATTTACATATGAGCTGTTTATGAACTTTTGAATCGGTTTTGCAAACTCTTTGCTTGCAAATTTTCCAAAAAGTTGCGAAACTGCCGAAGTTATATCTCTACTCATCTATTCTCTCCTTCTTCTCAAAAAGCTTACGCTTTGCTATCTCTTCTAGTAAAACCGTGGCATAAGAACCTTTGGGAAGCGAAAAATTGAGTTCATACTGAGCCTCTTGATTCTTAAATCTCCCCTCGACACCCTCCGGATATACCCAAGCATATCTTCTTGCGCCATCAGCATTTATCTCATCGTCAAACTCTTTTTCAATAGTTCTAGCTATATCAGAAGAGAGCTTTGCCTTTTTACCGCAAAGCAGTCCCGTGACAGATATATCTTTCTCATTAAATCTCTTAAAATCGTGCTCACTTGCATCAAAATCAAACAGCCTGCCATATGGATAGTGCTCCATAATATCCCCGCTGATAAGCTTAAAGGGGTGTTTCTGAGCCTTCATTTTGATTAGTTCGCTCTCTGGTATATTCAGCAGGGACCCAAGCTCTTTTGTATCAAAATTTTGCACTAGAGTGTTTATCTCAAGTCTTCTGCTTAGCCACAGATTAAACAAATGGCTCTGATAAGCACTGATAAGAAGCTTTTTTATCTTTGGGTTACGCTCTTTTTTTTCACCTTTAGCAATCTTTTTGCCGTCAATATGGTTATTGCCGTCAGTTCCAAAACGCTGATAACCAAAAAAGTTAGGCATACCAAACTTTGCTATATTTTTCAGAGCTTCATCTATTTTTTGTGCCGATGTAGGATTTACTTTTTTTAATTTAATATAAAATCTATTGCCGGTTAGATGCCCTATTCTAATCTTGTTATTGTGGTATGTTTTGGATAATATCTTAATATCTTCATGTTCAAACTCATCCATTTTTGCTTCATGTTTTTTATGTAAAGATATATACTGCTTTGTCATGGCATGTTTATCTTTTAGTCCTGCATAACCTATCTCTCTGTTTTGTATCCCTAGATACTTTGCAATCATAGAGACAAGTTCAAGAGTCGATATGCCTTTTTTTCTAACAAAAAGAACTAAATGCTCACCTTCGCCGCTAAACTCATAAAGCGGTATCTCTTCAACAACGAAATCACGCGGAGTCTGCTTAAAATGAAAATCTATACTTGAGTGTCCCAGCGAATAAAATCTATCCATAATAATCCTAATATTTTTAAAAATGATGCGCTTTGCATCTATTTTTATAACTTTTTCTAACGCTTTGCGCAACAATAGTTATAGGTGTTCTACATAGTTTTGCAACTCTTAGAACGCTCTTTGTGTTTCGTTTGTCAAAAGCAAAAAGCATCTCATACTCTTCGCCGCTACAACCTACTCTCTTTGGCACATGTCTGCAAAATTTAAAACCCATTCTATTTACCGAAGAGAGCTTACCTAAATCACTAAAAAGACCATCCGATATATCCATACCGCAGCTAAGATAACGAGAACATTTCGATACAAACTTATCTCTTAGTTTTATATTGACAAATTTTGAGTTCTTGTGAATATTTCCTAAATTTAGTAATCTCTTTAAATCTTTTGCACTTCTGCCAAGCTCTCCACTGTATGCAACCATGTGACCACGTCTAAGACCCTTTCTCATAAGAGGCTTGATAGTTTTTGAGACTACTGTTACAGTGATATCGAGTTTGGTATTCTTGATGGTATCTCCGCCGATTATCTCGATACCGTATTTAGCAGCAGTCTCTTGAAATCCCGATACCAGCTCTCTCATCTGCGCCATTGTCATGTAAGGAGGCATGGCAACACTAAGCAGAGCATATTTTGGTTTTGCGTTCATGGCAATAGCATCTGAGATATTTACACTCATCGCCTTAGCTGCAATTTGATAGTAGCTCATCCACTCTCTTTTAAAGTGAATGCCTTCAAAAAAAGCATCTTTGGAGTAAACAGTATCGTCTATTAATGCTCCATCATCTCCGATATGAGCGTTTTTAAACTGAGATATAAAATAATTTTCTAAATTCAAATAAACTTCTTAAATTGCCTTAAGTTACTATTAAAGCCAATATATATAAAATAGCAGGTAATTATACCATCTATATAGGAAACTCTTTATGAAACACTCCATAAAAAAGATATTTCAAAACCTCTCTTTTTTTCTTTTATTAGCGGTGGTATTTGCAGCTATAGGAGTACTCGTTACAGTTGAACACTCTAACTCATATGCAAAAATTGAAAGCTTAAATAATCAAAAACGTATAATCTCCTCTCTTACCTCTATGCCAAAAGAGAATCTTGATTTATCTCTTATCCAGTTTAACGGTAAAAGTGCGCAACTTCTTAATGATATCGACAAGTTGCGTAATCAATACGACTACTCTCTTGTGGAGAAATATGTGCTCTTAAACTCGCAAGAGTACCTTGCTGACTTAGATAAACTAAGCTTACTTACAAAAGAGTTTAACAAAAAAGCTATTGAATTGTATACAAACAAAAGCAGTAATATTAAGGAAAAAGAAGAAGAGCTAAAAAAGAGCTTTGACTCTTTGTTCGAGCAGATAAACAGTATGATTTTTAAAAATATCTCTTACAATCAAGCAAAATTTGACATTCACAAAAATGTAACATACTTAGCCTTTGTGTTGATTTTTTTAGTTGCTCTTTGGTACAGAAGAAGACTCAATGCTATATATAAAGATATTGAGTATCTTTATAATGTAGATACAAAGGGGTATGAGCCATTTTCGCAAGAGGCAGGTGCAATCTCTATGAGAATAAGAAGAAAACCGGATGTCTCTGAAAATCCTAAAATGATTGATCCGGTGACCGGTATAAACAACATAAAAGGGATGATTAGCTCTTATGCAGAGAAAAAAAATCTTAAAGAGAAAAACTTTACCTCTGTTACCGTGATTGAGATTGACAACTTCTCAAAAACAAACAGAGTCTATTCACAAGAGTTGACACAAACCATACTTAAAAAAGTTGCATTTACTATATCTCTTCATAAGCAAGCAGCTGACGTTGTAGCAAGAACTGATTATAATCAATTTACCATAATCTTATCTAGAGAAAACAAAGAGCAATCCTTTAGGGATGTTGACATTATCCGTCAAAGTATCTCTGAGCTAAAACTAGCATCTCCCGAACTTGGAGCAATTAAGATAAAACTTAGTGGCGGATTTGTCATAAAACCAAATCATGTCTTACTTGAAGAGTCGATAAAGCAAGCTCAAAAAATTCTGGACTACGCAAAAGAGAGCGGCGGAGACAGAATATGCCAAGTAAAAGATTTGGCTCATAGCGAGCTGTAAAACATAATTCTACTCTCTAGCTAAGAGATTATTAGCTTTGCTCTATATAATCAACATCTAAACCGATACATAATACCTCTTCTAGAAGTGAGTGATTATGGAACATTTTACACATTTGCAACAATCTTTTATCATATACAAAGGCTAAACGCTGTATAATCCGCCTTATTTTATTCTTAATTACAAAGGAAAGTAATGGGTATTCCTATTTATACTTACGATGCAATTATTGTCGGCTCGGGGCTGGCTGGATGCGCCGCTGCAAGAGAGTTGCAGAGTGCAGGCAAAAAAGTTGCAGTTATAACAAAACTTCATCCGCTTAGAAGCCACTCAGGAGCTGCTCAAGGTGGTGTTAATGCTGCTTTTAGTGATAAAGATAGCGTGGAGCTACATGAGTTTGACACTGTAAAGGGGAGTGACTATTTAGCTGATCAAGATGCTGTTGAGTTTATGTGTAAAAATGCACCTGAGACTATCCGTTGGGCAGAGAGAATGGGAGCTGCTTTTAGTAGAACTCCCGATGGAAAAATAGCACAGCGCCCCTTTGGAGGGCAATCCTCTCCTCGAGCATGTTATGCAAAAGATAGAACAGGCTTAACGCTTTTGCAAACTATATATGAGCAGGCTTACCGCGTTGGTGTTGAGTTTTGGGATGAGTGGTATGCTGCTGATATTATCTATAAAGATGGCAAAGTCTCAGGAGTAGTCGCTTTTAATATACGAGATTTGCAAGTAGCGGTATTTAACGCTAAGTCCGTCATGTTCGCTACAGGTGGATACGCAAGAAGCTACAAAATCAACTCAAATGCACATGCAAACACAGGTGACGGACTCTCGATTGTAGCGCGTCACGGTCTTCCGCTTGAAGATATGGAATTTGTACAGTTTCACCCATCAGGTCTTTCAGGAAACGGTGTTTTAATCTCTGAAGCTGCGCGTGGAGAGGGAGGACGACTTTTTAACTCTTTGGGTGAGCGCTTTATGGAGAAATATGCTCCAAACGCAATGGAGCTTGCATCACGTGATGTTGTAAGTCGTGCTATTTTAAATGAGATAAGAGAGGGACGCGGAGTAGGACCGAGAAAAGATGCTGTATTTCTTGATGTTACTCATCTTGGACGTGATTTAATTATGGAGAGGCTACCTGAACTTCGTGAACTTGCCATGACCTTTTTGGGACTCGACATGATAAAAGAGCCTATTTTAATATCCGCAACGGCGCATTACTCAATGGGCGGTATTCCGGTAAATATTGCAGGAAATGTTCGTAAAAATAATAGCCAATATGTTGAAGGCTTCTATGCAGCCGGCGAGTGCTCATGTGTTTCTGTTCACGGTGCAAATCGCCTAGGTGCAAACTCTGTTTTAGAAGCACTGCTCTTTGGTCGTTTTGTCGGCAAAACAATGGTTAATGAGATAGACACCATTCCTCTTCGCGCGGCACAAGAAGATGATGCAAAAAGAGCTCTTGATGAAATTAATTTCATATTAAACAACAATGGAAATGAAACAATCACACAGCTAAGAGAAGAGCTTCAACAGTGTATGACTGCAAATGCAGGTGCATTTAGAACAAAAGAGACTCTAGAGATTGCAATCGCCAAAGTTAAAGAACTTCGCAAAAGATTTAAAAATATTCGTATAAAAGATAAGTCTAAGCTATTTAACACAGAACTTCAAGAGGCAATAGAGCTTGGTCACATGATAGACTACTCTGCCTTTATTGTTGAGAGCGCAATTGCTAGAAACGAGAGCCGTGGTGCTCACTTTAGAGAAGATTTTAATACTCGCGATGATGAAAACTTTTTAAAGCATACAATGGCATACATGGACAAAGAGGGTAACATTTCGCTTGATTATATGGATGTCGTTCTCGGCAAACATGAGCTTAAAGCAAGAAATTACTAAGGAGGGATTATGAGTACAAATACAATTACTACACAAAAAGTGAACTTCAAGGTATTTCGATTTAATGCAGATGAAGATTACCTTCCATACTATGAAGATTACAGTATGGATGTTACTTCCGAAGAAGTTGTTTTAGATATATTAAATAGAATAAAATGGGACCATGACGGTAGTTTTTCATACAGAAGAAGTTGTCGTCACGGCATTTGCGGGGCATGTGCCATCAAAGTAAACGGTAGAAGCACTCTTGCTTGTAAAGAGAGTATGACTACCATGGTAGAGTACTTTGGAAACGACCTTACAATAGAGCCTCTAAGCACAAAAAGAGCCGTTAAAGATATGATTATCGACAAAGGGGACTTCTGGGAGAAACATGCAGCAGTGACTCCTTATCTGGTTGCAGATATTGACGAATCTCCTTCATGCGAAAATCTTGTGTCCCCACAAGATGCTGAAGAGCTTGATGAAGCTGACCTCTGTATCCAATGTGGTGCATGTCACTACGCCTGCCCTGTTGTTGAAATAAACAGTGACTTCTTCGGTCCTGCGGCATTTGCTGCTGCTTACCGCTTTGAGGCTGATGTTCGTGACAATGACGGGCAGAGGCTTATTGATGTAAATGAGGAGAAGCAAGGCGTTTGGGACTGTGTTAAATGTTTTGAATGTACAGAGGTTTGTCCAAAAGATATTAATCCATTTGAAAAGATTACAAAACTTCACCAAATGGCATTTAAAAAAGGGGTTGCAAAGAACAATGTCGCAACTCGTCATGCTGTAGGTTTCTTACACTCTATCAAAAAACATGGTGTACTTGATGAGGGCGGCTTAGTCCTTTACTCTGAAGGACCGTCTATTGTAAAGCATATTCCCGTAGCACTTCAGATGTTTAGAAAAGGCAAAATAGTAATGCCTTGGAATATACAAAAATCAGATAACCTTGATGAGATACAAAAGCTTATAAAATCTTCATCAACAGTAAAGTTCTAGGAGTAAAATAGATGAAAAAATTAAAATATGCACTTTTTACAGGATGTACAGCAAAGCAGAGTACTCCGGAACAGATGATGTCAACTATGGCAGTTGCCAAAAAACTTAATATAGAACTAATCGAGTTAACCGAAGCTTCTTGTTGCGGGGCTTCACATCTTCAAGACTATGATGACTTCTTATCTCTTGTTCTAAATGCAAGAAATATAGCTTACGCTGAAAAGCACGCTCTTACTATGGTTACTATCTGTAATACCTGTCAGCTAAATACGGCTATGACAAAACATAGATTAGATAGAAATCCTGAGCTAAAAGCAAGAGTCAACGAGAAGCTTGCGGAAGTTGGACTTGAGTACAAAGGTACTTCAAATGTCATCCACTTCCTATATGCTATTATTGATGATTTTGGACTAGATAAAATCAAAGAGATGGTTGTTAAACCTCTTAGTGAATTTAACATCGCTCCATTTTACGGCTGTCACAATATCCGCCCTTCAGAGCTTCATGATGAATCTCATCAGCAAAAAGAGAATCCATACAATCCTAACTCTCTAGATGATTTAATTATCGCATGCGGTGGTATGAATGTTGATTATGAAGAGAAAAATAAGTGTTGTGGCTTTCATGTAGAGCTCCAAGCTCCACACACTGCGGCAGTTTTAACAGGAACGGCAATTGCGGGTGCGACTGACCAAAATGCAGATATGATGGTAACTCCATGTCCACTTTGCCACCTAAAACTAGATACGCAAACTAAGGGTGCTTCTGAAGCAATAGGCAGAGAAGTTTCACTTCCTGTTCTTCATATGCAACAGATGGTAGGACTAGCACTTGGATGCAGCCCTGCAGAACTTGGTCTAAAACACCACGTTACAGACGTAAACTTCGTCTAAAACTACAAAATAGGGAGTCTCCTCTCTCTATTTAATACTTCTTTACATCAAAAAAAATAATAATTAGAAAAATTTACTAAGTTAATATATCTTTTAAAACTGTAATATATTTATAATATATTATTATTTGAAATGTAGAGCGGTTTTAGTAGAACAAAGTATTCTACTAATTAATAGCTAGTTTTTTGTTAGTCTCTGTAAAACTCTAGCTTAAATTAACCAGAGACTATAGGAGAATTATTATGAAAAATATAGTCAAAGCAGTGCTGTTATTCTCTTTGCTTTCATTTGGGTTTACCCATTCTGCTTACGCATCAGAAGCTAAAAAAGTTGAAGACTACATGCCAAGTTTAATTACTAAAACGCCTCTTGAAGGGCGTATGCTTGCTATTAAAATAGTAAGAAAAACAGTAGGGGCAATTCAAGGAGATCCAAACATAAAGCAAGCAGTTAGAGAAAAATATGAAGATGATCCTAAATTGCTTATGTATGCAGTAGAGCTAGTTGCAATAGAGTTTAAAACCATCGCTATTGCAAATAATTATTGGAGATAAACCTAACAATATAAAGATTACTTAGCCTTCGGTCTAAAAGCCTTTATAACCTCTTCATTTGTCTCTATATATGGACCCTCTATTAGGTCTATACAGTAAGGTACGGCAGGGAATACGGCATCAAGGCACTCTCTTATAGACTTTGGTTTTCCCGGTAGGTTTATGATAAGGCTTTTGCCTCTGATACCCGCCGTCTGGCGCGAGAGGATTGCAGTCGGCACATACTGCAGGCTTACCTGTCTCATAAGCTCGCCAAATCCCGGCATCATCTTCTGACATACACTCTCCGTCGCTTCAGGTGTTACGTCACGAAGCGCAGGACCTGTACCGCCTGTTGTAACTACCAAACAGCACTCTTCATCATCGCAAAGCTCTATCATGGTGCTCTCTATCATATCCTGCTCATCCGGAATACATCTATAGACTATCTCAAACTCGTTTATAAGGTACTCTTTCATTGTCTTTTGAATAGCTACTCCCGATATATCTTCATATATGCCTTTACTCGCTCTATCGCTTGCCGTAATAACACCTATTTTTATCTTACTCATCTTCTTCCTTTATATAATTTAGCAACTCTAGTTTGTTAGTAAAAAATGATTTGCATTTTTTATATATGTTACTGTCGCAACCTCTAAAAAAAAATCTTTTGCTTTGTCTGCGTCTATTATTTTATCTTCGCTTCCTATATAGACCTCAATACTCACACCCTTGTTGCTAAGCTCTCTTAATTCATCTACTCTCCATGAGTAGTAAAGCAACTCCTCTAGTTCATCTATATTATTCTCGCACTGCTCTACTGTTTTTTTTTCATAAGGCAAAAAGCATGATGTAAGAAATTCATTTAGATACTTATCTCTATTTTTTCTATAACCTATAAGTTGCAGTTTTTTAAACTTCTCATCTTTTGATTGAAAGAAGGCGGGAGAGAAGAGCTGAAATGTATCTATACGTCTATTTAATTTTAACTGCTCTTGAGTATAACTAAGCGCTTTTATCGCTCCATAACTAAACCCGCAAACACAATATTGTGAAGAGTTTATATAATCTTTAAAGTAGTGCTGCTCATTTTTTAGAGAAAATCCGCTAAAGAACTTCATTTAGTTTCTTTTTTACATCTGTTTTTGTGATGCTTTCTCTCTCGTTTAAAACGCTCTCTACATATTTCATAATATCTTGCATAGACTCTAAGAGATTTCTCGTCTCATTATATAATCTTTTCATCAAAATCTCTTTTTCACTCTCACTTGCAAGAAGCGATGAACCCATGCCGTACTCTTTAATCATCTTATCAACTATCTCTTTTGCTTCATCCAAATCGCCCTTCGCACTGCTTGCGTGCTCACCATATTTTATATTGCACGCTACAATGCCTGCTAAGAGCATCTTAACTCTTGATTCTAGCTCATGCTTTATAAGCGGCTCATCAGTTGCGGGAGTTAATTTCTCGTTTGATAGAAGCAGTTTTTCAAAAGGAAGGTCAAAGTAGGTTGCGCAGATAACTTTTGCCGCTTGGTATGTTACACGGTAGCGCTTCTGCTCATCACTGAGCATCTGCAACTTCTTTTTGCCAAACATTACCTTATCTTTTACCTGATGAAAGTGCTCTATCGTAACTTGAAAATCATGCCCTCTTATAGCAAGTAAAGAGGCCTCATTTACGAGAGTCGCTAACGATGCTCCATTAAAACCTACAGTCATATTTGCAACAGAGTTGACATCGACTTCGTTTGGAACTTTTTCAAGATATTTAGTAAGGATGGATGCTCTCTCTCTTTTTGTAGGAAGTTCTACAAAAATTCTTCTATCAAATCGACCAGCTCGAAGAAGTGCAGAGTCAAGAATATCTATCTTGTTTGTTGCTGCTATTACAATCACTCCGCTTGAGTTTTCAAAACCATCCATCTCTGTTAAGAGCTGATTTAGCGTTGCTTCCCTCTCGTCACTTCTCTGCCCATCTCTCTTTTTTCCGACTGCATCTATCTCATCAATAAATATAATCGACGGAGAGTTGTTTTTTGCTGCTAAAAAAAGCTCATGGACTCTTTTAGCACCCATGCCAACATATATTTGAACAAAAGAGGCACCGCTTTGGTAGTAAAAGGGAACACCGGCGGCATTTGCAACCGCTTTGGCTATCATTGTTTTTCCAACTCCGGGAGGACCCACCAAAAGTACACCGCGAGGCATTCTTGCGCCGAAACTTTTGTATCGTTTTGGCTTCTTCATAAAATCAATAATCTCTTCAAGCTCTATTTTTACATCGCTTATTCCGCCTATATCTGCAAAAGTGACATCGCTTTTTATGGACTCTATGGGTCCGGAATCCTCTAGTGAAGTCTTAAATCTACTACTTACAATGCTTTTAGTATCTAAGATTCTGTTTTTTTGCAGCCATTTGAAAATAAGTGTGCCAATTCCTAAAAACAGCACCAAAAAAAGAAGATAAGTCACCATGTTTGAGCTGCTTTTGAGCTTGACTCTATACTCGCTAAGCGTCTTTGGAGAGAGCTGAGAAGATGCAATTTTATAAACATCTTTATCTGTTTTGAGATATACAAATTCATCAGATAAAACAACGCTTTTAACGCTTTTGTTCTCAAGCATAACAACTGCCTCTTTTAAAGAGATTGACTCCGCATTATCTCTAAGAACAGCAAAAAGAACAAGAATTACAACTAAAAAAGCCGATGCATACAGTGCTACTCTGTTTGTTTTAGACCCTACCATAGTTAGACTCCTCTTTAACTTCATACTTTTGTAAATTTATCCAGTTACCGACTAAATCTTCATCTGACTCAATCATTATTTTATTAAAATGCTGATCATATCCGATAAACAGAGCATCTTTCTGGCTCTCAATAAGCACGTCAAGCTCCCCGTCAAAACTTCTTCTAAACTCAAAGTTTTTAGCTTTTACGATGCTCTCTAACTCATGGAGTCTCTCTTTTGCAATCTTACCGTTTACTTCAGGCTTCATTTGCGCAGATGGCGTACCATCCCTTTTAGAGTATGAGAAAGCATGAAGGTGGGTTAGAGGGAGTTCTCTTACGTGCCTCATCGCCTCCTCCCAAAGCTGCTGGGTTTCGCCGGGGTGTCCTGTAATAAAGTCAGTTCCTATTGCAAAACCTTTGCTTGCTAAAAGCTCAAAAAGCTCTCTATCTTGCTTGTAAACATTTCTTCTATTCATATATTTTAGCATCTGCGGCGATGTATGCTGCAGCGCAATATGAAGATGACGCTCTAGCCAAGGCTCATCTAAAATCTCTTTAAACTCATCAGTTATCTGAATAGGCTCTACGCTTCCGAGTCTTATACGTCTTACCCCACGTATCTGTGAGATTTTTTTCATAAGCTGTGCTATAGATGTGCCGGTTTTTTGACCGTAACTTCCTACATTTGTTCCCGTTAGTATAAACTCTCCAAAGCCATTGCGGGCAAGTCTTGCAATCTGCTCTAGTATCTTATCTTCATCCATACTTCTTGCATCTCCGCGCACATAAGGAATTATGCAGTAAGAACAGCGAAAACTGCACCCCTCTTGTATCTTTATAAACGCCCTGCTCTTGCCGATAAAATCATCTACCACGCTCTCATCTATATGGTTTAAATCCCCCGGCTCATAAAAAGGCTCTTCCTTTGAGAGCATCTCATCAATTTTAATTTTTTCACTCTGCCCGAAGACTCCGGAGACACGCCCCTGCTCTAGAAGTTTTTCACCTTTTGTATGAGCGCCGCACCCTGTTAAAAAGATTTTAGCCTCGCCGCTACTCTCTACATGAGAGATATATGAGCGAACATGTGAATCAGCGCCGTTTGTAACGGTACAAGAGTTTACAACAATTATGTCCGCCTCACTCTCATCTTCTGTCACGCTATACTCCTGCATAGAGCTCATCATGACCTGAGAATCGTAAAGATTTGTCCTACATCCAAAAGTCTTAAAATATACCTTCTTCATAATCTATACAATCTCTTCATCAGTTGCAAACGGTGGCGTTCTTTTTGCAGGTTTTTCAAGATGAAGCATCTGAGTAGGGTATGCAATTGTTATGTCATCTTCTGCCATAAAAGCATCTATAATCTCAGTTGAGATAACGCTTCTTAGTGTAAGCGTTGCGTAGGCATTTGTCAAATACCATGCATCAATAGCTATGCCGTTTGACTCAATAAATGAGAAAATCCTAGGTTCAACATTTGTATTTTTCAAACTATACTGATTTCTAAGTTTATTTAACTGTTTTCTTGTAATATCTGTATACCCTTTGGAGAATTTTTTAGTTATCTCTTTGGCTAAGTGCATCGCTTTTTTATGGTTTGAATCAAACGTAATAGTGATTTTAACACCATCCCAAACAGTCTTTAGCGTACTATGCGTGTAGTTTGCTATCATTCTTGTAAATACATAATTATTAGGTATAAAAATAATTCTTCCGGCTCTTCTGTTATATTCGGCAGAAGTAAGTGTAATATCTTCAAGTATGGTCATCCTCAAGAGCGATATATCCATAACATCGCCGACATACATCATTCCATCCATATCAACACGAATTCTATCTCCAACATGTATGCTTCCGCCAATAACAATTACAAGCCATCCTAGTATGCTCATAAACCAATCTTTCATGGCAATAGCAATACCCGCAGACGCAAATCCAAGTATCGTAACAAGATAGCTTACATTTTCAATATAGTTAAAAAATAGGATTAAAACTATTAAAGTAAAATTACCAAATGTTATGATTTTATTTGCCATATAAAACCGCTCATTATCGGTAATATATTTTTTTGCAAATAACTTTAATAAAAAGAAGAAAATAAAGACAATAAGTATTACAACACCTATTTTGGCAAGTTTAAACGCCTGCTCTTCTACCTCTTTGTTAATTTTTACCTCAATAATGTCTAATCTTTTTTGATAAACATCAGCCGTAACTTTCATTGTATCAAGGGCAGACTCAAATCTCTCCAGCTGCTTGATTTTCAACTCCGCTTTATCTGCATATATATTTTCATCATCAAGACTCATTATCTCGCTGTATATGCGAACTTCAGAGCGCAGAAGTGCGATAAGCTCTTTTAATTCATCTCTTTTGAGTATATAGTAATTAAAATCTCTATCTAATGTCTTAATAAGAGAAATACCGGTAAACACATCAAAAGGGTTGTCTATTGTCGGAACTTCGTCTATGTTTGGAGGTGTTAGAAGGTCTGAAAAAGGAGAGCTATCTTTTTTCTTTAGCTTCTCTATCTGTGACGTTAATATCTTCTCTCTTGCAATGAGCGCACTAAGTTCATCAGTCTCGCTAAGGGTTTTACTCTTTTTTTTCTGTAGATAGTTTATTCTCTCAAGGATTTTTTCTAGACTCTCTCTTACATCCAATGATGTAAGATAAGAGGAGTAACTTTTCATCCAGACACTATCTTTTTTTGCTATTTTATCTTCTATCTCTTTTAGTTCAGAGTTATATTTTGCAATTTTTTCTCTTCTTATGTCTTCTTGTGCGAGCTTAATTTTTTGTAGCTCTTGCTCATCTATATTTTTATCATTTTTCAGATTTGCCGAAAAAAGTAGAGATGATGCTACAAGAAGATAAAAAACTACTCTTCTCATTACTGTTTTCCAAATTTATTTAATACACACATTACCGTTCCTACATCTACTTTGTCAGTAATTACCATATTGCCGATACCTAATGGCAATATGAATGTTATAGAGGAGTCGGAGCTCTTTTTATCTAGAAAAAATGCTTCATAAAATGCTTTTGCATCTTTGATTAAGTATGCTGTAGGAAGATCATATTTCTCCAAAAGCCTCTTAACTCTCTGTGCCTCTTTCTCGCTCATGAGATTCATCTTAAGAGCCATCTCATTTGCCATAACCATGCCAATAGCAACCGCTTCGCCATGCAAGAACTTTTTATATCCTGTCTCATTCTCAATTACATGACCAAAAGTATGTCCATAGTTAAGAGCAGCTCTTACACCCTGCTCTTTTTCATCCTGCGCTACTACATTTGCTTTTGTTTCAACGGCTTGCTTTATTGCTTCTTGCAAAATTTTTGGGTTTTTTAAGTCAGCATTTTCTAAAAATTCAAAAAAGTCTTTATTAAAAGTCACAGCCATCTTTACTATCTCTGCAACTCCTGCGCTAAACTCTCTTGAGGGCAGCGTTGTTAAGAAGTGTGGGTCTATATATACAGCGCGAGGTTGATGGAAAGCTCCTACTAGATTTTTACCGTACTTGTTATTCATGCCTGTTTTTCCACCAACACTTGCATCAACTTGAGATAGAAGCGTAGTGGGAATTTGAATAAAATCAATCCCTCTTTGATATATGCTTGCCGCAAATCCGGTCATATCGCCTATTACCCCGCCGCCAAATGCTATAAGCATAGATTTTCGATTAAAACGGTGTTCAAACATAGAGTCTAAAATAGTATCTACACTCTGCTGATTTTTGTACTCCTCGCCATCTTGAAGCGTTATAACATGAAGCTCTTTTGCACTGATTTTTGAAAGAAGATAATCCAGATGAAGAGCAGAGATTGTTTTATTTGTGACAACTGCTACTTTAGTATCGAAATATATTTTAGAAAGTTCATCTATAGTTATATCGTAAGAGTCGTCAACTACTTTTTTAAGAGGAATATGTACTTGCATTATTTATCCAAAATTTAATTAGATGTATAATACTTAAATAAGGATAAAAAATGGCTAAATCAAATCTGTACCGGAATAAAAATTTGATGATTGCTGTCTAATTTATGGTAGAGTCTTTCGCTATCTGTTGAGAGAATTGAGTATATTTTTTTACCTGTTAATTTTTTTGTAAAGGGTACTATCTGTATAAAATGCTCTTTTTGTTTTAGTTTTTTTATAGGATTTTGATTCTCTTTTATAACCTTGATACTTTTAGAAAAGATGGTAGCGAGGTTATAATAGTGCTCAATAACCTGCTCTTTTACCTCTTGATGCTCATTTAGATAGTTATAAAGTTCAATGTTTAAACTCATCTGCTCGGAGACATCAAATATTGTTGAAGATATCTTCTCCAAATCTCTATTGTCGCCTAAGATTATTGAAGCATCTTTTACATTTGAGAGCTCCTTGTCGGCTATTTTAATCACAGGAACTTGTGCTTCATAAAGCATATTTCTTGTATCATTATCGGCAAACATCTCGTTTGAAACAATTACTAAGCCGGCATGATACGCCTTTATATCATTAAAAAAACTCTCTTTAAGACTACCTAAGGTGTAGTTTATATCTACAATTATATTTTCTGACCTGTAGCTTTTAATCATCCAAACAACTTCAATATCACTAGGATTAACCACTCTAATAATGAGGGTATGACCTAACTTTTCATGTACAAAAATTGCTCTTTTAATAAAATCCTCTGCCGTATCAAAATTTAACATATCCATATCAAGATAGAGATAAAGATTTGAGCCAAAAGGCTCAGGAAATTGTCCAAGTTCTCTCTTTATTGCTCTGTAAACTGATTTTAAAACAGTGGGGTCGCCCACTAAAAGCAGAAGATCATTTGGCTGAATCATCCTGCGACGATTAGGCATAATAAGCTTTCTGTTTCTGTATATAGCGACAATACGCCACTCTTTTTGCTCAATTACACCAATATGTTTGTAGATAAACGAGCTTCCAAACGGAACTAGAACTTCCATTATCTCGCCTTCCCCTATTCCCACATTTTGGGCAATTACAGGAACGTTTGGCAGATAATCTATCAATCTAGAGGAGAGAATTTCATTTGAGTTAATTAGAACAACGTTGGAGTCTTCGTTATCAAGCTTCCATTTGTTTAAAACTATAATACGAAGCTGCTTTTTTATACTTCTTATATTTTTAATGGTATGCTCAACATCCATTTTGCTATCCATAACAATGATTGCTTGAGCAAACTCCATTTTTAGCAAGTTTGCAAGCTTATAGAGGCTTGTTGGGTCAAACTCATAAAATTTAAATCGTGACGAATTTATATTTTTATATTTTTTGGCTTTTGTCTCTACAACATAATATATATTTTCACTAGTATGTGTATCTATAATTCTATTTATAAAGTGTTTTGATACTTCACCGTCGCCGATAATTAATATTTTTTTCATATACCGTCTTCTGAATTTTTTTTAGCATTATATCATCAGAGTTCTTTTATAACTATAACAGCAAAAAAACTCTTTTACAGATACTAATCTCTCTTGAATACTTGAGCTGATCTTATCCAGATCTCCTCTTTAGCTTTTCTCCATTTTCTATTGACAAAATAACCCGATACCTTAATCCAAGTATCACTTTTCGTGTTTGATGTAAAAGATGTTCCCTTCTCCCACATACCGATACTGTTTCCGTTAATTGCGTCGTAAATAATACTATCCGTCTTTAGACGAAACGCACTAGCTTTAAAAGTTGTAATTTCATTTTGATCAAAGTGCTTCTCTTGGTACTCACTCTTCATCATTAATTTTGGAAAACTGTTCTCTTTCTCACATTTTTTACTATACAAAAATTGATTTTTATCTTTCTTTTCTTTGATTTTTAAAAGTTTTTCTTGCTTTTTAACTATATTCTCTAATTCTTCAATTTTCTTTAGTAAGGTGCTGTTTTGTTCTGCTAAGTTAGCACTTTTATCAAGCATTTCGCTACATCTATTGTAGTCAACTCTAAGCTTCTCTATATCTTTTACGATTGAGTCTATCCTCTTAATTTCATCGGCATATAGTAAAGAAAATAGAAACAACAGTGTAGATAGTAATCTCATGAAACGCTCTCCTTTTTAACTAACTTCACACCCATTTCCACGTGATGAGTGTATGCAAACTGATCAAAAACAGCCATATCTACAACAAAATGTGTCTTGCATAAGAGTTCTAAATCTCTGGCTAATGTCTCCGGATTACATGATATATATAAAATACTATCATATCTTGAGGCAAAACTACATGTAGCCTCATCCATTCCACTTCTTGGAGGATCTACAAATATAGTTTTAATATCATATGATGCTATATCTATATCTTTCATTCTTCTAAACTCTCTAACGCCATCTAGAGCTTGAATAAACTCTTCTACTCCCATCCTTACAAAAGCAATATTATCTACGCCGTTTAAACTCATATTTGTTTTTGCCGCACTTATAGAAGATTTAGATATTTCGGTAGCTAAGACTCTTTTAAACTCTTTTGCAAACGGTATGGTAAAATTTCCGGCACCGCAATATAGCTCAAGAAGATCACTATCTCTGTAGAGCAAATCTTTTGTAGCCCACCCTATCATCTGCTCATTAACTTTAGAATTTGGCTGCGTAAAACTGTTTTCAATGTAGTTAAACTTAAACTCTCTACCGCTTATATTTAACTGCTCAGTTACATAATCCTGCCCTATTACAACCTTTTGTTTTCTGCTTCTTCCTATGATGTATATATTAAGTTCTGAGGCTATTTTAGTAGCTACTTCGCTCCAAGAAGAGTCAAGTTTTCTATGATAAAGCAGTGAGGCAACAATCTCGCCGTTAGTTGAGCTTAAAAAATCGGCACCAAAGAGTTTAAACTCTATACTGTTCTCTTTTATAGCTTTTAAAAGTTTGGGCATTAAATCAAATATAGGCTTACTTACCTGCGGGCACTCATCAATTAAAAGTACGCCCTTTTTGTCTATACTGTTCATGGCATAATGAATTTCACCCTCTTTATGCCATATTTTAAACTCGCTTCTTGAGCGGTAATTGCTCTGCGGTGATTTAAAAACAGATATATCACCTTGATAAAAGGTTTTGAATCTATCTCTGTTTAACTCAACCTTTAGGGCTAATTGATGCTCATATCCACCTTCATAAGCTATACAAGCACCGCACTTTCCAAAATATTGACAATTCAATGCTGCTCTGCCCTATTTTATAGAAGCTATAAGATTTCCAATAAGCAAATTCCACCCATCTATAAGGATGAAAACAAGTATCTTAAAGGGGAGTGCTATCATAATTGGCGGCAACATCATCATACCCATGGACATAAGTATAGACGCAACTACCATATCTATTACCAAAAACGGTAGAAATAGTAAAAAACCTATCTCAAAAGCTGTCTTTAGCTCACTAATTACAAAAGCCGGAATAACTACAGAAAGCGGTACATCTGCTACAGTAGTTGGATTTTGCATTTTTCTTATTCTAAAAAATAGAGCCAAATCCTTCTCTCTTGTATTTCTAATCATAAAATTTTTAAACGGAAGTGTCGTTTTGTCAAATGCCTCTTCGTAGCCTATCTTCTCCTCTATGTAGGGTTTTATACCATTCTCATAAGCTTTTACGCCTACCGGTTCCATCACAAAAAAAGTCAAAATCATAGCCAGCATGACAAGTAGCTGTGTTGGAGGAACCTGCTGCGTTCCAAGCGCCTGTCTTAAAAAACCAAATACTATTACAAATCTTGTAAAAGTAGTCATAACAAGAACCATGCTAGGTGCTAAAAATAGAAGTGTTAAGAGAACAAGTACGTTGAGTGAGCTTACGAGCTGCTGTGGAGAAGATGGAGCTGAGAGTTCAAAGTTCATAGTTGGGATTGCAACACTCTCAGCCCCAAAAATCGAGGTCGCACCCAACCCTAAAAAAAGTAAAAAAAACCTGAACATTATCTGTTTGCTGCCTTGTCTAGAACAGTCTGATTAACTTTTTGCTTATCATCAGGGTCAGCACCGTAAAAGTGAAGTTCAACCCTGCGGTTTTTCTCTCTTCCGCTCTCAGTTACATTAGTTGCTTTTGGAGAAAACTCTGAAAATCCTGCCGCGCTGATACGTTTTGGATCTACGCCGCTTAATAGCAACTCCTGTAGTACGGATATCGCTCTAGCAGATGAGAGCTCCCAATTATCCTTAAAAGGGCTGCTTGATGATGGCGATTGATTGTCGGTATGCCCTTGAACACTAACTTTTGTCTGGTTTGGAAGCTCTCCAATAATAAGCGCTATTCTCTTTAAAAAAAGTAGTGCGTCGTCATTTTGAATAACACTGCTTCCTGATTTAAAAAGAAGCGAAGCCGGAAGTTCAATAACAAAACCGTCTTGTGCCTCTTCAAGAGAGACTGCCGGACCATCTCCCTCTGCAATCATCTCATTTACCTCTGTTAATGCCTGCATAATTCTATTTACTTGCTCTGATGTCTCGTCTGCTGCCTCTATTGGAGTTGATTCTTGGATACGTCTTTTGGAGACCTCGGTTTTAATACCACCCTCTAAAACACTCATGGCTCCGGAGAGTGAACCTATTGCTTCAGAGATTTTTTTTGCATCCATACTTGACATGGAGAGAAGCAAAACGAAAAAACATAAAAGCAGAGACATTAAATCCCCAAATGCTGCCAACCACAAAGGAAGGCACTTCTCGCAGTCGGGACACTTCTTTTTCCTAGCCATTAGTTATATTGACTCACACGTTCTTTTGGAGGTAGATAGCTTAAGAGCTTTGCTTCTAGTGCTCTTGGAGCATCTCCAGACTGAATTGACATAATTCCGGTTAAGATCATCTCCTTAACAAGTGTCTCTTCATCATTTCTTATGCCTAAAATATTTGCAATAGGAGTACCAAGAACATTACCGATAATAGCGCCGTACATAGTAGTTAGCAAGGCAACTGCCATAGATGGACCGATTGCAGATGGGTCAGCCATATTTAAAAGCATCGCAACAAGACCGATAAGCGTTCCAACCATACCCATAGCTCCGGCAAGTCCGGCCCATTGACTAAACATAGAGCCGTTTACCTTGTGCCGCGTACTTGTCTGCTCCATCTCAATCTCTAAAAGCTCTCGTATGTTATCAGGCTCATTGCCATCAATTGCCATAGAGAGCCCTTTTTTCAAGAACTCGTTTGGCTCCTCATTTACTTCACTCTCTAGCGCTAAAATGCCATCTTTTCTAGCCTTTGTAGCAAACTGTATAAGCTTTTTTACAAGCTCTATCTTATCTTCCTCAGGAGGTCTTACCGCAATCATAAATATTTTTACAAATGATTTCATCTGTGCCGGCTTAAACGATACCATCAAGGCACCGATACTTCCACCGACAACAATAAGAACAGAAGGGATGTCGATATAGGCACCAACGCCTACCCCCATTGCCATAGCACCCATTAGAAGTGCAAAGACTAAAACAATACCTACAACCGTACCTAAATCCATTCAAATACCTTATGACAAAATATTGTGCTTATAATACCACAAAAAATATTAGCCTCCACAATAAAAGGGGAATTTTGTTGATTTAATTTCAAATATAAGAGCTAGAAGGTATAATTTTGTCAAATAATCAAAAGAGTTAAAAATGAACAAAAATAAAATAAGTATTGTTATCTTAGCTGCAGGCAAAGGCAGTCGCATGAAGTCTGCTAAAGCAAAAGTTTTGCACAAAGTCTGCGGTAAGGAGATGCTATACCATATCATAAAAGCGTCACGCAAGATAAGTGATGACATAACGGTAGTGCTGGCTCATCAAAAAGAGGCTGTGATGGAGTCTATGCGCGCTTATTTTAGCGATATTAACTTTGCTATTCAAGATGATGTAAATTTTCCAGGAACGGGAGGAGCTATGAAAAATATCTCTGTTAGACATGAAAAAGTCTTAGTTCTAAACGGAGATATGCCTCTTGTTACTTCTGAGGCTCTTAGCGGATTTCTAGAGAGTGACTCAGAGATAATTATGTCTATCTTTAAATTACAAAATCCTAATGGATACGGTCGTGTAATTATAAAAAATGGAGATGTAAAAAAGATAGTAGAACATAAAGATGCCTCCATAGCAGAGCTTGAAATTACAACTGTAAATGCGGGAGTGTACGCTTTTTCCAAAGATATTTTAGAGAAATATGTACCGCAGTTAAAAAATGACAATGCCCAAAAAGAGTACTACCTAACAGATATTATCTCCATGGCAAGAGCTGAAGGTTTAAATGTCTCCCCTCTTTTAGTCGACGAGGAGCATTTCAAGGGTGTAAACTCTAAAAAAGATTTAGCAGATGCGGAAGAGATTATGCAAAACAGAATAAAGAGAGCTTTTATGGAATCAGGCGTGAGCATGCAGCTTCCTTCAACTATCTACATCGAAGAGGGAGTTGTTTTTGAGGGTGAGTGTATTGTTGAAAACGGATGCAGAATAACCGGAAACTCCAGAATAATCAACTCACATATAAAAGCGCACAGCGTTATTGAAGATAGTATAGTTAAAAACTCAGATGTCGGACCCTTGGCACATCTTCGCCCTGCTTCACATATTGAAGATACGCATATCGGGAATTTTGTAGAGGTGAAAAAGTCAACACTCAAAGGTGCAAAAGCGGGACATCTCAGCTACATAGGTGATGCAACAGTTGATAAGGGCACAAATATAGGCGCGGGTGTTATTACATGTAACTACGACGGCATAAACAAATATAAAACGACTATCGGTAAAAATGTTTTTATAGGAAGCGACTCTCAGCTTATAGCTCCTATAACGGTGCAAGACAATGTGATGGTCGCTGCCGGAACAACTGTGAGAAGCGGAACTATAAATAGTGGAGAACTTGCAGTAAGTAGCGCAAAACAAAGAGTTATAAAAGATTTTTACTATAAATTTTTTAGCAAAAAGTAAAAACTTTAAACGTCTATTGTTTAATATAATTTTGAGGAAAAGCAGTTGAAAATCATCCACTTTAGCGATACTCATTTAGGTTTTAATGATTTGGATATTTTAAACGATGAGAACATTAACCAAAGAGAAGCAGATTTTTATGATGCTTTTTCTCAAGTTGTAGAGCAGATAAAAGAGATAGAACCAGATTTTATTATCCACACTGGCGACTTGTTTCACCGCTCAAGTCCCTCAAACCGTGCTATAACATTCGCACTTGAGCAGTTTAAGAGTATAAATGAGTTAAACATCCCATTTATCCTAATAGCTGGAAACCACTCAACGCCCAGAACAAACCTATCTTCGCCGATTTTAAAGATATTTGAGGGCTTTAAAAACATATATGTATCTTACTCTCAAGAGTATAAAAAAGTGGAGTTCGAGAATGTAATATTTCACACCCTGCCCCATATGAATGATGAAACAAAAGCACTCTCTCAAATAGGGCTTTGCGAAGATAATATCCACAAAAGCAAAAAAAACATCATGATGATGCACTGCTCTGTTGGAGCAACTTATCTCATGTCGGAGTTTGGAGAGTGGGTTTACCCTGCAAATAAAGAGTATATATTTGAGATGATGGACTATGTTGCCCTTGGTCACTGGCACGGCTTTTCACAAGTTGGCAAACATAAAAATGTCTACTATAGCGGCTCAACAGAGAGAACAAGTCTAAACGATAAACGAAACTCAAAAGGGTTTATAGAGCTAACTTTAGATGATGCGCTACATGTAGAGTACAAGGAGATAAAAATCCGCCCTATTCTACTTAGGGAGATTGATTGTGAAGATTATGAAAACTCTGTTTTGCAACTTGATACAAGCGATATAAAAGATGCTCTTATAGAGGTAAAACTCTCTAACCTTACGGCTCTTCAATCCATAGATATTCAAAATAGGGATATAAAAAAACTCTTTGACAAAGCCTTGCATGTAAGCGTAAAAAGAGAGTTTAAAAAAGGTACAGATGAGAAGAGACTTGATGATGTTGAATCGCTCTCATTAGAGGAGTACTTTTTAGAGCATATTAAAGATGAGAGCGAAGATAAAGAGTATGAGAGATTAAAAGACAAAGTTAAAGAGTTGTTCGCACAATATGAGGATTTATCGAATGATACTATCTAATATAAAACTATATAACTTTAAAAAGTACACCTCAAAAACGATAGAGTTTGGCGAAGGTCTCATAGGCATTATCGGTAAAAACGGAAGCGGAAAATCTACCATCTTTGAAGCGATACTCTTTGCTCTCTACGGTGAGGCAAAGACAAGAGGAAACAAGGAGCTTTTACGAAATGCAAACGCAAATGAAAAAGAGACAGTTTCTGTAGAACTTGAGTTTGAGTTTGAGGGCGTTTTGTACAAAATAATTAGAGAGTTTCGAGGCAAAGCCATGAGCGCTAATGCAAAATTTTATAAAAACGGCTCTCTTACAACCAGCGGAGCAAAAGAGGTAACCGCTGCCATAGTAAAACTTACAAAGATGAGTAAAGATGCTTTTATGCATACCCTTTTTGCATCTCAAAAAGAGCTAACAAGCCTGAGTTCTCTTAAAAATGAAGATAGAAAAAAGATGATAAGAAAGCTTTTAGGACTTGAGAAGATAGACTTTGTAGAAAAAGAGCTCCTTGAGAAAAGCAGAGAGCTAAAGAGAGAGATAGAAGCCTTTCGGGAGATACTTTTAGGCGAAGATGAGATAGGGCAAAAGCAGGAGCAGATAAAAGAGAGCGGCGCAGCCAAAGAGAATCTTGCAAAAGAGATGCTAAGTAAAACTCAAGAGCTTGAACATATAAAGAGCAGAGAGCAGAGCATAAAAAAGGAGCTTGAAGTTTTTGCTAAAACAAAAGAGCAGAAACAAAAACTCTTCTCAGAGCTAGAACTTCTAAAAAACTCCAAAAGCTTAGAGATTTTAAACCAAGTAAAACTAACAGCCGAGCTTCATCAACTAGAGGACAAAGAGGAGAAACTTAAAAAACTTCAGCCTCTAAAAGCAGAGTTCGTAGCACTTCAAGAGAAGCTAAAAGAGCAAGATAGGCTAAGAGAGTTACAGATAAAAAAAGAGGGAATTTTAAAAGAGCAAGTTCAGTTAAAACAGCAGTGGAAGAAGTCTAAAGCGGACATTGAGACGCTAGAGCGTGCATGTGAGGGGTATGATGAGTTTTTACTTAGTGCAAAAAAACTAGAGGCAGAGATAGCCCTACTCCAAGAGAGCATAAACGCAAAACAGAGCCAAGAGAGTGAACTAAAAGCCGAGATATCAAGTGAGCAAAAACAGATAGATATAACTAACCAAAAGATTGCAAAACTTCGTGAACTTGGAAGTGACTCCTCTTGTCCAACTTGTACAAGACCACTTTTAGAGGAGTATGACAATGTCATAAATTCGCTTGTCGGTACGGTTATTGAGACGCACCAAAAAAAGATAACCGAGCATAAAGCACAACTACAAAATGTAGTAACTCAAAAAGCTGCACATGAAGCAGAAAAAAAACCAAAAGATAAAGAGTTCTCAGAGCTTACAAGCAACATAAAAATAATACAGAGCAAGCTTCAAGATCTTAAAATTGCAAAAGAGCACTTCGTACATGTAGAGCAAAAAGGTATTAAAAACAAAGAGGAGCTAAAGGAGCTTGAGGCGCACAGTTACGATGAAAGGGCGCATCAGAACATTAAAGAGTCACTCTTAGCAATAGAACCGCAATACAAACAAGCCCTTAGCCTTGAGACTGAACTAAAAAGAGTTGTTCTTGTAAAGTCAGACCTGCTACATGTAAATAAAAAGATAGAGGAATTAAAAGCCCTAGCCACAAGCAAAGAAGCAGAGTTTAAACTTGTAATTTACGACGATGTAAAGCATAAAAATCAGCTTCAAGAGCATGAGAGCATACTTAAAACTATAGAGTCAAAAACAGCATCCCTAAATGAGATAAAAGTTCAAATCGCAAAGATTGAGGGCGAGATAAAAACTATACAAAATTCACTCCAAAACAACGAAATACAGCTAAAAAAAGTCCAAGCTAAAAAAGATGACTTAATCGACTATGAGAAAATAAAAACGAGCCTTGCAGAGTTCAAAACCCGTCTAAACTCAAAAGTAGCCCCAAGGATATCAAGCATCGCCTCAGAGATGTACTCTCAAATAACCAAAGGCAAATACCAACACATAGAAGTAAGCAACGACTTTGATTTTTTTATCTACGACGAGGGTAAAAAGTACCCAATAGAGCGGTTTTCAGGCGGAGAGATAGACCTAGCAAACTTAGTCCTGCGCATAGCCATCTCAAAAACTCTAACAGAACTAAGCGGCGCAAGTTCCATTGGCTTCTTGGCATTTGATGAAGTCTTCGGAAGCCAAGACGAAAGCCGCCGCATGGAGATACTAGAGGCCTTTCACACCATAAAAGAGCAGTACAGACAGATATTTCTAATAAGCCACGAGATGGAGATAAAAGAGATGTTTGAGCGGGTTGTGGAGTTGTGAAAATGCTAAGTTGTCATAAATAAAAAGTATTCAATAGGATTGTTAAAATGGAAGATACAGATAAACTTAAAAAAGCCCAATTGTCCCTTGGTGAACCGTTTGCTTTAGAGTTCTCAGAATATACAAGAAAAGTCAGAAATAATTTGATGTTTTTAAGTATATTATCAATAGTGTTGATAACTAATAATTTAGAGTTAACATCAGATTCATCCCTTCTAGGATTAAAACTAAATACATTTAGTATGGATATTATTTATAAGTTAATATTTTTATTAACTACTTATTTTCTAATACATTTTATATGGCTAGCATGGGACTATTTTATTAAATGGAAGCTAAGACTAACTGGTTCAAATATACCGTATGAAGGCGGATTTGCAGATAAAGTGGCAGACAATAAAAGTGATATCTCGCAAACAACATTATATTCATGGTGGCTAAGTAAAATTCAGGTTAAAGACAACGAGCAAAAAAATATAAACTTTATTATAGAGAAACTTGGTTCAGGCTCCATAAATACAAAATTAGAACATCTAGATAATTCTCAAGATAAAAATTTAATAATTAGAGAAATACAAACGCTCAATAGAAACGTTCAAAACTTAAATAGTAGTTTTGACAAATACCACTCTATACTGTCAGACATCAGGATACCTGCTTCTCTAGAGCGCTTTGACAAATGGTTTCAGTATATGAAGAGAAGTCAAAGTTTACGTTGGATTACAATTGAATTACTTATGCCTATACTACTTGGGATTAGCGCTTTGTGGATACTATTTGCAAAGCTTTATTCATACCCAACTCTGTGAATGAATCTCCATCACTAAAAAACAATCCAAATAAAATCCACATGTCACATCGGTGTTAATTTACGACTAGTTAAAAAATATTTCAAATTGCCATATTTTTAAACAAGCTTTCTATTTTTTAATACACTAAAGCATATTTTTTTAATAGGAAAAATTATGCATAAATCTACATGTAAATTGACAAAAGTTAACTTATATGTTAACATATTGCTATGAAAGAGGTCATCTTTTACAGACTCAAATCAGGCAAAAGCCCGATTGAAGAGTTTTTAGACACTCTTTCTTCAAAAGAGGCTCAAAAGGTTATTTGGGTATTGCAGTTATTGGAAGAAGCGAACACAGTATCTACTAAATTCTATAAATACCTGAGTAGTTCAGACGGCATTGTTGAGGTAAGAATTCAACATGGAACAAATCATATAAGATTGCTTGGTTTTGAACATAACGGAACTTTCGTTGTACTCACAAACGCTTTTAGAAAAAAAGACCAAAAAGTTCCAAAACATGAGATTGTTTTGGCACAAAAGAGAAAAAAGGAATATTTAAACAATGAGCGACTTAAAAAAATACATTGATAAAAGAAAAAAGAATGATGTTGCTTTTGCAAAAGATTTTGAGTCTGGATACGAAGAGTTTAAGATAGGCGAGATGCTAAAGCAGGCTAGAGTCGAAGTCGGGCTTACGCAAGAGGAGATAGCGCAGAGACTCCACACAAAGAAGTCCGCTATTTCGAGGATAGAAAACCATGCACAGGACATTAAACTCTCGACTCTTCAAAACTTTGCACATATCCTCGGCAAAGAGTTGAAAGTGGAACTTATATAATCCCCTATTTGAAAGTAATGAAGAACAAATAAAATGAAAAACATAAACCTAAAGATAGCAGATATAACACAAGAAGATGTATGCGCAGTGGTCAATGCGGCGAACAGCTCACTTCTTGGCGGCGGCGGTGTGGATGGTGCATTGCACCGTGCAGGCGGGGTGCAGATACTTAGTGAGTGTAAGAAGCTAAGAGCATCCACATATCCAGATGGATTGCCTACAGGAGAAGCCGTTGCAACAACTGCGGGAGAGATGAAGGCAAAATATGTTATCCACACCGTCGGCCCTGTTTATTCATCATGTGGCAATCACTGCGAAGAGCTTCTCGCAAACTGCTATATAAACTCACTAAAAATTGCAAAAGAGCTAAAATGCCAAGCTGTCTCATTTCCTGCCATCTCTACCGGTATTTACGGTTATCCAAAATATGAGGCGGCTAAAGTTGCCTACAAGAGCGTAAAATCTTTTTTAAAAACTGATGAGAGCATGGAAGTAAACTTTGTTTTTTCTTCACAAGAAAGCTACGATATCTTTGCAGATGCTATAAAAGAGCTTTAGTAAAGTATATCAAAGAGGCTAACAAGTATAATTATAAATATTTTCATAGGATTCTACAAATGAGCATATTTGCCCTACAGTCAGAAGCAGGCGGTTTTTTAGACGAAGGTTTAAAACGCTTCAATAAAGAGTTTGATGACTGGTGTATTCAGTTTGACAACTATGAAGACGCCAATCTTATGAGACAAAATCTTGGTAAAAAAATAGTTGCAGAGGTTGTAGAGATTACACCTCTCAGCTACCCAAAATATTTTTTTCATACTCTTCAAGGTGTTATCCATGCAACAAGACAGATTGATGATAAAATCATCTGCATTGTTGAACCCTATATGGGTTCAAACTTTCGTATCGCGGTGTGTGACTTAACTACAAAAAAAGTGACTATTACAAAGAGCAGCTATAAAAATGTCTTAAGCGTAGAGGGTGCATTTGCACATTTTGAATTGAAATGAAGCACAAACGACGAACATGAAATTCATAGCCGACTGCCATTTAGGAAAGATAACCCCAAATATCTGCGCATATTTGGATTTGACACACTTTACTTTTAGAGCATTGACGATGACAACATCAAAAAGAATTTGCCCCAGCTATATACATTTACCTTTTATTCAGTTATACTACCCTCAATAAAAGATGATTCGAGTTACATCTTTAGTCTGTTTTACATTGATGACCTAGTTATACAGTATAATCCGTTACTAAAAGAAAAGCTTCATATTAGATTTTAGACCATCTCAGCAATGAGATGTATTCAAACACAAAGGTATTACAATGGCAGCATTAGTAAACGGAACTGTTAAATGGTTCAACGGCGAAAAAGGTTTCGGATTTATCGAACAAGAAGATGGCGGTAAGGATGTATTCGTACACTTTCGTCAAATTAACAACTCAGGTCATGGTCGCGTATCATTGGACGAAGGTCAAAAGGTAACTTTTGAAATCGGTCAAGGCGAAAAAGGCCCTCAAGCAGAAAACGTTACAGGTCTGTAATTTTTCTAGAGCGGATATTTTATCCGCTCACAACATTCTCATTAATTTCTTTCAATAACTTTACTAAATTTATATATAATTTCCTTACTGCAAAATTCAAAAAAAACAATACAATTCTAATACAATATTATTAATTAAAACAAGAGGTCAATCATGTATAAAATAATCAAAGAACATCCTACAAAAGAGCAGATATCTAAGTTTAACATGAAGGTAGCACAAGGAGATGACTATGTAGATTATGTTATCGATTTAAGTGCTCTATCTAAGAGTCAAAAATCAGAACTTTGCGCTTTATACAATCTTAGCTCAACAGAAGTCGATGAAAAAGAGAAACTAAAGCTTACTGTATCTTCCTCAGTATAATCTTTTTTTATCTAGCAACTTGACATTACGGTTAAATCATCACTATAATGGTTAAAATCAACAAAGGAGAAGATATGTGTAAAGATGCAATCGTATTTCGCAATAGTCCGGAAGCTGTTACTCTTGAAGCTGGAGTAGCATACATGATTTGTACATGTGGAAGATCAAAAGGCGGTGTTTTTTGTGACGGAAGTCATGAAGGGACCCAGTGTCTGCCTAAAGAAGTAAGTGTTGAAAAAACAAAACAGTACCATATCTGCATGTGTAAAACAAGCGGTAATTTTCCTTTTTGTGACGGCACCCATAGTATATACAGCGATGACGAGGTAGGCAAAGCAGTTAAGAGCTAAGTCGAAGCAGCCTTTTTGGCTACTCGACTATAAAACGCTCCTGCTTAAGCACTGTAAAACTTTTTGCATCTTTATTTTTCTCAAGATTTAATTTTTTAAGAGCTTTTGGATTTACGATGTAGTATCCAAGCTGAACTTCTACTTTATCTTTACTCTCAACTTTATCACTATAACTTATCTCTCTTTTCTCATTTGCTTTTAACATAGTATCGACTATAACTCTGTTTGCAAGCCATGGCATTGAAGGACCCTCCTTATTGCCTATTACCTTTACAAAGGAGTTGCTCTTTAATGGTGTTACCTTTTTATCTTTTACAAGATTTACTCTAAGCTCTACAACTCTAAGAGGATGAAGCATGAGATCATGCGGTGCTTTATTGTTGATTGTGATTTCAAAACCATCTGAACTCTTTTTAAAGTCAAGCTCAACATATTTAGATAGCATCTGCGGGTCTTTTCTAGCTCCGGGAAATCCGTGATAAGAGTGCTGTTTTGTCTCTCTGATTGTTGTTGCTGTCCCATCGACTTTTGGCATATGACATGTTATACAGTTCTCTTGCTCGTTTTGCGCACCCTCTTTTGATGTTTTGCAAATCATAAACTCATCTTTATTTTGTCTGTGTGAGTGACACCCCATACAGACTTCTCCTGTGTAGTAGTTCTTGTTTGTATAGTCAATATCATGATATGGTGAACCTACGGTAGTTTTGTTTAAACCAAACCATGAGCTCTCTTTTTTATAAATTACTTTTTCGCTCTCTCTGCCTGCCTCTGCCGAGTAGAAAGTCTTTGCATCTTTGTTGTATATATTTTTATTTACACTTGCGTGCTTCTCTATATCTTTAATCGTATGACAACTCGAACATGTTATGCCCTTTTTAGCCTCTTGTTCATTTTTAGCATTTGGAGTGTGGCAATCTGCACATACATAATTATCTTTAGCTTTTGCCGGATGCATATCCCAAACAGCCTTGTGAATTTCATCATCATAGATTGAGGACTTTCTATGCATTGAGTTCTCAAACTCATCAACTATAAGCGGATGACATTTTTTACATGTCTCTATTTCAGACTCCCCAAGCAGGAGTGACGATAGAACTAATGTTAGCAATACTATCTTGTTCATATAAACTATCCTTTTAATTATTATAAGTTGAAATTCTAACAAGTAATAATTTTTTCTACTTGATTCACATCAACAATCTTAAAAAGAGGTAGTTTGAGTATAAATTCCTCAGCTCTTTTATGTTAAAATATATCCACTAACATTTATGAGGTAAATAATGCTCATCCCATCAGATTTGCTAAAAGGCAAAAAGATACTCCTTGGAGTAACAGGCTCAATTGCGGCCTATAAATCACTTGAACTTGTAAGGCTACTAAACAAAGCCGGTGCAGAGGTAAAAGTAGTTATGAGTGAAGCGGCAAAGAAGTTTGTCACTCCGCTATCTTTTGAAACACTAAGCTCAAACGAAGTTCTAGATGATACAAACGAATCATGGGTAAATAGTCATAACCATATAAAAGCCGGTGAGTGGGCTGACCTGCTACTCATTGCTCCGGCAACCGCTAACACCATAGCAAAATTAGCAAACGCTATAGCCGATAACATACTCTTGCAGAGTGCCTTGGCATACCCTCATCTAAAAATAATTGCTCCATCTGCAAACACAAATATGATAAACAACCCTATAACAAAAGCCAATCTCAAAATGCTTGCCATTGCAAACTATGAGATAATAGACACTCAGACAAAAGAGCTTGCTTGCAAAACAGTAGGTGATGGTGCTATGGCTGAGCCTCAGGAGATTTTTTGGCACTGCGCAAAAGCTCTTCTAAGAGAGGAGTTTTGGATAGATAGAAGAGTTATTGTAACAGGTGGAGCAACTATTGAGAAGATAGACGAAGTACGTTATCTCTCAAATTTCTCAAGCGGAAAAATGGCTTCAGCACTCGCTACCGCACTTTACTGCAAAGGTGCAGATGTAAATCTAATCTCTTCAAAATTTGACAAAGATCTCCCTCTTGATCTCTATACTATAGATATACAAAGCAGTTCTGAGATGTTAGAGTATCTGACAGACTCGGTTCGCATCGCAAAAAAAGGCAAACTCTCAAAAGCTACACTTATGAGAGAGGAGCAGATTCATCTAATTCAAAAGAAGCCGTATCTATTTATGGCGGCGGCAGTCAGTGACTATGTTGCCGAGTTCCCGCAAAACACAAAATTAAAAAAAGAGCAGTTAGGCGAAGAGTGGAACCTAAAACTAAAACAAAATATAGATATATTAGATTCAATTGATAAAACTGACATAACTACTATAGGCTTTAAGGCAGAGATGGATGAAAAAAATGCCGTTGAAAACGCTACTAAGATGATAGACTCTAAGGGAGTTGATGCAGTTTGTTTAAATATCTTAAAGGACTCTTCAAGTTTTGGAACTGATACTAATGAGGTAGAGTTTATAGTTAAAAATAAAAAAGAGACAATTCAGATGTCAGACAAGCTAAGCGTCTCATTTGAAATTTTACAACATGCAAAAAACATATGAATAGAGCAAGACATATAGCCATTATCATGGACGGCAATGGAAGATGGGCAGAGTTAAGAGGAGAAAAGAGAGTAAAAGGGCATGAAGAAGGCGCAAAAACAGTAAGAGCAGTTACAGAGTTTTGCTCGCATGATGAAGATATAGAGAGACTAACTCTTTACGCTTTTTCAACAGAGAACTGGAAAAGACCTCGCTTGGAAGTAGAGTTTTTGATGAAACTTCTACAAAAATATCTAGATAGTGAACTTGAAAACTATCTTCAAAATAACATAAGATTTGAGCCGATAGGCGATATTAGAGCGTTTTCAAAGTCACTACAGCAAACAATTCAAAACGTAAAAGAGAGGACTGCTCACTGTGATGGTTTGGTTCAGTCGTTAGCACTCAACTACGGTGCTCATGATGAGATATTAAGAGCAGTAAATAGAATTAAAAACTCTAAAGATGACATAACAGAAGCTATGCTCTCAAATGCACTTGATTGTAAACATAATGTTGATTTAATTGTTAGAACAGGCGGAGATAAAAGGCTCTCAAACTTTCTGCTTTGGCAATCAGCATACGCAGAGCTATTTTTTACAGATACGCTTTGGCCAGATTTTACGACTGATGAACTAAAGAGAATTATAAAAGATTTTACAAAAATTGAGAGAAGATTTGGAGGAGTTAAATAATGGAACTCTTTATCGCTTTTATACTCGGCGTGCTGTTAGGCTCTTTTTTAAATGTAGTAATTTTAAGAGTTCCTAAAGATGAAACCGTAATTCTTGGCTTTTCTCACTGCCCTTCTTGCAGAAACACTCTAAAGCCTTGGCATAATATACCTCTGTTTTCTTGGATTTTCTTAAGAGGAAAATGTGCTTTTTGTGCCTCTAAAATATCTCTGCAGTACCCTATGATTGAATTAATTTCCGGTCTGATACTTTTACTCTTGGCTATGAAGTTTGGACTAAACCTTCCGGCTCTACTAATTGGTTTTAGCTTTTTAACCCTACTTGCCTTGTCTATGATAGATTTCAAATACAAAATGGTTCCGGACTCTTTAAATCTTTTAGCTTTAATATTTGCCATATTTGGTGCATGGAGTATAGATGGAATTTTTACAAACTTCCAAAACGCCCTGCTCTTTGCCGGCGGATTTACACTGCTTAGATTTGCTATCTCATACGCATTGACATCATCTGCTCACAGGCATGCCAAAAAAACGATCACCTCTTGGAGCAAGAACTACCACACCTACCCTTTTATTGAAGCAATGGGCGAAGGCGATATAATGGTAGCTGCTACCATGGGAGCGCTTCTAGGAGTTAAACTCACACTAGCGGCTATATTTCTCTCTGCGCTTTTAGCACTGCCTGTTATGCTCTTTGTCATGAAAGGCTCAAAAGAGGAACAGAGAGTCCCTTTTGTCCCATTTTTAGCAATGGCTACATTTATAGTTTATATATTTGATAGCCAAATTTCAAGATATATAGAGGCTAACTACTAATGAAAATATTGCAAAATTATATAAAACAGTCTCTCTCTGTTTTGTTCTTATCTATATTTTTACCTCTTTTTTCAATTGCTTCTGTTGTTTTTTTAATAAAGATGGCTACATATACGGCAGTTATTCAACTCTCGCTATTTGAGATGAGTAAACTATTTTTCTTTATGCTGCCTGAGCTTCTTTTTTATACGTTGCCTATATCTTTTTTTATAGCCGCAACGCTTGCGCTCTTTAAGCTCTCAAATGACAATGAGATAGTCGTGCTCTTTGCTCTTGGAATTAGACCAAGAGTAATTCTAAAGACACTTTTTGCACCTGCGCTATTTTTGTCTATTATAATGCTCTTTAACTTTTTTGTTCTCTTTCCCCACGCCAAAGTTCTCTCAAGCAACTTTATATCATATAAAAAAAGTGAAGCAAAGTTTAACCTCTCCGCCTCAGAATTTGGACATAAATTTGGAGAGTGGCTTCTATATATAGGAAAAGATAATCTTGATGAAACATACTCCGACGTAATTTTGTTTAATAAAAAACAGGACGAAGAGGTTTTAATAGGCGCTAAAGGAGCAGAGATTATTAACGATTCTGGGATTTTGCGATTAAAACTTACAGACGGAGAGGGTTATAGTTACTCAGAAGAGAAGTTTACTCAAATTGATTTTAAAATTATGTATATAAATGATACTATGAAGGCAGATCTTCATGAGTATCAAACGCCTATGCAGTACTGGTTTCCTAAAGACACCTCTTTAAAAACAGAAAAAAGGCTCATTACCAATACTCTGTTTTCGCTCTTTCCGGTTTTAAGCCTTTTTTTAATTGCAAGCATCGGCATAGTCCATGTTAGGCACCAAAAAGGAAAGGTTTACCTGTTTCTTTTTCTCTCAATAATTATATATGACGCACTTGCAGTTGCACTCCAACTTGCTATATCTACTTATGCCGTACCTGTTTTAATCATAGGGTGGCTATTAGCCACATATATAATGTACAAAAAAATGATTGTATCTAAGTTTTAATGAGATGCGCACTAACTATAGCCTATAACGGTACAAACTTCTTGGGTTCACAGACACAAAAGAGCTCAAAAAATACAGTACTCGGGCAGTTAGAGCATGTACTAAATCAATTAAATATCGACTCAAAAGTAATTGCAAGCGGACGAACGGATAGAGGCGTACATGCAAGTGGACAGGTCTGCCATATCGACTTGCCGGAGTTTTGGAGTGACTTAGAAAAATTAAAAAAAGTTTTAAATGAGATGCTTCCGCCATCAATTATTGTCAAAAAAACAGATGCGGTAGATGATAACTTTCACGCTAGATACAGCGCAAAAAAGAGGCTCTATAGATACATTATCAAAGAGTCTCAAAGCAATCCGTTTGAAGAGAGTTTTGTAACATTTTTAGACTCTATTGATTTTTTAAATATAGAGAAAAATATAAAACTCTTTGAAGGTGAACATGATTTTAAATTTTTTATGAAAAGCGGTAGCGATGTCAAAAGTACAACTAGAGTTATATATAGAGCTTTTGCCTACAGACATAAAGGATATATCATACTTAACTTTGAGGCAAACGGTTTTTTAAGAAGCCAGATAAGGTTAATGGTAGGGGCATTGCTAGCTCTTAGCGCCGATGAGATAAGAGAGCAGCTTCAATGCAAAATAAATTATAAAATAAAACCGGCTAAGAGCAACGGCTTATATCTTAGCAAGATTAAATATTAACTATTTTTTGCTAATATTTTGCCAATTTTAAAAGATTGGGCAACAGATGAACTATGAGATAACAAAAGCCACTCAGGGTGAAGAGGTAAAGTTTAAAAATCCGGATCCGGCTTTTTATAAGGCACTTGGACATGAGGGGATGCAGGAACTTATGTATAAGTTTTATGACCGCATATATGAGAGCGATATTGCCCACTTTTTTCCCCAAGACCCAAATGAGTTTGAGGAGGTAAAGAAGAAAAATACAAAATTCTTTATTCAAATTTGTGGCGGTCCCTCTGTCTATGATGAGGAGATGAGAGGTAAAGATTTAGATCAATATATGATTGACATACATAAAAACTTCTCTATATATGAAAAATCAAGAGATGAGTGGCTTGGAACTTTTAGAGAGGTTTTAATGGAGCTTGATATTGAGCAAGATATAAAGGATGATTTCTGGCAATATCTAGATAAGTTTTCAAAACTTACCGTAAATAGATACCTAAAAGAGTCCTCCTACGTTTAGAAGAACTCAGTTACGCTGTCTGCGTTCTGTTTTTACCATCCTCTTTGGCTTTAGTTTGCTTTTGTATGCTTAAACCTACTTTTTTACTATACTCCACAAAATGCCAAGATACTCATGTATTGCTATTTTCGAGTTCTCAAGTGAACCTATATCCGGTTCTGCAAAATAGCTGCTAGTCTCATCTTTATGAAAATCTGTCGGTGCTGCGATAGGATTTAACCCAAGTGACTCAAATAGCCTCATAGATCTTGGCATGTGCGTTGCAGAAGTCACAAGAACAAACTTTTCACTCCCAACTACAGTTCTTAAAAAAAGTGCTTCCTCTTTGGTATCTTTTGGCCCGGGATTAATAATCATATCCTCTTCCTTAACGCCAAGCGAGAGTGCAAGTTTAGCGTTCATGGTGGCATTAGAGACATCTGTACTCCCTTTATAGCCTGTAAAAACAAGTTTGGAGTTTGGTATCTTTTTGTGTATTAACACGCCCTCTAATACCCTTTTAATACCTGAATCACTTATATTTGAAGAGAGTGGCTGCGAGCTGTCGGTATTATGACCGCTTCCAAGTACATGTATATATTTTACAGCCTCTTTGTACTCATATTTTGGGTGGCTATTTTCTAGGTTTTTTACTAAAAAATTTGAAAACGGCTGGTATGAAAAAAGCAGTAGTAATCCAAAAGCTAGGGATAAAAATAGTTTTGAAAAGCTTTTTTTATCCCTAAATAAAAAATATAGTCCAAGAACAAAAAGAGCCAAAACCAAACCCAGCGGCTCTACAAAAAATGTAATAAACTTCTTTAAATAAAATCCAAATTCCACTGCCATACCACCTCGCCAATAGTGCAGAATTATAGTATAATTCATATAAAATTATAGGATTAAAATTGCAAGCATTTGGAAAATTTTCAACAAATTTTGATGTTGAGTACTTAACACAGCACTATATATATATTCCGCAAGAAGATGAGACTATAGATATAGAGAGACTCGAAGAGCTATTAAGTAAAAAGCGCAAGAGTGTAATCGGAACTATTTTTTTATACAACCCCACTATCTCTCCCGTGGGATACAACACAAACTCTAAACTCGCAGCACAAGGCTTTGAGTTTGACGATAAATTTCACGAACTGAATTTTGATAATAATTGCAACCTGTTTGCTTCGGCAATAAAAGAGGGATATAAAGGCAAACTAATAGAGATAAAATATCTTTTCAATATTAACAAAGCAAATATAGAACCGACTCCAATTTTAGAAGAGTTTGATGCAGACTTAGATAAATATAGAAGTAATCAGCTTACAAGATATGACAAAGAGCTAAACTATCATGACTATCTAAACATTCGCCTTAGCGGCAAATTTGTATTTTTTGCCTCAGGAAATAAGTTTGACAGACACCATAAAAATATTATTCTTTATGCAAGAAACCTTGCTGCACAAGCAAAAAAACTTGGCAAGGATATCTCTTTTATGTACGATAGCAATCATGATGCGCAAGAGAGCGAAGAGTTGGCATATTTTTTGCCGCCAATTGCAACGGGAAAACTAAAAGATGTAAGGGCAAACGCTTTTAAAAAAGCGTTCTCAAAGTATCCTCCACAAATTATTAAAACATTGTAAAGGGAGCTGTTTTTTAGCTTTTTTAAAGTTTCATACTGTAGAATAGTTTTATATATCTCAAAGCCAAACTTATTGTGAAATAGGGACGGAAAGTTACGAGTCTTGGCACTTAACAAGATAGTCGGATTGCAACTTAAATTTTATTAAAAATATTGTTGATTTTTTTAATTGCTGCATCCCAAATTTACCAATATCTTGTTTGAGTGTTTTGTTAGATAAATTAGCTATTGTGGCGGTTTTATAAAATGCAGTTTCAAAAATTAAAAACATATATAAAAACAGTTGTAGGCACTCCTACAATTGATTTTAAATGGGGTAGTGAGCAGAATCAAAAACTACTCTTATATATAGATAAACTTTTTAAATCCTCCTCTCTTTTAGATAAAGAGATACAAAAAGTGATAAAACAAGCTATAAGAGAGCATTTTGAGCCTATCGGTTCTGTTATCTTCAAGATAACGGAAGATACTCTGCGCATTAAGATTATTCCCTATAAAACAGAGCCCAAAAATAGTCTAAATCTTGAAGCAATCATTGATATGATAGAACAAAATGATGATTTAATAGAACACAACTACAACAATAAAGATGATTTAATATGCCTTCAAAAAGAGCTCACGCTAAAACTTACACACTTTGTAAATAAAATAAACAATGAAGAGATAAATAAAAAAGAGCTTTTAAAATATGCAATAAGAGAAGCATTTGAACTTTACAAAGGCGATATTATCATTATAAAAAACTCTCAAATTTTTATAAAACTTTTTAATGAAAGTAGTGTAAAAGAGATTTCTGAGGAAGAGAAAAATACAGTTGCCAACAGATATAACGGACTTGACGAGAATGAGTTGGAGTCATTTTATAATGATTTCTTTTTAAAAGAGCAAAATAAAAACTTCTTCTATTTTGTTGCAGAGGAGTTTGTAGATACATATATGCTTGAGAAAAAAATCGACAACTTTGCTTATGAAAAACACGTATTTTCGCTTATACACTCCATTGTCACTGAACATTTAATAAGTAGTTTTGATAAAAACGATAGTTTTTTTAAAGGTTTCTCAGGATATATATTTAGGATTCACTTCAAAGAGGTATTTAATCACATAGCAAACCTAATACTATTAGAACTTAGCGCTTCAAACAGATATATAATGGAGTTTTTAAAATACTACTCTTTAAATATAGTCGTTTTAGATGGAAAAAAGTACAAAGTTCCTGAAATTGAAGCATCAAACGGACTCAAGTGGAATGTTGTATCAATGATGTCAATCGTTAAAATATATATAAAAACAGAAATATCACTTGAGACCACAAGAGAGCAGATAGAGGAGCTTGAAGATAGTGCTAAAGAGTTATATATAAACTCTCTCTCGCCTGTCGAATACAATAGCAATATTACAAAAGAGATGGAAAAAATATCACAAAATATAATCTATTTAACAAAAAGATTAAATATATATGCAAGCTCACTTGACACACCAAAAGAGAGTGAAGAAGCAAATGATTTAAAAAATGATATAAGAGAGATTCAACGAGAAATACAGCTAAAAAAAGAGGAGAAAAATAGACTCTCTTTGCAAATGGCAACTAAAGCCCAGATTGTAAAATATAGTAATATAAAAAGAGAGATAGATTCTCTAAATCGGCATGCAAAAAGAGACGAAAAGATTTTAGCGCAAAATAAAAGCGCTTACCTCTCAATTAGAAACTCTCTTGTAAAAGCACTTACATCAAAAAAAGCACTTATTGAAGAGGATTCTTAAACACTAACCTCTTTAATATCTGCAATTTTTAGTATGCTCTTGTATATAGAAGCGATTAAAGATTTTCTATTGTTTCTAACAGCCATATCTTCAGCATTTACCATGACATTGTCGAAAAACTTATCAAGCTCAGGCTTAAGCCCTAAAAGAGCATCAAGCTCCTCTTCGTATGATGCATATTTGACAGCGGCAACCTTGCTATATCTCTCAAATAAAATCTCTTCAGCACTATGCTCAAAAAGTTTTGCATCAACACTAAATTCATGAGACATATCAATATCTTTTGTAATATTTGCAACTCTTTTAAAAGTTGAAAACGACTCGCTAAAACCTTCGCTCTCGACCATACTTTTGAGTGCTTCTATTTTTTTACCTATTTTTAGTAGCTCTCTCTCGCCACTTGATAATACTGCTTCTATTATGGAAGGATTTACTTTATAGTATTGTCTTACTCTCTCTAAAAAGAATGTTTCAAGTTTTAAAAGATCAAACTCCCCGTACTCCTTGCTTAAATACTTTATGGTATCAACAATATCAAACTCCAAGTTATGCTCATTCGTTATTCTAATAAGACCGTTTACGGCTCGGCGAAGTGCAAACGGGTCACGTGAGCCGGTTGGAATTTGATTCACGCTAAATAGACCCAAAAGCGTATCAAGTTTTAAACTCATAGCAACAAGAGCACTCATAACAGTTGAAGGAAGATTGCTCTCCTCCCCGTCAGGTAAATACTGCTCTTTTATAGCAACTGCCACTTTATCACTCTCTCCGGCTTTTTTGGCATAGTAATAACCCATAAGACCTTGAAGTTCCGTAAACTCATAAACCATCTCGCTCATTAAATCTGCTTTTGCAAGATTAATTGCACGATTGAGCATCTCTTTGCTTGAATCTTCTGGCTTATACATCTCAAAAAGAGCATTGGCAATCTTTCTTTCTCGCTCTATCTTATCTGCAACTGTTCCAAGTCCTTTCATAAAGACAACTTTTTCAAGCCCCTGTGTGCTAAGCCCTTTTTTCAAGTCATTGCCGTAAAAAAATAGTGCATCTGCTAAACGAGGACGCAGAACTCTCTCATTGCCCTCTATAACCTTAGAGAAGTCATCTGTCAAAGCATTTGAGACTACAACAAATTTATTTATCAGTTTTGCATCTTTAAAAACAGGAAAGTATCGTTGATGCTCTTTCATAGACGTGATGATAACCTCAGGTGGAAGCTCTAAAAACTTCTCATCAAATGAACCTAATATTGCCGTAGGATGCTCTGTTATAGCCACTACTTCATCAAGCAGATTCTCATCTACCTCTACCTTAATGCCGTGCTCTTGCTCAAGCTTTAAGAAGCCACCCATGATTGTAGCGCGTCTAACATCTGGAAAGAGTGTTACTCCACCCTCTTCTAGTTTGTGGAAGTACTCCTTAGCACCTCTTATTGCAACAGCACTGAAGTTACTTGTTCTGTGAATAAAAGTCTCTTTTTTTGATTTGACACCAAAAAGCTCTACATCTACAAGCTCATCTCCAAAAAGTACGTTTACCCATCGAATCGGACGAATAAAACTATCACTCAAGCTTCCCCATCTCATAGATTTACCAAAATCAAGAGATTTTATCCACTCCTCGATTATTTCATTTAAAAGCAAAACCGAAGGCTCCCCTTTTAACTCTTTTTTATAGTAAAGAACCTCTTTTTTACCTTTTAGCGCAGAGCCTATCTCTTTAATATCTACGCCACATTTTTTAGCAAAACCAAGTGCTGCCGGTGTTGGAACTCCATCTTTGTATGCAACCTCAAGGGGTGCTCCAAAAAACTCCTCGCTGCTATCGTCTTGGCGCGTTTTAAACTCTCTGTGCCATAATACAAGTCGACGAGGTGTATAGTAGAACTC
>NZ_JALOAA010000017.1 GCF_023229025.1 Sulfurimonas sp.
GCAAGGATTGGATAAGAGATGAAATTTTGCATAACCGGAGGAGGAACAGGCGGGCACTTGATGATTGCAGAAGCTCTGGTAGAAGCAGCGGTGCAGGAGGGGCACGAAGCGATATTTATAGGCTCAACTAGTGGACAAGATAGAAAATATTTTGAGAGTCACAGCACCTTTAGCCATGTCTATTTCCTAAACACAATGGGCGTAGTAAATCAAAAGGGGCTAAAGAAGCTAAGGGCACTTTGGCTAATTCTACAAGCCTTCTTCCAATCAAGAAAAATTTTAAAACAGCATAGAATACAAGCAGTTTATAGTGTAGGCGGTTTTTCGGCAGCTCCTGCATCATTTGCTGCAATAAGCCGTTTTATCCCCCTTTTTATACATGAACAAAATGCGGTTGCGGGGAGATTAAACTCACTACTAAAACCGCTATCAAAAAGATTTATATCCGCTTATGATGCAAACTCTCCAATCGGCAGCTATCCCGTAAAAGAGGAATTTTTTAAGAGTGCTAGAGTAAGAGAAAATATTAAGACGATTATTTTTCTAGGTGGCTCACAAGGGGCAAAAGCAATAAACGACCTAGCTCTTAGCGTGGCAAAAGAGCTTAAAGCCCGAGATATAAAAATTATTCACCAAGCAGGCGAGAGAGATTATGAGCGAGTTAAAAAAGAGTATGAGGAGCTAGGAGTAGATGCTGAGGTGTACGCATTTACAAAAGAGATGCCCTCTTTGATGAAAAAAGCAGATTTAGCGGTTAGTCGTTCGGGGGCTAGTACGCTTTGGGAGTTGTGTGCAAACGCCTTGCCTGCATTTTTTATACCGTTTCCGCATGCCGCATCTGATCATCAATACCATAATGCTAAGTTTATAGTAGATAATGAGATGGGCTGGTGTGAGAGGGAGAGCAAAGATTTAAAAGCTAAGCTGCTTTTGCTTTTAGATGAAAACCTACAAGACAAAAGCAGAGCTCTTCAAGAGCACTCAAGCAAGGATGTTGCAAAGATGATGATTTTAGACGCATATAAGGCAGTAAATGATTAAGGAGCTAGCAGGAGATTTAGTCGAACTTATTTTTGAGTGGGGATATTTAGGGATATTTTTACTAATGACTATAGAGAGCTCTTTTGTACCGTTTCCGAGTGAGATTATTCTTATTCCGGCAGGCTATTTGGCATCAAAAGGGGAGATGAGCATCACAATGATAATGATAAGCGCACTTGGCGGCTCAATGAGTGGGGCTTACATTAACTACTATCTTGCTCTTCTTCTGGGTAGAAAAATTCTTAGCAGATATGGGAAATATTTTTTTATAAAAGAGGATGCCCTTTATAAGATGGATAGCTACTTTGAAAAACATGGACATATATCTACTTTTATAGGAAGATTGGTACCGGGAATTCGTCAACTCATCTCAATTCCTGCCGGATTGTCTCACATGAACCTTGGAATTTTTTCTCTATATACTGCACTTGGAGCCGGTATATGGGCATTTATACTTGTAATGCTAGGCTATTTTATAGGCGAAAATCAAGAGCTAATTGAGAGTTACTTAAAGCAGATAACTATAACTGTTTTAGTTGTCTTAATTTTATTGGCTTCGTGGTATATTTACTATCAGAAAACAAAGAGGGTTAGCTAAATGGAGAGTAATTTAGGATATATGTTTGAAGCTGGTTTTTTCGGAACACGTGCCCCTATCTTTATGGATATTGTGACACTCATCGTCTCGCTTTTGCCATTTTTAGTAGCAGTTGCAATCACTTTTGCTAGAAATAAGCACTACACTCTACACTCATATGTGCAGATTATTATATTTGCTTTCTCCGTTATAATTCTCTCATATTTTGAGTATGGAGTAAGAGTCGGTGGTGGTTTTGCAGGATTTATGAAGGAGAGCGGAGTCTCTTATGATTATGCTCTTGGAGTGCTTGTCGCTCATATAATTATCTCAGTTATAACTATAATTTTATGGGTAACTGCAATCTTTAGAGCCAAAAAACTGCTACAATTAGGTTTACATAGAAAGGTGGGTTTGGCGACATTTGCGGGTGTTGTTTTAACATCGGTAACGGGAATATGGGTCTACTTTTTAATGTTTGTATATTAAGGAGCTAAAGATGAAATGCACAGTTGGTTTAAGAATTTGGCACTGGCTAAATGCCATAGTTGTTTTAGGTTTACTAGGAACTTTCTTTTTGCGAAAAACATTTCTCTCTTGGAGGACAAACTCTGAGATTTTAATGACTAAGCTCTCAGAAATTGATATAGAAATAACGTCCAAACAGGCAGAAATGCTTGCAAAGGCTGTTCGTGCAGGCATGTGGGAGTGGCATATCATATTAGGGTATGCGCTTGCGTTTTTAATGCTTTATAGAATTTATCTATTTTTTACAGATACAAGTGAAAAAGTAGATTTTAGTTCTTTAGATATGCACCATAAAGCAGTTAAAATATCTTATTATTTTATATATGCGGTACTGCTGTTTATGACCGTTAGTGGTTTAACAATACACTTTCACCAAGAATTAGGCATGAGTAAAGATTTTGCAGGAACTATTAAAGATATACATGAAAATGTTGCTTATGTGGTTGCAGTTTTTGTTCCTCTGCATATTGTAGGTACATTTGTTGCAGATGCAACAGATGAAAAAGGTCTTGTATCAACCATGATACATGGAAAAAAAATAATTTATAAAGTAGAGGAAAATATAGTAAATGATAAAGATTGATGAAAAAGCACCGGATTTTTGTCTGCCAAATCAGGATGATGTGGAGATATGTCTAAGAGATTTAAAGGGCAAATGGATAGTTCTATATTTCTATCCAAAAGATAACACTCCAGGGTGTACGACGGAGGCGTGCGACTTTAGTGAAGCTGCACCAGATTTTAGCACTCTAAATGCCGTGATACTTGGTGTTAGTGCAGACTCTACAGCAAAACACCGTAATTTTATAGAGAAAAAAGATTTAACTATTACACTGCTTAGTGATGAGAGCAAAGGTATGCTTGAAGAGTATGGAGTTTGGAGCCTAAAGAAAAACTACGGTAAGGAGTATATGGGAATTGTCCGCTCAACTCTTATTATAAATCCTGAGGGCACTATAAAAGCATTATGGAAAAATGTAAGAGTAAAAGGTCATGTACAAGGAGTAAAAGAGAAGTTACAAGAGCTTCAAGGCGAGTAGCCTTGAAGTTAGATTAATATCTGTAGCGAATATAGAGACGGATGTCTTGTGCTTTGTCTACAACACTTGCTCCTTGACCTGCAGCGATTGCTTCGCTCATAGTCATAGGTGTTCCTGAAGTATTTCCAAAGAAGCCGTTGCTTCCGCTATATTTATAGTCTATGTATGTATAACGAAGCTGCATAGATAAGATATCATCAACTAAATACTCAGTAAAGTAGACCTCATAAGCGTCACCGCGAGTTGCAACTTTAGAGCCTATGTTTGTATCTTCTCCATAAGTCATACTTCTCCAATATTTGCTTCCATGGTTATACTCTACACCCCACTTTCCATACTCGGAGATTAGTGAAGGAAATTGTGTTCCAATCCAAAAAGATGTACCTGTCTTGCTCTCTCCATCATTTGAACCTAACATTCCCTGATCAGCTCTTGGGTCAGTCTTTGATACTGCAAAACTTGCAAATATTGTAGTGTAGTCTAAAAATTCACTCCATCCATCGCCAACTCCCTCGGCAGATGCATAAATAACTCCACTATGCATGCCGCCTACGGTATCAAAGCCTTTCGTATAATCACTAGGATCTTTAGTGTCTATTAAGTTGCTTGCATAGTAGTACATACTAGAAATCTTATACTGTCTATCATCATAAGGTGTAAAAATAAATCCAACAAGATCTATATCAGAGTTTGCTCCATCTACGTCGGCATATGGAGCATTTGCAAACTTAGGCTCTGCCTCACTCATGCCTCTACCGACACATAATTTTACAGAAGTTCCATACTCTTTATTTAGCGTAAATTGAGAACTAAGCCCGTCAAACTCTACATTTATACCGTGTCCTATAGGTGAAGAAGCTATATCATCATCTCTTAGATTTACTAGTGCACCGTTAGTTGATGGGCGGCGACCTATACTAAACGTCCATGGAATATCAAGACCGAAAAACTCTTGGTCTTGCCATAAAAAGTATGCACTACGTACTCTTATCGTATCATCATAAGCGTTTTCATTTGCAATCCAGTCAAACGCCTCAAGAGATGTGTTTGTAGAATCTGATGAACGCTCTCCAAAAGCTTTATTGTATGCAAGTTGACCCATAAAACTAAGATTGTTTGTAGCTTTATAACCCATATCTATCCAGAGTCTGTTTGTCATAAAAGCGTCATTCTCTACTCTACTTCCATCGGCCATCTCATAACTCATGTTCTCTATTGCGAATCTATAATCAACTTGAAACTTTAGATGTGAACCTGATGTGTTTCTGTTTAACTCAGCAATGCTCTCTTCAATATCAAAGAGTCTATCCTCAGTAGAAGGTATATACTCACCATCTTCATAACTCTCATCTTCTGCTTCATCGGCAGTAGCAACTGCTTCTGAACTCTCTTCATCTTCCTCAGGAGAAGCAACTCCCTCTACCTCTTCATCGTCAGTAGCTTTTTTTGCAGATTTTAACTCGGCAATCTCTTGCTTGAGCTTATTCATCTCTCGCTCCATAGCTTCAAAGCGCTCATACATAGTCTCTGCACTCAGATTTGTTCCAAGTAGCACGGCAGTAGCTAAAGATAGTAGTAGTGGCTTGTTCATTCTTATCCCTTATTTAAAGCAAAAATAATGCTTTTGTTATTATTTTATCACTAGTACTATAGCGAGAATAGATAAAAAAAATTTTAAATTGTGATAATTTTATATAAAAAAATCTAATATCTATTAAGAGTGTTACTAAGTAAATAAGATAAATGTTTAAAAAGCTTACATTAAACATTTTTTTAGTATAATTCGCGGATTTTTCTTTTGCTATTGTGCTCATGAAAATATTAACAGGTATGTGTCAAAAATCAGTGCAACTCCTTTTTTAGGGAATAATTGTTCGACATTGCCAAAGCTAACTGATAAAATTCTGGCTGAAAAAAGCCTTTAAAGGACCTTATAATGGTAACTATGAAAGACCTACTAGAGTGTGGTGTACACTTTGGACACCAAACACGTCGTTGGAACCCGAAAATGAAAAAATATATCTTCGGTGTTCGTAAAAATATCTATATTATAGATTTACAAAAAACCCTTCGTTACTTCCGCAACACTTATCAAATTGTTGTTGATGCTGCAGCAGAGGGGCAAACTGTTCTTTTTGTCGGAACGAAAAAACAGGCTCGCCAATCAGTAAGAGATGCAGCTATTGCTTGTGGAATGCCATATGTTGACAATAGATGGTTAGGCGGTATGCTTACTAACTTCCCTACTATTCAAAAAAGTATTCGTAAACTTGATGTTATTACAGAGATGCAAGAGAATGGTCAAATTGACCTTTTAACGAAAAAAGAGGCACTTATGCTTACTCGCCAAAAAGAGAAGCTTGAATCATATTTTGGCGGTATTCGTGATATGAAAAAACTTCCAGATATGCTTTTTATCGTAGATGCTGTTAAAGAGCATATTGCTGTTTTAGAAGCTAGATGTTTAGGTATTCCTATTGTTGCTCCACTTGATACAAACTGCGATCCTGATCTTATCACTTATCCAATTCCGGGTAATGATGATGCTATCCGTTCTATTCAACTATTTTGTCGTGAAATGACAGAAGCTATTAACGAGGGTAAAGCTCTAAGAGATGGTGGAAAAGTTGAAGTTGAAGAAGAGCTTGCAGCAGAGGAGTCTGTTGCAGCTGAAGAGAGCAAAGCACCTGAGGCAAAAGATTTAGAAAAAGAGGAAGCGTAATTATGTCAGTTACAGCAGCAATGGTAAAGGAGTTGCGTCAAGCAACTGATGCACCTATGATGGATTGTAAAAAAGCTTTAGTTGAGTGTGATGCAGATATGCAAAAAGCAACTGAGTGGCTAAAAGAGAGAGGTATAGCTCAATCAGCTAAAAAGGCTGATAGAGTTGCAGCTGAAGGTCTTGTCGGCTTCAAGCTTGCTAATGACTTCTCTCAAGCTACAATAGTTGAAATTAACTCTGAGACGGATTTTGTTGCTCAAAATGAGGGCTTTCAAAATCTAGTTCTTAAAACTACAGAAGAGGTTTATACCACTTCTCCTGCTGATGTAGAGAGCTTAAAAGCGACATCTTTTGGTTCATACTTCTCAGAGACGGTTGCAAAAATCGGTGAGAAGATAGATATTCGCCGTTTTGCAACTTTAAAAGCTGATGATGAGACTGTAGCCTTAAATGGTTATATCCACTCAAACAACCGTATTGCGGTAATTGTTTTAGCAAAGTGTGATAGCAAAAAAACAGCACAAGGTATGATACCTGTACTTAAAAATGTCGCTATGCATGCATCTGCTATGAAACCGACTACGCTATCGTATAAAGATTTTGACGCTGATTTTGTAGAGGCTGAGACAATCGGTAGAATTGAGAGTATCAAAAAGGAAAACGAGGAACTTACTCGTCTTAAAAAACCTCTTAAAAATATACCTCAATATATCTCAATGTGTCAATTAACAGATGCTGTTTTAGCACAAGCTGAGGCTGATATCAAAGAAACTCTAAAAGCTCAAGGCAAGCCTGAGAAGATTTGGGATAAAATTATTCCCGGTTCACTTGCTCGTTTTATAGAGGATAATACTACTCTAGATAAAGAGCTTGCACTACTAGATCAAACTTATGTTCTAGATGACAAAATGACAGTTGCTCAGGCTGTTGAAGCAGAAGCTAAAAAACTTGGCGGCAGTGCTGAAATCGTAGACTTCGTTCGTTTTGAAGTTGGCGAAGGTATTGAGAAAAAAGTAGATGACTTTGCTTCAGAAGTCGCTGCTCAAATGAGTTAAGGATATCTCCTTAGCTCCCCCAGTATAAACAGTAATCAAAACCTCAATATAATCAACTATACAAATCAAAAATGATATAATTTTTTCAAATAACCATTAAGGGTACATTTTGAATAAAAATAAAATTATTGTTATTGGCGGAGGCTATGGTGGACTTCGGACGGTTGAGAAACTAGCAAAAAATACTCAAAATGAGATAATACTTTTTGATAAAAATCCATACCACTTTATGCAAACAGATGTTTATGACTTAATAGCAAATGAAGAAGATTTTGCACAAGTCACAGTAGATCTTTTTACCTTTTGTAGTGGTTTTGACAATAACGTAACTTTTCTAAAACAAGAGGTTAATAACATTGATTTTGTAAATAAAAAAGTAATAACGCAAATAAATAGGTATAGCTATGACTATCTTGTTATTGCAGTAGGCTCTCGTACGAGATATATGCCTAATATTATCGGACTACGTGAGTATGCTTATGGTGTAAAAGCTCTACATCGTGCTATGTACTTTAAACAAAAATTTGAGATGTCACTCTTTAATAGAGTTCAAGAGAGTGGAACAAGCTGTAGCCCGATAAACATTGTTGTTGCAGGCGGTGGACTGAGCGGTGTTGAGATAGCTGCCCAGATGGCGTCGTTTTCCAAAGAGTTTTATCGTAAAAATAATTTCATATGCAGAAAGCTAAATATTGTACTTGTAAATGCCTCTGAGCATGTCTTAAGAGGTATTGATAAAGTATTGGTTGAGAAGACGGATAAAAGATTAAAAGAGCTTGAGATAGTTATTAAAAACAACAGCAAGGTAGTTGAAGTAACAAAAGAGAGCGTAAAGCTGGATTGCGGTGAGACGATGCCTATGGATTTTATGATATTCGCCGGTGGAATTGAACCGAATGCCCTAGTTTATAATCTCTTGCTTGATAAAAACGAAAAAGGCTATATTGTTACAAATAACTATCTTCAAACAGAAAAATATTATAATGTTTTTGCAATAGGTGACTGCACCACTATTTATAACAACAATGAGATTGTTGCACCAACAGCTGATACTGCAGAACAGATGGCAGAGGTGTGTGTTAAAAATATAAACAATCTGATAAACTCAAAACCGCTAGTAGCGCATAAAATAAAATCAAGAGGTATATTAATAGCGCTGGGAAGCGGTTACGCCGCATCTAAGATTTTTGGAATTCGTTTTAGCGGTTATTTGGCATACGGTATGAAAAAATTGGTTGAGAGAGTTTACGCCAAAAGATTGGATAATCGCTCTCACAAAGGGTGCAAAAAGATATTTTGCGATTAAATTTGCTATAATCCTCTTATGAATTTACTATCTGCAAAAAAATTATCACACAGTTTTGATTATGAGTTATTCTCTGATATATCTATAGAGTTAGAGGAGAGAGAGTCGATTGCAATAATCGGCATTAGCGGTAGCGGAAAATCAACACTTTTACATATTTTATCAACACTTCTAAAGCCACAAAGTGGAGAAGTCTCCATCTTTGGCGAAGATGTGTCGCGCATGAGCAAAAAAAAGTTGTCGCAAATAAAAAGGGATAAACTTGGGCTTGTATTTCAATCACACTATCTCTTCAAGGGTTTTAGCTCTTTAGAGAACCTTGAGATTGCAGCAATTCTCTCTAAGCAAAACATTGATAAAGATCTTTTAAAAAGATTAAAAATCGATCAGGTTATAAATCAGAAGGTAACAGAGCTCTCAGGCGGACAGCAGCAGAGAGTCTCAATTGCTAGAGTATTGACAAAAAAACCTAAGATACTATTTGTTGATGAACCTACAGGCAATTTAGATAAACTTACCGCAAATGAAGTGATGGAGATATTTTTTGAGTATATAAAAGAGCATAGAGCCGGTATGGTTTTAGTAACACATGATGAAGAGCTTGCCTATAAATGCAGCAAGGTTTATAAGTTAATAGATAAAGAGCTTGTAAAAGTTAACTAATATTCATAGGGGAATTAACAATGAGTTGGCCTGAAATCTTTACAGATGCCTATATAGTCGGCTTTATACTTCTCTTTTTTAGATTTGGTGCACTTTTTATGGCTGTGCCGATTTTCTCTCACAACAGTATTCCAATGAGTATAAAAGCTACGCTGGCATTTTTCTTTACAATCGTTTTTTACTCCTCTATGCCGCCGCTTGAGATACCGATAACAGTATCAAGCATTACATTGGCTATTTTAAGTGAGCTTTTTTTTGGCTTAGCAATTGGACTGGTTCTTCAGATATCATTTAATGTCATAACATTTGCAGGGGGTCAAATATCGTTTATGATGGGTTTCTCAATGGCAAGTGCGATCGATCCGCAAACTGGTGTTTCAATGCCGATCATCTCGCAGTTTTTGTCTCTTATTGCACTGATGGTGCTTTTTGCCATAGATATGCACCACTGGATGCTACTTTTTATTGACAGCTCTCTTGGGCGTATCCCTCTTGGCGGTTTTTTGATGAGCGAGAATCTTTTTAACTATATAATTACGGCAACATCAAATATGTTTATGGTCGGATTTATGATTGCATTTCCTATTATTGCCCTTGCATGGTTGGCTGATGTTATCTTTGGGATGCTCATGAAGACAATGCCGCAGTTTAATCTTTTAGTTATAGGTTTTCCAATAAAAATAATGGTTTCTTTCGTTGTTTTGATAGCAACACTAGGGGCAAGCATGTTGATTTTAAAGAGAGAAATGCTAGAGGCTTTTAACTTTTTAGGGACGTTTTTTTAGTTTTTTTTGATACAATAATGTAAAAAGAGCCTCCAAAGGGAACCTGTAATGAGAATTTTACTTTTAAATAATAATCCAGTTGTTGATAAACTAGTAACCTTAAGCGTACAAAAAACTTCAGATGAGCTAGATAAAGCAGAAAATCCCCAAGAGATAACATCTACTTCTTATGACCTTTTAATTGTTGATGATGGAGTCTATAGTGATAGCATGTTAGAAGAGATAAAGGCTAAAATAAAATTTGATAAATCGCTATATATTTGTGCGAAAGATGCAAAGGCCGTAGACGGCTTTAGTGAGACTATGCAGAAACCTTTTTTACCAACTGACTTAGTTGATAAACTTATCTCCCTGACAAAAGAGATGGATGTTACTCCTGATGAGAAACCACAAGAGAACCAAGAGGTTGAAGAGGATTTTGAAATTGATGAAATCGAGGATTTAGATGAGCTTGAAGGGATAGAGAGCTTGGAAGATTTTGGGGAGACTGAAGAGTTAGAGAGCTTGGAAGACCTTGGAGAGATAGAAGAGATAGAGGATTTGGAGGAAGTAGCGCAAAATACAGAAGAGCTTCAAGAGAGTGAAGATATGGAACTCATAGAGGAGTTAAATGATGATGAGTCAGAAGATGAGATTGAAGGTTTTGAGGAACTAGAAGATTTCAATTTAGATGAAAAAGAGCAAGAAAGTAGTGAGCTAGAGGCTTTAGAGCTAGAAGATGAGACGCAAGAGGGTGTTTTGGATAAAGAGGAGCTTCAAGAGGTACAGAATCTTTTAGAGGAGACAGAGTCACAGGATGATGAGGTTGAGTTTGATGATGAGGATTTAGAGTTTGACGAAGATAAACTAGAGGAGTTAGAATCCCAAGATTTAGAGGATGAGGAGCTTGAACTCGAAGAGATTGCTGAGGAGATAAAGGAGCTAGAGCCTAAAGAGGAGAGTCTTGATCTTGAAGAGACAGAGTCTCAAGAGCTTGAAGATGAAGAGCTAGAACTCGAAGAGATAGCAGATGAGATGCAGGAGATAGAGTCTAAAGAAGATGAATTGGAGGATTTAGAATCTGAAGATTTTGAAGATGAAGAGCTAGAACTCGAAGAGATAGCAGATGAGACGCAGGAGACAGAGTCCAAAGAGCTTGAAGATGAAGAGCTAGAGCCTGAAGAAGATGATGAGCTAGACTCTGAAGATTTTGAAGATGAAGAGTTTGATCAGAGTAAGTTAGAGTCACAAATACATGAAGCTGTCCAAGAGTTAAGCAATGAAGATTTAGAGAGTGAAATAGATGATGATTTACTCTCCGGTATCGATTCCATAAGTAGCAAGGAGTTAAAACTTGCTATCGGTGAAGAAGTTGATGAAGATATTTTAAAAGAGCCGGAAGTAGAGGAGTTATCAACTAAAGAAGAAGATAGTACAAATGATGGAGTCGAAGCTCTCAAGAAGCTCTTAAAGGCACTTTCAAATGAGGATGTAGCAGCTTCACTCAAAGGGATGAAAATAAGCATAAACATAACTTTAGGTGATAAATAGTGAATCATAGATCAGGTGCAATCTTAGTCCTCTCAGGTCCAAGTGGAGCCGGAAAGAGCTCTTTGCTAAACGAGATAATAGGGGATATCGGGGAGTGTTATTTCTCAATCTCAACTACAACGCGCCCTCCTAGAGAAGGTGAAATAGATGGAGTACACTACCACTTTGTAGATGAGGCAGAGTTTAAAAAAGATATAGAAGACGAGTTATTCTTAGAGTATGCAATTGTTCACGGCAACTACTACGGAACATCTATAAAACCTGTAAAAGAGGCTTTAAAAAAAGGTAAGCTAGTTATATTTGATATAGATGTTCAGGGAAACACTACCATTATAAATAGACTTGGGGATATCACAACTTCTGTTTTTATATCCCCTCCGACACTTTCAGAGTTAAAAAAGCGGCTTCAAACACGTTCTACAGACTCTAAAGAGGTTATTGAGCGTCGTATAGATATGGCAAAAAGAGAGATACAAAGAATTAGCGAGTATGATTTTCTTGTTGTAAATGACAACTTCGCTGAAGCAGCAGAAGTCTTAAAAATAATAGCAAATGCGGCAAGAGTTAAAATTCCGGCAAACGAGATAAATGATTTTGCTAGAAAATGGGAAGATATATAAAAATAAGCTCATAATATAGTTATGATAAGAGAAGTTACAGCAAATTTAGTTATAATTTCGGACTTAAATTATATAAGGAATAAAAATGGGAATGCCTGGCGGACAAGAACTGTTAATAATTTTAGCAATTGTAGTTTTACTTTTTGGTGCAAAGAAGATACCTGAATTAGCAAAAGGACTTGGTAAAGGAATCAAGAACTTTAAAGCTGAGATGAAAAATGATGATGAAGAGATAAAAACTGCATCAACAGAGGCTCCTAAAAAAGTAGAATCTGAAAAAGAGAGTACTGAAAAAGAGACACCAAAAACTACAGAGCAAGCGTAACTCTTGAAACAACGAGTATCGGCGCTTTTGCGCGAAAAGTTTGGTCGTGAAGTTGTTTTAGAGAAGCCTCGTGACCGCTCTTTTGGTCATTTTGCTACACCTATTGCTTTCTCAATGGCAAAGGAGCTTAGAGAGTCTCCTATGAAAATAGCCGAGGAGCTGGCCTCCTCCTTTAGTGAATCTGATTTTTTTAGTAGTGTTGACTCCGTAAAAGGGTATCTCAATTTTCGTCTTAGTGAGAACTTCTTAAGCGAATATGGGGCATGGGCACTAGAAAATCCAGATCAATTTGCCAAACAAGAAAAAAATGAGAAAATTCTTTTGGAGTTTGTAAGTGCGAATCCAACAGGACCGCTTCATATCGGTCATGCAAGAGGTGCAGTTTATGGAGATACTCTCTATAGATTGGCAAAGCATTTAGGGTATGACATAACTGCTGAGTACTATGTCAATGATGCAGGCAATCAGATAGATTTGCTAGGATTATCTATTCAGCTCTATGGGCGTGAGAATATACTCAAAGAGAGTGTCGAGTACCCCCAAAGTTACTATAGAGGTGATTATTTAGCACCGTTGGCACAGGATGCTGTAGATAAATTTGGCAAAGAGATATTAAGTGATGAGTCTCGTCAAAAAGAGCTAGCACTCTGGGCAAAAGATGGTGTCATGGAGATTATCAAAAAAGATTTAGCAGATACGAATATCTTCTTTGATACTTTTGTTTACGAGTCCTCTCTTTATGAAGATTGGGATAGAGTTATGGCAAAGATGGGCGACGGTATCTATAAAAAAGAGGATAAGGTCTTTATAGCATCAAGTCAAAAAGGTGATGATTCAGACAGGGTTGTTGTTCGTGAAGATGGTCGTCCAACATACCTCGCCGGCGACATAGTCTACCATAATCAAAAGTTTGAACGCGGATATGAAAACTATATAAATATCTGGGGAGCAGATCATCATGGATATATCGCAAGAGTAAAAGCTGCGGTCGAATTTTTAGGCTATGAGAGCTCTAAACTTGAGATACTCCTCTCTCAAATGGTAAGTCTTTTAAAAGATGGGGAGCCTTACAAAATGAGTAAGCGTGCCGGAAATGTAATACTTATGAGTGATATAGTCAAGGAGATAGGCTCAGATGCTCTTAGGTTTATCTTTGCTTCAAAGAAAAGCGATACCGCTTTAGAGTTTGATCTCTCAGAGTTTAAAAAGCAGGATAGCTCAAACCCTATTTTTTATATTCAATACGCACATGCAAGAATAAAAACAATTATCTCAAAGAGTGATTTAAGCGAAGATGATATTATGGCAGCAACCCTTAAAAATTTAGGTGAAAATGCAGACAACCTTCTTTTTGATGCACTGCTTCTGCCTGAAATAATCGAAGATGCGTTTAGTTCAAGACAGGTTCAAAAGCTCCCCGAGTATCTAAAGTCACTTGCTTCATCACTTCATAAGTTCTATTACGATTGTAGAATTATCGGGACAGAGAATGAGGCGAAACTCTTAAAACTTTTAATGATAGTCGGATTGTCTTTAAAGACAGGACTCTCTTTGATGGGCATAGAAGCAAAAGATTACATGACAAAAGAGGATGATTAGAGTTTAAGAGCAGGGTATAACTTTAAAACCTGCTCTAGTTCTTTTTTTGTTGTTTGTATTAAAATAGGATTTTTAGCTTTCTCTAGCCACTCTATTATCTTCTTTAAATCTTCTATTTTCATAGAAGTACATCCGGCTGTAGGCTCATTTTGAGATTTTTCTACATGTATAAATATGCAAGAGCCTCTCTGTTTAAGCTGCTCCTTATTATGTTCTACTACTACTCCTAGTTTATATTGAGAATCTTCTCTTCTCATCTCTTCAAAACTTTTTGGCAGATTTTTTGGTTTTTTAATGATTTGGTTATAGAATTTAGAATCTGAGTCATCAACGCAGATAAGCTCTTTTGTAGCGTGTATGTAAGGCATTTTAATTTTTAAATCTTTTTCATAGCCAAATACTGCACTTAGATTAAATATACCAATAGGCGCTCTTTTATCACCTTCATGTTTTAAGGGTTCTTTATCGGTATGAAAAAGCTCAACTTCTCCAACTCCAAACCCAAGACCTCCTCTGCCTACATTAACCAAAAACGGGTCAAAAACCTCTGCTCCATCTTCAAAACTATAGAGCTTTGCTTTAGTAGAATTATAGTCATCTGCAATGACGATAATTATTTGTTCGCCCGCAAATACAAACATTTGAGAAATTATAATAATTAAGAAACTTTTTACCATAAAGTATGTTACTATTACTAAAATATGAAGCAGGTTAATTATTTAGAAATGGAAAAATTTTTATGGGTATAAATATAAGAAAAGCCACAAGTGATGATGCGCCGTTCTTAGCGCAGATGATTCTACAAAGCACTAGGGCAGACAAAAAAATCGGAATTTATGATTTGATATTTAAAACAAGCAAGACAAGCGAGGTTTTAGGTTATTTAGAAAAATTAATAAATACAAAAGCAAAATCAAATTCTCACTATAGTAACTTTTTAATCGCGGAGATAGACGGCAAAAGTGTAGGTTCTCTTTGTAGTTACGAGCCAAGGATAGCTACAAGAGAGGTTTTTTTGGAGGCTCTTAGCGAGATTGGTATTGACGCCGAAGAGAGTGAGTATCTCGGTCTTATGGATATTTGCGGATTTCCTTTAAATACTAGAACATTGATTTTTGACTATATGGAGGAGCTAGAGGGCTTTATGGATGTCGGTATCTTAAAAGCACTTATGCACAAAAGTCTTCTTACCGCAAGGCTGAAGGGCTATCGTATAGCTCAGACAATAGTTGAAATAGGTTCTCTTGAGACTCTTTTATACTATAAAAAACTTGGATTTAAAGAGGTTAAACAAAAAGAGTGCGAGCCATATAAAGAGATTTTTGGCAGACCCGGTTTGGTACTCCTCTCAATAGAGTTTTGATTGGCATAACATAGAACTCTCCGCCCTCTCCACTCTTCCATCTCTGCTTGCAATAGCGTTAGCTTTATACACAAGAAATGTGATGTTGTCGCTTTTTGGCGGAATAGTGCTTGGCTCATTTATACTAAATGATTTTTCACTTCTTTCATCACTTGAAAATATATTTTCTCTCTTTGTCTCTTTACTCTCTGAAGCTTGGATACTAAAAACATTGGCTTTTGCAATTTTAGTTGGAAGCATAATGGCATTAATTGAAAAATCAGGCGGAATAGAGGGGTTTGTAGATTTTATGCAGCATAAAACAGGGTTGGTAAAATCAGGACGCTCCGCTTTGATATTAAGCTACATTATAGGGATTTTTATCTTTATAGAATCAACTATTACCTCCCTAATCGCCGGTGCAGTCGGAAAGCCTTTTTGTTATAAATACAGAGTTCCAAGTGCAAAGCTAGCCTTTGTCTGCGATTCAACCGCAGCTCCCGTTAGCTCACTTATTATTATAAATGGATGGGGTGCACTTCTTTTAGGGCTAATTACTACACAAATATCATTGGGTGTCTTAAACCTTGATGCACTAGATCTTCTTTTGGAGAGTATTTTATATAATTTTTATGCAATGGCGGCTCTTGTGGTAACTTTTGTGGCTATATGGTTTAATATCGACATAGGTGCCATGAAAAGGGCAAAGCATAAGCCTAAAAATGAAGAGGTACTTAGTAGTGAGAGTACAACTATGTTTTATATGCTTTTGCCGATTATTTTAATGGTCTTATCTGTTTTTATGTTTTTATATATAACCGGAGATGGAGATATTTTAAGAGGAAGCGGATCTAGTTCTATTTTTTACACGATGCTCTTTACACTTGTTTTTACACTTTTTTACTTTGTCGGTACAAAAAATATGACTCTATCTGTGTGGAGTAAAACTGCCTATAAAGGGGCATTAAAACTTCTGCCAATAGCATTAATACTGCTTTTTGCTTTTGGTATTGGAGAGATTACTACAGAGCTTAAAACAGGGCACTTTTTAGCTTCACTAGTAAGTGAAAATTTAAGCCTCTCTTTTTTAGCGGCTGTGATTTTTATAATAGCTTCGCTTATCTCTTTATCAACTGGAACAAGCTGGGGGACGTTTAGCATCATGATTCCCATCGCCATACCAATGGCACTCTCCATGGATGCAAATATCGCTCTTTGCATAGGCGCGGCAATCTCTGGAGGTGTCTTTGGAGATCACTGCTCACCTATATCAGACACTACAATTATATCTGCAATGGCAACTGATTGTGATCTGGTAGAGCACACAAATACGCAACTCCCGTATGCGCTTATAGGTTGGGGAGTAGCATTTGTGCTGTTTGTTTTTTTTGGGTTAATTTCCTAAAGCCGTATTAATAGAGTAACGCATATCATCATCAAGATTTTCCATACCGCTTAGCATCCACCTAAGATATGCTGCGTCACTATGGGCTACTTCGGCAAGAGTTTTGCCTTTGTACTTTCCAAAACTAAATGATTTAATAAGTATTGGAGTTAGAGTTAAGTCAACCATCTTATCAACCGGATTATCATCTGGAAAGTGTGATATAACAGCCTCTTTTAGCTTGCTTAAAAATAGTTTTAAAACTAATACATCTCCGATTGCATCATGAGCTTTTATAGTTACGCCTAATTCATCAGCCTCTTTTTGCTCTAGCATGTATAGACCCATTTTGTAGCGAAAGTATTGAAGTCTGTGTGCCTCTTCGTCAGGGAACATATGCTTGGCTACTCTTAGTGTGTCTATGACCCTCATCTGGGTTTTAAAACCCTCTTTTTCAAGCATACCTATATCAAAAGGAGCGTTATGGATTATAAGATAGTTCTCATCTGTGTTTAGCTCTTGGAGTCTTTTATATGATGTGCTCTCAATGAGTGCAGGCTTATCTTTTATCATAGCTGGAGTGATTCCATGAACCTCCATTGCCCCGAAGCTTATAGGTACGCTTGAGCTAAAAAACTCATTTTGAACTTCTATATCTTTGCCGCCTAAAACAATAAAACCCAACTGGATAACTCTGTCTAGCTCACCCGTTCCGGTTGTTTCCGTATCTAAAATAACATATTTTTTTGCCAAATTTTCACCTTTTAGTTTTATGCCTAAAAAAAGGCTTGTGTCCAAGTTTTAAAAAAGAAATGAGTCTAACATATATTCGCTTTGAGCATGAAGATACTCGGGACTAAGCTCTATTTTTATTGTATGTTCCCCAATTTTGTAACTGCAAAATTGGACAAATTTAAGCTGAATCATATCGCCGTTATACTCAAAATTTCTAATAGCTAGAGGCTCATTTAACTCCTCTAAGAGATTTTGAATATCTTTTATAGAGTCTTTGCACGGATGCAAGTTTAGTAGTTTAAAAATATTTTGAATTTTAATCTCTAAGAAGAGCTCCTCGCCCATTGCAGTATAAGTATTGTATATACCGCGAGCCAAGGTTAGAGCATTTTTGCTCATAGGTTCTGCTAATAGAGTCTGTTTTACAATCTCTTTTTTATTCATAGCTACTATATTATATCTATAAGCATTAAAAGCATATAAAAGCTATAATAGAGTTAAATTTTTTGAGGCTTATTATAATGTATAAATTGTTTTTACTTACCTTGTCTGCATCTTTGTCTCTTTGGGCAGTAGAGATAAAGCAGACGCCGATAGAGTTTTTTGACAAAAGGGTAGAACTCACAAAAGAGTATATAAAAGAGCACTATAATTTAGAGGTAAAAGATATAAATATAGTTCCTAAAATCATAGTTATCCACCATACTGCGATAGATGATTTTGATGATTCACTCTCTCGTTTTATAGCACAAACTCTGCCAACCGATAGACCGGATATAAAAAGCGGCGGGGTTCTAAATGTCTCTGCACACTTTATGGTTGAGCGTGATGGGACCATTCACCAGCTAATGCCGCTAGAGTTTATGGCACGACATGTCATAGGGCTAAACTACAACTCCATAGGCATAGAGAATGTCGGCGGGCAAAACTCTAAAGACAACTTAACAAAAGAGCAGCTAAAGGCTAATATAGAGCTTGTGAACTACCTAAAAAAGAAATTTCCCTCCATAGAGTATATGATAGGGCATTATGAGTACAGATGTTTTGAAGGTAGCTCTTTGTGGCTTGAGGTTGATGATGGGTATAGAACAAAAAAGGATGACCCCTCAACTAGATTTATGAGAGAACTTAGAGACTCCGTAGAAGATTTAAAAACTGTACCTTGTAAGAAGATAGATGATTAGCTCACCCCTTTTTTATCTCTTTACTTTAGCACTCTTGGCTGCTGTTATCGCTCTTTTTGAGCAAAAAAGCAGGCTAAAGCTTTTTAAGTATGTTCCCTCTTTTGTATTTATATATATAGTTAGTATGTTTTTGGCTTCAATGGGTGTTTTTGAGCAAAATGAAGCAATTGATGCCATATACAAAAACACAAAACAGAACCTGCTTCCCGCCATGCTTTTTTTGATGCTTCTGCAGGTTGATATCAGGGATTTTTTCAAACTAGGGAAATCTCTTCTTATTGCGTATGCATTGGCGCTCTTCTCTTTTGCTTTTGCCTTTATAGCTATATCTTTAATTTTTGACTTTAACAAAGAGATGGCGTCTGCTTTTGGAGCACTAAGCGGGAGCTGGATGGGCGGAGTGGCAAATATGGTAGCGGTCGGCTCAGCTCTGAATGTCTCACAAGAGGCATTTGGATACGCACTAATAGTTGATAGCGCAAACTACACCGTGTGGATAATGTTTTTGCTTTTTTTAACTCCGTTTGCTCATAAGTTCAACAACTTTACCTCCTCACATGAGCAGATGGCAAAACTCGGCTTAATCGGTTGTGCATGCACCATAGGAGCAAAGAGATATTGGTTTTTAATTCTTTTGGCAATTGTTGTCGCATTTGGAGTTAATCTTATAGCTTCAAGCGGATTTGTACTTTTAAACTATACGACGACAACAGTTATTTTAGCAACTGTGCTTGGAATTTTAGGCTCATTTACAAGACTAAAGAGTATAAACGGTTCAAGCGAAGTATCCACTACAATGCTTTACATGCTAATAGCGTTAATCGGCTCAAACGCGTTGTTTGAGAACTTTAGCGGAGTAGGTTTGTATGTTTTTGCAGGGTTTTGTATATTGGTTATTCATGCGCTTATAATGGTAATAGGAGCTAAGATATTTAAGCTTGATCTCTTTAGCATTGCAATAGCCTCACTCTCAAACATAGGCGGCGTGGCTTCGGCATCAATACTCGCGGCAACATATAACAAAGCTCTTGTAGGTGTCGGTGTATTAATGGCGATAATGGGCTATATAGTAGGAACTTTCGGCGGTTTGGCAATTGGAAATATTTTAGTTTGGATGGCAAAATGAAAATAAGAAAAATTATAACAGAAGTAAAACATATACCTCTTAAGACTCCTTTTAGAACAGCTCTTCGAGAGAGTTCGCATGTGGAGTTTGTACGAGTTCATGTTGAAGATGAAAACGGATACGTGGGCATCGGTGAAGCGCCGGCTACAAAGGCAGTAACGGGGGAGGATATAGAGATTATCCTCGAGTCAATCAAGAGTGTAAAAGAGCAGTTTATAAACCTTGCATGTAAAGAAGCTTTAGAATTTTTGCACTCTTCGTGTAAGATAGGCCTAAGTGCAAAAGCCGCACTTGACATGGCGTTTATATCTCTGCATGTAAAAGAGACAAATCAAACTCTATCTAGCTATTTTGGCATAAAAAATCTAACCCCCATAAAAACAGATGTTACTATAAGCCTAAACTCTGCAGATATGATGCTACAAGATGCCAAAAAAGCGTATAAAGAGGGCAGATATATACTCAAAGTAAAAGTCGGCAGCGATGTTTTGCATGCTGTAGATATTGTGAGGCGCATAGCAAAAGAGCTGCCCTCATGTGAGATTTTAGTAGATGCAAATCAGGCTTGGGATTTTGAGGGCACGCTTCTGTTTATAAAAAATATGCTTGACGTAAAGATTGAGCTGATTGAACAGCCCGTGATTGCAACGGATTTAGATGCCCTAAAGAAGATTACACACTTCTCAAGCATTCCAATACTCGCAGATGAAGCAGTTTTTAGCCTAAAAGACGCTAAAGAAGTCATGGAGTCACAGAGTGCAAATATGATAAATATCAAGCTTATGAAGTGTGGCGGAGTAACAAAAGCCATAGAGATTTTGGAGTATGCAAGACAAAACAGGATTATATGTATGTTAGGCTCAATGCTTGAGGGTCCCTACTCTATAAATATAGCTCTCTATCTTGCCTTTGCTTATAGAGATGTTGTAAAGCATGTGGATTTAGATAGCCCTTTGCTTTACAAAGAGCCATCAAGTGAGCTGGATTTTATCTTTAGCGGGTGTGAGATTTTATTTAAAAATTGATATTTTGCACTTTTTGTAAAAAATTGCAAAATCCCTATAAATCTCGAAAAATTTGTTTTTCGTAGCTTTAGGGGGTTGCAAGGGACAAGATGTCCCTGCCACTAAAACGGACGAGTTCGTTTTAGTGCGTAACATTAACTAGAAGTTAAAGCTCTGCTTCTTAAACACTTTAAACTCTGTTGCAACCTTCTCATTTTGCAATCCGAGAGCTTCAAGGGCTTTTGGATTTACTAAAAACCAGCCCAGAACGACATCCACTCTATCGCCATTTTCGAGCTTAAACTCTCTTTTTACGGCTCTTTTTTCATTTGCGCCGATCATCGTATCTTTTATTATAGAGTCAGCCATCCACGGCATTGCAGGTTTGCCCTCTTTTCCTAGAACTCTTAAAAAAACCTCTTTTTCAAGCTCTATATTTTTGCCATCTCTAAGTACGCTTATCTTTAAAACAGCCATGCGGGCAGGGTGAAGCAAAAATGCATGTGAGCTTCTGTTGTCAACATTTACTATGAAATGGTCTATATTTCTAAGCAGGGAGATATCTACATACTTGCTCAACATCTCAGAGTGAAAATGCGCTCCTGCAAATCCATGAAAAGAGTGCTCTTTTGTCTCAATAACAGATGAGACGCTGCCATCAATCTTTGGCATATGGCAGCTTACACAGTTGGCATCACTCATTTGGCTGTTTACATTATTTGAACATAAATTTAGACCGAATTTATTTACATTGTGAGAGTGACAACCGATGCATACGTTGCCGTTTTTGAAGTTTTCATTCTCATCGGTAATGATTTTATGGTACGGCGAATCAAGAGAGCTTCTGTTTGAGCCGTAGTAGCTTTGCTTTGTTTGGCTTATTATATTTGTGTTGCTCTGTGTATGCTCCTCAATTTTCTCTATGCGGTGGCAGTATGCGCAGCTAATAGCCTCTTGGTGCGTTGGATTGTTCTCATCAAATATAGCTTTTTGACCCGGTGTTGTCATTTTGTCTAAGTTGTCTGCAGCCGGAGTATGACACTTCCCGCAGCTGTACTGCTCACTTTTTGTCATGGCTACTTGTTTGTCCCAAACAGCTTTGTGAATTACATCTTTGCTAGGCGTTGCATTTGCGTGCATAGATCCATAAAACTCATCATATATTTGAGCATGACATTTTTGACAATCTTTGCTAGGTGCAAATTCATGTACGGCATTATTTGCAAAAACAGCTATAGCTATAGATAAAATAAGAGATATCTTTTTCATAAGTAAATCCTTTAAATTAAAATTATATCTGTTTATTTGGGGATTTAGCAATAAATCTAAGCCACATAAATCCAAATAAACCTGCAAACAAGGAAGCAACCAAGATGCCTACTTTAGCTTGAAAAATAAGAGCATCATTACCGACGAATGCCAAATCGGCAATAAATATTGACATAGTAAAGCCGATTCCGCCAAGAAACGCAACACCGAAAATTTGACTCATGCTGCTGTTTTGCGGAAGCTTAGCGATTCCCATTTTAATAGCAAGCCAAGAGACTCCGGCAACTCCAAGTACTTTTCCAATGGTAAGTCCGGCAATAATACCGAGTGATACCGGCTGTACAACAGTATCCATGGCAGATGAGAAATCAATAGAGATGCCGGCATTTGCAAGAGCAAACAGCGGTATTACCACTAAACTCACAGATAGATGAAGCGAATGTTCAAGTTTTGCAGAAGGGGAACTAAGCGCGTCAATCTTATCTTTTACATTTTGAAGTATTGCTTTTTGCTTCTCATGCAACTTATTATTGGTAGCTACTGTATATTTGTTATATTCGTCAAGTTTTTCTTTTGTGTAGTCTATAAAATCTAGGGGCTCATATTTTGGTTTTGAAGGAATTGCCATAGCGGCGATAACTCCGGCAATTGTAGCATGTACCCCAGATTCAAGCATAAAAAGCCACATAATAAATCCGACGATAAAGTACGGCAAAACAGCATGTATCCCAAAACGGTTAAATAATATCATGACTAAGAGTGATATAAAAGCCCAAGCTAGAGGAAAAACACTGATTTGCTCTGTATAAAAGAGTGCTATTACCACAACAGCACCCAAGTCATCGACAATTGCAAGAGCTACCAAAAAAGTAATAAGCGAGTTAGAGACTCTGTTACCAAGAAGCACTAAAGCACTAATTGCAAAAGCAATATCTGTCGCCATTGGAATTCCCCAGCCGTTTGCTCCCTCGGTACCGGAGTTGATTCCCAGATATACGAGTGCCGGCATAACCATCCCGCCAAGAGCAGCAAGTATAGGCAGAGTGGCAGCTTTTATGTTTGAGAGTTCCCCTACAGTAATCTCTCTTTTTATCTCCAATCCTATAATAAAGAAAAAGATAGCCATCAACCCGTCATTTATCCAGTGGTGAATTGTCTTGGATATACCAAATTCGCCTACAAAAATAGATATTTTTGTATGAAAAAGATCCAGATATGTCTCTGCAAATGGAGAATTTGCTAAAATTAAAGCAACTACCGTCATAAACATCAAAACTAAACCGGTTGTCGTTTGGGCGCGGATAAACTCTTCAAACGGGGTAGCAACTCTATTAAATGCTTTCTCCCAAGGTGCGCATATTTTCATAAAACTCCTTTTCTTTGTTTGGATATTATAACAAACTGAGTGTAACGGATGCTATAATCTGTTTATGAATTTAAAAGAATTAAAAGATAGAAAAATATTGCTTTTTGGAAAGAGCCGTGCTTTTAGTATGGATGAGTTAAGCTCTCAGCTTCTTTTTCATAAAGTCAAAATAGCAGAAGAATTTAGTGATGAGGTCGCTTTAGTTGTTGATGGCAAAATGATGACCCCCTATGAGCAAAACAGAAGTGAAGAGCTTTATCAACAGCACTCAAACCGTGTTGAGTTTGCTACTATTGACGTACTAGAGAGGGAGCTTGCAAAGTATATAGACGCAAACACTCTTCTAATGAGCCTAAAGTTAAGCCGTAATAAAGAGAGACTAAAGAGTTTTATACAAAATGGCATGATAGACGATGAGCTTTTTTTTAAACTATTAAAGATGTACTCATGGGGCGGCGAGGACTTTTTTGAGAATGATGATAACCGTGATGTAAGCGCTGCTCTAATTTTGCGCTTTTATGAGAATATAGAGAGAAATCATAATGTTCAGTATGCAACTACTGGTATTTTGCATCTTGTCGGGCAGACTAAAAGCAGAGAACTTTTAAAAGTTCTCTCACTGCTTGAGCCCATAAAATTTCATCCAAAAATAGAGTCTGCAATTGCTATGAGTCTATATTGTGATGATAAGATGCAAGAGCATCTTCTTAAAAATGCAAAAAACCCTGCAATATCTGAGGCGCTCTCATTGAATAAAAATCTAAAAACAGCACTTGCAGTAGAGTTTTTAAAAGATGAGGAGTTGGGAAAAAATGTAGCAAAAAGCATAAAGCTTTCAGATGAGCTTTTTGAGCTTTGTAAAGAGCAAAAGGTAGCATTAGCACTTAATGAAACTCTCACTCCAAAGATGCAGGAAGAACTGCTAGAACTTGGAGATGATGAGGTTTGTTATGCATTGTCTTTAAATGATAATCTTGATAAAAAGATTTTAAACTCACTCTTACAAAGCAGAGACAAAAACATCTTATCCTCTATATATGCAAACAAAGCAACACCGCCGGAGGTACTTGAAGATGCTTATAAAAAGGGTAAATATTATGAAGAGTTGGCAAAAAATGAGAGTACGCCCATAGAGATTTTATATCAGCTACAGCTAGATAGTAGATATGAGAGATTCGTAAAAACTAATGCCGAATTTGGCAGACATATACAACAAGTTAATATAGGATGGGAAGTGTGAGAGCAACGGATTTGATAAGTGCAATAGACTCTTTAGTAGAGCAGAGAGTGCCTACATTTTTATGGGGTGCACCGGGGATTGGAAAATCTTCAATAGTAAAGCAGATAGCAAAAAGCAAAGAGATAGGGTTTATAGATTTAAGATTAGCACTTATGGACCCGACTGATTTAAAGGGGATTCCTTTTTATGACAAAGATTTGCATAGCGCACTCTGGGCACCTCCTGCTTTTTTGCCAAAAGATAAAGAGGGCATACTCTTTTTAGATGAGTTAAACTCTGCGGCTCCAACTGTTCAGGCATCAGCGTATCAGCTCATACTAGATAGAAGAGTCGGCGAGTATGAACTTCCTGATGGGTGGGCGATAGTAGCTGCCGGAAACCGTGAAGGCGATAGAGGTGTCACATACCGTATGCCAAGCCCTTTGGCAAACAGGTTTGTCCATTTTGAGATGGATGTAAATGTTGAGGATTGGAGGCTTTGGGCTTATGGAAGTGGTGTTGATGAGAGAGTAATCTCCTATATCTCATATAAAAATGAACACCTTTTTACTTTTGATCCAAAAAGTGATGTTAAAAGTTTTGCAACGCCAAGAAGCTGGGAGTATGTCAACAGCGTGCTTAGAAGCAGTGTCTCGGATGATTTACTTCTGGATATTATAAGCGGGGCAGTCGGCAGAGATGCTGCAACCTCCTTTTTGGCATTTTGTAAAGTTATGAACAAATTACCTGATATCAAGAGCATCTTAGAGACGGGAAGCGGCGAGTACAGCGATAAGGTTGATGTTCTTTATGCGCTCTCAACAGGACTTGTAAGTGCGTACCTCAAAGATAAGAGTGATGAGAAGTTGGAGAATTTGCTTAGATATACGCTTGAACTAAAAAGCGAGTTTGCAGTGATAGTAGTTCAAGATCTGCAGAGAAACGGCATAACTATGGAGCACTCGGACATGTTTAAGGAGTGGGTTAGAAAGTTTGCTTACCTGCTTAGTTAAAAGTTTTTTTTGAAGTTAATAAATTTATTGTACTATAGAAGTGTACTAAAATTTTTTCAAGGAGTTTATTATGGCTAGAGTGGGTAATTCGATTATAAAAGGTATAGAGGTCTCTGAGGTTATTAAACTGCTAAACAGGGCTTATGCGGATGAGTGGTTGGCATATTATCAATACTTCATAGAGAGTAAAGTGGTAAAGGGCATCATGAAAGATGCTGCTATTGCCGAACTCGATCAGCATGCAGCAGATGAGCTAAGACATGCAAACATGGTAGCTGATAGAATCCTTCAGCTTGGTGGAACGCCTCTGTTAAGTCCAAATGAGTGGATGAAAAAGACAAATTGCGGATATGAAGAACCGGAAGATTTTGATGTTGTCTCAATTTTGCAAGATGCTATAAAAGGCGAGCAATGCGCCATTCAAGTCTACTCAAGCATAGTTGATTTGACAAGAGACAAAGATATAGTGACTTATGATATTGCTTCGCAGATATTAGCCGATGAGGTTGAGCATGAAGAGGATTTACAAGCACTTCATGATGATATAACAGAGTTTGTAAGTGATTTGAAGAAGAAACTAAAATAGTATAGATGATAGACTTAAAGATTGAGCAGAGTTGGAAGAGGGTACTTTTTGATGAGTTTGAAAAACCTTACTTTGTGTCACTAAAAAAGTTTTTGACACAAGAGGGGCAAAATCATACGATATATCCAAAAGCAGAAGAGATTTTTGCAGCCTTTAATAATACACCGTTTGAAAATGTAAAGGTTGTTATCTTGGGTCAAGATCCTTACCATGGTGTAAATCAAGCGCATGGACTTGCTTTTTCAGTAAATGAGGGCATACTTCATCCGCCCTCACTTAAAAATATATTCAAAGAGCTACATGAGGATATTGAATGCCATGTACCTCAAAGCGGAAATTTAACTAAGTGGGCAAAAGAGGGTGTTTTTTTGCTAAATACCGTACTGAGTGTTCGTGCAAATGAAGCAAACTCCCATAAAAATATGGGTTGGGAAATATTTACTGATGCACTAATAAGAGTGCTTAATGAGCAAAAAGAGAACTTGGTTTTTATACTCTGGGGAGCTCCGGCAGCCGCAAAAGCCTCTTTAATAGATGACAAAAGACATCTTATACTAAAAGCTCCACACCCTTCTCCTCTCTCTTCATACAGAGGATTTTTCGGCTCAAAGCCGTTTTCAAAGACGAATGAGTATCTGAGTGCTCACGGATTAAAACCTATTGATTGGTGCATAGAGTAATTTTATCTATGAGAACGTTAAATCAAAAAATCTCACAAGCAAAAGCAAAACTTCTTGTCAATTATCCACTTTTTGGAATGATAGCCTCAAAAGTAGAGTTAGTTAAAAATGATGATATACAGAGTTTTAAAAGCAACGGCATAAAACTTGAGTACAACAGAGATTTTTTAGACTCTTTAGCGCCTAAAGAGATGGAGTTTGTTTTTGCAAATGCCGCTATGCATGCTTCACTCTCTCATGAAGCTAGAAAAAGCGGCAGAAGCGGATGGCTCTGGCAGTTGGCAACTGACTATGCCATAAATGACATGTTGGTGGAAAATGGCTTAGAGCGTCCCGATGAAGCACACTACTCTAAAAGATTTTGCGGTATGTACGCCGAAGAGATTTATGCTGAATTAAAAGAGGATATTTTACGTGATGAGCTTGAGTATGAAGCTGATGAGGTGGATGATGTTCAAAATGATAACAAAGAGCAAGAGAAGTCTCAAAATAAGCAAATAAGTCAAGAGGAGCAACTCTTTGAAGAGTTTGCAAAAGCAAAGATTGATGAGGAGTTAGATAGCGGTGAAGTTCCAAGCTCCATGGAGAGATTTTTTGATCTTACATGTAAAGGTAAGATTGATTGGCGAAATGAGTTAAGGGCAGCACTAGATAGATTTTACAGAGATGATTATGTTATGTTGCCGCCAAACAAGAAGTTTTTGCATCTTGGTATATATCTGCCCTCATCAACAACTCAGAGATTTAAGCTAGTTGTTGCGGTAGATAGTTCTGGTTCTGTTGATGAAAAGCTTTTGGGAGAGTTTTTAAGCGAGCTCAATTTTCTGATGAATACGATAGGAAACTATCAGATTGATCTGCTGATTTGCGATGATAAAATCCGCTCACATAAAACTTTTTACGCCGGCGATACTTTAGAAGCAGATGTAAAAGGCGGAGGAGCTACTGATTTTAGGGCTGTTTTTGAGTTTATAGATAGTGAGCTTGAAGATACAAAACTACTTCTGTATTTTACTGACTTAGAGGGAATTTTTCCAGAGAATGAACCAAACTATGTAACTAAATGGATTACCCCAAAGGAGTCAGATATCCCATTTGGAGAAGTCATAATCTTAGAAGATTAGTTGTGAACAATCTGATTTTTTCCGTTTTGTTTCGCGTTATATAGCAGCATATCCGCCTCATTGACGGTTGAGTCCAAGTTCTCTTCAGCAGTCGTTACAAGCCCGATGGATATAGTGTAGCTTATCTCTTTATTGTTGCTTGAAAATCTGTTCTCATGTATCTTTTGTCTAATACTCTCAATAGTCTCAACAGCTTCTTGGGCCGAGATGCTTTTAAGTAATATACAAAATTCACCGCCGCCAAAACTAGCGACGAGATTATCACTCAAAAGGTTAGAGCGTAACATGTCGGCTAGATTTATAATAACTAAGTCCCCTATATCATGACCGAATGTATCGTTTATCTTTTTAAAATCATCTATATCAATCATGGCAATTGCAAAACTATCTGAGTTCTCTTTAGCATTTTCAAAGTAGATGGAGGCATTTTTAAAGAAGTATCTTCTGTTGTATAGACCTGTTAAAAAGTCGCGCTGTGCATTATTTGTTATCTCATGTATATTCTCAATCGCCTCAATAGTGTTATTTATACGGCATGTGAACTCTTCTTTGGAGAACGGCTTTTTTATAAAGTCGTTTGCGCCGCTTTTTAGAAAAAGTGCGGTTGTCTCATCATTACTATCCTCTGACATGACTACTATTGCCAAATCATTTTTTGTATATGTTTTTCTAATCTCTTGAGTGAGTTCAAGACCGTTTATAACGGGCATATGAAAGTCGGTAAGTACTAGGCTTATGTCGGCGGTCGTATTTAAAATTCCAAGTGCCTCTTCCCCATGAGCCACCGTAATTACTTTAAAAAACATATTTTCAAGCAAACTTTGTACTTGTTTTCTAAAAACAAGAGAGTCCTCAGCTATTAAAATTTTGTGATTTCTATTTTTTTGGACTCTTTTTATCGTTTGTAATATATAGTTTATATCGTTTATGCCGCCTTTTGTTACATAATCTATAATATTTTTTTTCAGCATATTTGCTCTAAACTCTTTGTCAATGTTTCCGCTTAGAACAATTACATGATTTTTTCTCTCTATCGCATAGTCAACTATCTCGCCGTTTGGCGCATCTGGAAGATTGATATCTAGAAGAGTTAAAAAATATTTATATCTTTTTAAAAATAGCTTCGCCTCTTTAAGACTATACGCCATATCAACCTCAAAACCAAGCTCAAGAGCTATTTTTTTAGCAATTAGTTTTGCTAAAGTTTTGTTGTCCTCTACTATTAATACTCTTTCACTCATACTATAGAAATCCCCAATAATTTTTTTATATTATAGTATAATTTTTTATGGATTATTTGAATACGGCTATTGAAAAATTAAGAGCTAAGAGAAATGTGTTTTTAACAGGCGGCGCTGGTGTCGGAAAGACAACAACTACAAGAAATATTATAAAATATTACGAGGATGAAGCAAAAAAAGTTGCCAAACTCGCCTCTACCGGAATGGCAGCTACACTTATCGGTGGGCAGACTCTGCATAGTTTTTTTGATCTGGGAATTGCAGTAAGTATAAAAGAGCTTGAGTTTAACGGCAAACTAGAGGCTTCTAAAAAAATTAAAAAGCTTATCTCATCAATGGACTTGGTTGTTATAGATGAGATATCTATGGTCAGTGATGCACTTTTAGATATGGTATATCTTAGATTAGGGCAGAGTGGTTTTAGGGGTTCGCTTTTGGCAGTAGGTGATTTCTTACAGCTTCCTCCTGTCGTGCGAGGCTACGCTGAAGTCAGATTTGCGTTTGAATCCCCCTCATGGAAAAAGTTTGATTTTGAGCATATTGAGTTAACGCATATTTATAGAACAGATGATAGTAGATTTATAGAGCTTCTCTCTAGTATTAGAGACGGATATGTAGATGAAAATGTGCATAACACCCTAAACGAGTTTATAAAGCCTCTACCTCAAGAGTTAAGTGAATTTACATTTTTATTTGGAAAAAATATCTCAGCATCACAACATAACAGAAATCAGCTTGAGTTTGTAGAGAGTGAGTTGTATGTAAAAGAAGCCGAAATAGTAAAACATACAAAAAGCGCAAAAGATGTTGAGATAGAGCGTTTTATAGATGATGCAAGGATAGAAAAAGAGCTGGAGTTAAAGATAGGTGCGCCGGTTCTCTTTACGAGAAACTCATGGAACTATTTCAACGGTGAACGCGGGGAGGTTGTAAATATAGATAACACTTTTGTTTATGTACAAAAAAGAGACGGCGTTGTTGTAAAACTTGAGACGCTACCCCAAAGCAAAGATGTCTGGAGAGAGAAGAGCATAGATGGGAAAAAAGAGGTAGTTCAGGAGACTCTCTTTAGTGTCTATCAATATCCCATAAAACTAGCTTACGCTATAACCATACATAAATCACAAGGTATGAGTATAGAGGATTTAATAATCCAGACAAATGAGATTTTCGCACCCTCTCAGTTTTATGTAGCAATATCTAGAAGCTCAAACCCTAAACGTCTGAACTTGATTGCACCGAAAAAACAGTGGCGAGATATAGTTTTTGTAAACCAGAGAGCGCTTAAATTTGTAAAAAAAGAGATTTAAGCGGTTATTTTATTAAACCCTCACTCTTCATTTTTGTGTAGGTTTCATAATCTACCACGCTTCCGCCATACTTCTCTACATGATCTTTTGCGTCTTCTTGTTTTGCAAATGCGAAATACTCCTGCATAGTCCCATATTTATGACTATCTATAACATAATAGGCATCTTTTGCAGCAACTAAACCGTAGTTCTTCGCGTCAATTATATACTTCACTTCCTCTTGCAGACTTTTGTCTTGCACATCCCCTTGTACCTCTGAAGCAATAATAGATACCGCTACTAAACACATAAATAAAATCGTTTTCATGCTAATCCGTTACTGTGAATTTTTATAGTAAATGATACCAATTTAATCACAACAAGGCAATGCTTAAAGAGATAAGTTTATAAATTTTTTTAATATATCGTAATCATAGAGGCAAAGAGGAGAAGAGAATAATATAGCATGTGAGAGTTCACATGCTAAAAAATGTTATAATTTTTCGCTGTTTTTAGCAAGGTACTCTGCAACACCTTCAGTTGAGGCCTTCATTCCCTCATCACCTTTTTGCCATCCGGCAGGACAAACTTCGCCATGCTCATCTGTAAACTGCATAGTATCTACCATTCTTATCATCTCATCAATATTTCTACCTAGTGGAAGATCGTTGATTACTGCATGACGAACGATACCTTTTGCATCTATTAGGAATGAACCGCGAAGTGCAACTGATTCGTCAAAAAGCACGTCATAGTCTTTAGAGATTTGTTTAGTCAAGTCTGCTACAAGCGGATACTTAATTCTTCCGATACCGCCCTTTTCTACAGGAGTCTCTCTCCATGCAAAGTGTGAAAACTGACTATCAACCGAAACACCTATAACATTTACGCCGCGCTCTTTAAACTCTTCAATCCTGTGAGAAAAAGCGATAATTTCAGAAGGACATACAAAAGTAAAGTCAAGCGGGTAAAAGAATAAAACTGTACCTTTTTCACCAAAGTTTTCTGATAATTTAAAGTCATCTACGATTGAGCCGTCTGCTAAAACTGTTGTAGCTGTAAAATCTGGGGCTGGGTTTGTTACTAACATAATATATATCCTTTTAGTTTGTTTGCAAAATTCTAACAAAAGTATATTAATGAAAATCTAAGCAACCAAAGTTATTCTCTTTTTTGATATACTTTCGTTGATTTATGGGGCTAGACCCTATATCTCAATAAGGAAAATCGATGACAAAAGAAGCAAATGCTCCAAAAGAGTATATCTTTACTTCAGAGTCTGTAACAGAAGGGCATCCTGATAAGATGGCAGATCAAATCAGTGATGCAATTTTGGATTATATTATTGAACATGATCCAAATGCACGCGTTGCGTGTGAGACAATGGTATCAAATGGTTTTTGTGTAATTGCAGGCGAAATGAAAACAACGGCTTATGCTCCAATGCAAGAGATTGTACGAAAAGTTGTCCAAGAGATTGGATACACAGATGCAACTTATGGTTTTGATTACCGCTCTGCTGCAGTTTTAAACACTATTGGAGAGCAATCTCCTGATATTAGTCAAGGAGTAGATCAAGCCGGCGGAGAGATTGGTGCAGGCGATCAAGGGTTGATGTTTGGGTACGCTTGTCGTGAAACTGATGTTCTTATGCCTCTTCCTATATATTTGGCTCACCGCTTAGCGCAAAGATTAGCAGAGGTTCGTAAGGAGGGGATTATCCCTTATCTTCGCCCAGACGGCAAAGCTCAGATAAGTATCAAGTATATAGGAGATAAGCCTGTCTCAGTTGAGACTGTTGTTGTATCGACGCAGCATGCTCCAGAAATTTCTCAAGAAAAGATTCATGAAGATGTGATAAAAGAGGTTATAAGAGCTGTTATTCCTGCCGAGCTTATGCATGATAAAACTATCTTTCATATTAACCCGACGGGAAAATTTGTTATAGGCGGTCCACAAGGTGACGCAGGACTTACCGGGCGAAAAATCATAGTAGATACATATGGTGGCAGTTGTCCTCATGGCGGTGGTGCATTTAGTGGAAAAGACCCTACAAAGGTTGATAGAAGCGCTGCTTATGCATGTAGACATATAGCAAAAAATCTAGTAGCTGCCGGAGCATGTGACAGAGTAACTCTGCAGGTCTCTTATGCAATCGGCGTTGTTGAACCTATCTCCATCATGGTAGATACGCATAAAACAGGCATAGTGGATGAAGCAAAAATTGAAGCTTGCGTAAAAGAGCTTTTTGACCTCTCCCCTAAAGGGATTATAAACTCTTTAGATTTGCTTCGCCCTATTTATAGAAAAACAGCAGCTTATGGGCACTTTGGACGAGAAGAAGATGGATTTACATGGGAGAAAACAGATAGAGTTGATGATATTAAAGAGTATTTGAATATTTAATAATAATCATTATCAAAACTCCCATGTGAGGGAGTTTTAACATTAAAAGAGTAACAAATTATCTTTGTTACTCTTTTAAGGAAGATTTTTTAGCTTTATTTAAAAATCTTTGGCTAAACTTACCGAGAAAATAAAAACTAGGAGAATCCTAATGGCAGTAATTATTGGAGATACTTGTATTAACTGTGGTGCTTGTATAGATGAGTGCCCAGTAGAGGCAATTGTAGATGAGGATGATAATCCAACAGGTGAAGAAATTTATTATGTATATGCAGATAAATGTGTAGAGTGTGTTGGTTATCATGACGAACCTGCTTGTGCTACCGCTTGTCCTACAGAGGGATGTATTACATGGGATGTTGTAGGCGAAAGTCCTGCACACCGTGAAGATATTACAGATGATATGCGCGGTATAGGCAAAGCTGTAGTAGAGTAATCTTTTCTTAACTAAAATCATAGGGTTTTACCCCTATGATTTATATCTTTTTTAAAACATCTTTCAAAAATTTTTCTATTTTAGCTTAAATCAGACTCTTTTTAGGTACAATTCCACTCTAATTTTATATATTAAACAGGAGATTTGATGGAACGCACACTATCAATAATAAAACCAGATGCCGTAGCTAAGGGCGTTGTAGGTAAAATTTTAGATCGTTTTGAGAGCAATGGTTTAAAAATAGCAGCAACAAGAAAGATACAACTCTCCCGCGCAGATGCAGAAGCTTTTTATGCAGTTCACTCTGAGAGACCTTTCTTTGGTGATTTAGTTGATTTTATGATTAGCGGTCCGGTAGTTGTTTCTGTTTTAGAGGGTGAAAATGCAATGCAAAAGAACCGCGATCTAATGGGTGCTACTAACCCTAAAGAAGCAGAAGCCGGCACAATTCGTGCAGACTTTGCTGAAAATATAGATGCTAATGCAGTTCATGGAAGTGATTCTGTTGAGAATGCAGCTGTAGAGATAGCGTTCTTTTTCTCTGAGAGAGAAATCTCTTAATCTATGAAGCAACTATTAATAAAGAGAGTCGAAACTCCTTTATGAAAGTAGTATTACGAAAAGTAAGCTCTACGCCTTTAGAATTTGAAGTTACATCTAATGAAATGACTTTTAAAGGTTATTTACAGTATGATACCGACAAATTAATTTTGCTAAAGGCAGAATTAAGTGGAGAAATTGACGTAAATTGTGATATTTGCGCTGATGAGTTTAAGCTTGATATTGATGAAGAGTTAGAATTTTTTATCTCAGACGGTCTTTATGAAAAGCATGAAGAGACCCTTTTAGATGTCGTGGAGTCGCTAAACTCTACAGTAGATTTAAATGAGATTCTAAGGTCTGAGATAGAGCTTATAAAGAGTGATTATCACAACTGTAAAAATTGTAAATAAAGAGTAGCCTGCAACTACTCTGCCTCTAAAAGAGGCTAGCTTTATTAAAAAACCAAAGGTCTTGCGACCATAGCGGTTAAAAGCGAAAAAAGGGATTTGTCCCTTTTGCGGAGAAATAAAATTAAACAAAGGAAAAAATTATGGCAGTACCTAAGAGAAGAGTCTCGCATTCACGTTCAGCGAAAAGAAGAACTCACTACAAAATAACTTTAGCAAAACCGGTTAAAGATAAAGACGGAACATACAAACTTCCACACCATATTAACCCAACAACCGGTGAGTATAAATAGTTAATGGTAAAGATTGCTATTGATGCAATGGGAGGGGACTTCGGTCCTAAGCCAATTGTTGAGGGCTGTATTCAGGCCCTTAAACATAAACTCTTTATTCCTATTCTTGTAGGTAAAGAGTCTGAAATTTTACCTTTGTTACCAAAGCGTTATAGAGATAAGATTTCTATAGTTGAAGCAGATGATGTAATCTCCATGGATGATGCTGCAACCGATGCAGTCAAGAGAAAAGAGAGTTCTATTTACAAAGCTATCGAGTTAGTAAAAAACGGCGAAGCTCATGGAGTAGTCTCGGCTGGGCACAGTGGAGCAACTATGACATTGGCAACTCTTAGATTGGGGCGATTAAAAGGTGTTTTAAGACCTGCACTTGTTGCTTTGATGCCTACGAAGAGTAGTAAAAAATCTGTTATACTTGACGTAGGGGCAAATGTTGACTCTAAAGCTGAACATCTATTACAGTTTGCTGTAATGGGCGGATGCTATGCAGAAGATATGTTTAAAGTAGCAACCCCATCAATAGGTCTTTTAGCAAACGGGGAAGAGAAAAGCAAGGGCAACGAAGTAACAAAAGCAGCATTTAAACTACTTGAGGGATACAAAGGGTTTAAAGGTAATGTTGAGGGGAGTGATATCTTCAATGCAAGCTGTGATGTTATAGTGTGCGATGGATTTGTCGGTAACCTAGTGCTTAAGGCATCTGAGGGCGTAGCTTCTACAATTAGTGGATTGATAAAAGATTATATAAGAAAATCCCCTGTAGCAATTACGGGAGCTCTTCTTATGAGAAAAGTGTTTAAACTTTTGAAAAAACAGATGAATTATGAAGAGATAGGCGGAGCTCCTCTTATCGGAATTCAAGGGTGTGCTATTGTAAGTCACGGCAAAAGTACTCCAAAAGCAATTAAAAATGCAATTTTTCAAGCAATAAACTATGTAGATACCGGTGTAAACGGGCATATAGTCCAAAGGCTTGAAGCAATACAAAATAAGGAAATTTAATGGCATATGCAGCATTTCGCTCTATAGGTGCTTATGTTCCTAGTAAGATTCTTTCAAACGAAGACCTCTCAAAAATGGTAGATACGTCAGATGAATGGATAACTAAAAGAACAGGCATAAAAGAGAGACATATCGCTGCAAGTGATGAATTTACAAGTGATATGGGCGCTAAAGCTGCTACGCTTGCAATAGAGAGAAGCGGCTTAGACAAGAGTGAAATCGATATGGTAGTTTGCGCTACTATTTCACCTGACTACTTCTGCATGCCTTCAACTGCAACTATTATAAGTACTAAACTTGGTCTTGGCAATGTAACGGCATTTGATATCTCTGCTGCATGTACCGGTTTTGTTTATGTTCTCTCAATAGCAAAGGCTTTTATAGAAGCAGGTATGAAAAAGAATGTTCTTATAATAGGTGCAGAAAAACTCTCCGCGATAACAGACTATAGCGACAGAGGTACATGTATTCTTTTTGGTGACGGTGCCGGAGCTGCCGTAATTAGTGCAACAGAGAATAAAGAAGAGGCTATTATAGATATTCATACCGGAGCAGATGGCAAATTTGCAGACCTTCTTATGACTCCAGACGGTGGAAGCGGAAGTGCACACGATACGCTCGAACAAGAAGCTTCAAGCTGCTTTATGCAGATGAAGGGGAATGAGACATTCAAAGTAGCAGTAAAGACTTTGACAAAAGATGTTATAGATATACTTAGAGAAAATAATATACAAAGCGCTGATATTAAACATTTTGTACCCCATCAGGCAAATCTGAGAATTATAAAAGCGGTTGGCGATGCACTTAAGCTAAAAGATGAGCAGGTTGTATTAACGGTTGCAAAGTATGGAAACACGTCAGGTGCATCTATACCGATGGCGATTAATGATATATATGAGAGCGGCAAACTTCAAGCCGGTGAGCTTATGCTACTTGATGCTTTTGGCGGGGGATTGACATGGGGTTCAGCCCTTGTCCCTTTTAGCCCGTTAAAATAACTCTTTTGCCAGATTTCTTCGTTGAAATTTGGTTTTCTTTCGTCACATACTTTAGTATGCTCCTCAACAAAACCAAACTTCGCCTCGAACTATGACAAAATGGAGAATTTTAACAATCTAAAATAAGTACTTTTATTGTATTTATAATTTTTTACAAGCTTTCTAAAGCTTTTTTAACTCTTTTATGAAACTCTTTCTCATCTGGAAGATTTAGGTTGCTTTCTCTTAATTTTTCACCCCACATTGGGTTTGGAAAATAGCTGTCCTCTTCAAATCTTGCCATGACATGTATGTGAACACGCGGCAGCATATTTGCAAATGATGCCATATTTATCTTTTTAGGGTTATAGTATTTTTTCATCTCATCTTCTACGACATCAAAAACTTCCCATAGTCTCATGCGAAGCTCCTTGGGTACATCTCCCAACTCTTTGTACGGCTCTTTTGTAAATATTTTCAGCCATGGGATTTGACTTGGCTCTTTTTCTATATATAGTTCATTATCTTCAAAAATAGTCATATTTTCTCTTTTTTTATGTAAATTATATCAGATTAACTGATTTAGAAGAGTTTTTTAAATAGATTCGCTATCCTTACATAAAAAAAGGATAAAGAGTGAAACTTTTACAAATAGATTTTCCTTACAATGGAGTAATGGGTAGAGAGATGGCAGAAGCGTTTGATGAGTTGGCAAAATCTATCAGCAAAGAAAAAGGTCTTGTTTTTAAAATTTGGACAGAGAACCCTCAGACACAAGAGGCAGGTGGAATTTATGTTTTTGAAGATTTAAAATCACTGGAGGCATACTTACAGATGCATACAAAAAGGCTTGAGAGTTCTGGAGTCACGGGAATAAGATCTAAAATTTTTGATATTAACGAGACGCTTTCAGCTATTACGAAAGCGCCGCTGTAGAGGTAGTTAAAATATTTTAATTACTTAGTAGCTTTAGTCTCTAGCTCTATTGCGGTTTCTATCCCCGCTGCTAGAGCTATTACCTCGATAACCGCCGCTTGAACGCTCCGAACGACTTCTATCACTACTTCCTGAGCGATTTCTATCCCTGCTGCTACCTGAACGACTTCTGTTTCCGCGGAAACCTCCGCGTCCACTCTTTGAACCTCTTCTGTTGGCTGCTCTTTCCAATATTGCAGCAAGTTTATCGGCAGGAATACCGATACTGTTTGGACCGGCAATTGTCTGCTTGTCTAATATCATTGATACTAATTTAAACATAATCGTCTCTTCATCAATATCTTGCTTAAGCATATCAAGAACCTGATGAGCTTCATCATATATTTTTTGATCTACTATATTTGCAGCAATAGATTTTAGATTTGTCGCGCGTAAATCATTTTTACTTGGAACAAACGCATGAGTCATTGTAGTTCCAACTTTTGCTTTTATGCGCTGAAGCTCTTTAAACTCTAGAGGAGTTAAAAGTGTTATCGCTTTACCTTTAGTTCCCGCACGCCCTGTTCGCCCAATTCTATGAACATAAGATTCAGGATCAAAAGGGATATGGTAGTTAAAAACATGAGAGATATTATTTACATGTATTCCACGAGCCGCAACATCAGTTGCAACTAAAACATTTACATTATTGTTTTTAAAGCCTTTAATTACTGTTTCACGTTGACGCTGCTCCATGTCACCATGAAGACCGTTTGCTAAATATCCGGCATTCGAGAGAACATTTGAGAGTCTGTCCACTTCGCTCTTGGTTCTACAAAATACCACGGCTTTTTTACAATCTTCCGAATCCATAAGGCGAATAATTGCATCATCCCTCTCAGACTCCTCGATTACGTAATACTCTTGGTTAATATCCGTATTTGTTGTCTCCCCTTGTGTGATGCTTATAAATTCAGGATTGTCCAAAATTCTCTCAGCAAGAAGCTTTATAGGTTTTGGCATAGTAGCCGAGAAGAGAAGTGTTTGGCGGTTTGACGGAAGGTATGAGAAAATTTCATTAATATCATCTAAAAAGCCCATGTCAAGCATCTCATCGGCTTCATCGAGAACAACAATACTAGGAGCAAAATCTTTTAAGAGATTCTTTTTAAGAATGTCTAGAAGTCTTCCCGGAGTTGCAACAACAACACTTGCACCTCTTTGAATAAGGTCAATTTGTCTATTGTAAGAGCTGCCGCCGTAAACCGTAACGGTTCTTGCACCTATGTTTCTTCCATACTTAAAAAGTTCATCGCTTACTTGAGTAGCTAGTTCACGAGTCGGAGTGATAACTAAAATACCGACACCATCTTTTGGGTTTATGTTGTTAAGAGCGGGAAGACCAAATGCAGCAGTTTTACCTGTACCTGTATGAGCTTGACCGACTATATCGCGACCTGCTAGTATAAACGGTATTGCCGCTGACTGAATTGGGCTTGGGATTGTAAATCCGGCATCTTTGACACTTTGAAGTATCTCTTTTTTTAGTCCTAAATCATCAAATGTGATCATTTTTTCTTCTGTTTGTGCATTTTCTTGCATCATTTTCCTTTAAATAGGAGATGATACAAGCATGCCACAAATGACAAGGCACCTTCCCCTAAACTGTTTGGCGAATTATACCTAAATATATTCTGTTTTTTATTTAAATAATTATATTACTAATTAGTTAAGTTTATATTGTGTAAAAAGATAAAGTTAAATAGGTTTGCATGTGGCAATAAATAAATAAATCATAAATTTTAGATATTATACTATGTATGAAAATAGAGACACAATATAGTTACGAGAAAACATGGAGAATAACAAAAGAGGAGGACCTTCTTAAGATAATAGAGGAGGAGGTCGGAGATGCTGATCCAAAAGGCACGTTGGCATATATAAAAGAAGCTATAAAAACGGGTAAGGTTATTTTAGTCGGAAATTGTAGATTTAAAAAAGCAGACAAGGAGAAGAGATGACAAATGATGTAGCAAAACTCATCTTAAGATTAACCGTTGGGATAATGATGCTCTTTCACGGGCTTGATAAGATAATAAATGGTATAGGCGGAGTAAAACATTTAACAACAAGTGCAGGACTTCCGGAGTTTTTAGCTTATGGCGTATATGTAGGAGAAATCGTAGTTCCTATTTTGATTTTAATTGGCGCTTACGCTAGGGCTGCATCTTTAGTTTTGGCGTTTAATATGCTTTTTGCAATATTTTTAGCGTATGGAAACTCACTCTTTGCTCTTGGAAAACATGGAGCACCTCTTTTTGAGCTTCCGTTTTTATACCTCATGATGTCAATTCTGATTTTTATGCTAGGAAGTGGGAAGTACGCGCTAAATAGTAAGTAAAGAGCACTATCTTTACTATGGATGTGGTACTTTAAGTTTGGAATTAAGACTCCATCCTATAAGTACCATAAGAGACATAACTACAAAAGCGTTTATAAACCCATATGCAGACCCTAGATAAACAAGCCAGAGTAAAATTGCTCCAAGAGGAGTAGGAACACCCGTAAAAAACTTTGAAACCTCCCCTGCATCAGCGTTAATATTAAACTCTATAAGCCTTCTAAGTCCTGAAATCACGTAGTAGATGCTTATAACTGCTGCAGCTAAGAACTCAACCCCAGAGAGAGTTTGGGCATAAACCGCTTGAAATATTAAAAAAACCGGTACAAGAACAAAACTCAAAAAATCCGCAAAACTATCAAGTTGAACTCCAAACTCATTTGAGAGATGATATTTTCTGGCAATTTTACCATCAAAAATATCAAAAGCGCCGCCAATCCAAGCAAGGATGATAGCTATAAAAAAACCATTTTGAGTTATAAAGTAAGTCGCTAAGAGTCCGGCAGTAATATTTACAAATGTAAACATATTAGCAAGATTAAAGTGTGATGTGTTTGTAAATAAAAATTTCATCTGATTTCCTGATAGTATAGAGAGGAATTATAGCTAATAAAGTATTTAAAAAGTGTTTCTTAAGAAAATGTTAATTTTAAAAGGACTATTATACACAAAGCATAGATTGTCTTTTAAAAATACATAGCGGGTAATAATCTAAAAAGAACAGCTCAAAATGATAATTACTCTACGGCAGTAGGTTGGTATTTAAACT